>CALWOF010000157.1 GCA_944382995.1 uncultured Oscillospiraceae bacterium | reverse complement strand
TGGCCGTCATCGACTACGACAAGTGCGTGGGCTGCAAGCTCTGCACCAAGGTCTGCCCGCGGGACGCCATCCTTCCCGCCGCCACCGCGGAGGAGAAGGAGAAGTACAAGGCCATCAAGAAGGCCCAGGCGGAGAAGGCCGCCGCTGCCAAGAAGGCCGCGGAAGAGGCTGCCGCCGCTCCCCAGCAGTAATTCTCCCAGGAGATGAAATTCCCCGGACCCGTCAGGGCCCGGGGACTTTTTCTTCAGGGTCGGTTCGACCAGAACGCGCTGAGGACCTGTGCCAGGAGCTCCGGCGTCTCCCGGTTCAGCGCATGGCCGGCACCGGGGAAGACCCGCAGCTCCGCCTCCGGGAGGAGGCCGGCCAGTTCCCGGGCCGCGGGGAGATTGGCGCGGTCCCGCGCACCGCAGACCACCAGCGCCGGACAGGCGAGCCCGGGGAGCGGGGCCGTCAGGTCCAGGTCCGCCATGGACCGGGTGAGCGTCAGCAGCTCTGCCTTTTTCAGGTCTGTTCCGCCGGTGACCAGCCGCTCCGGCAAAAGGCGGAACAGCAGGTCCTGGAGCGCCAGCAGCCGCCTGGGCATCCGGAACTGAGGGGCGATGAGGACCAGAGAGCGCACCCGCTCCGGACGCCGGGCGGCATAGTCCAGGGCCAGCACCGCCCCCAGGGAGAGGCCGCACAGGTCCAGCGGCCCCGGCAGGACCTCCAGCGCGGCGGCGAGGGAGGCCAGCAGCGCACCGTAGGTGCCGTCCCCCCGCCGCAGCAGAGCGGCCAGGTCGGGGAGGGCGTCATCAGGCGCGGGGGAGAGGCAGGCGCGGACAGGCTGCCAGCTGTCCGGTCCCTGGCCCAGACCGTGGAGAAAGACGCGCGCCATGGCAAAGGCTCCTTTCCGATGTGAGCTGACTCCAAAATATCATACCGGCAGCGGGAATGCAACGCCGTTTTTTGTCTTGCGTTTTCCCGCAGATCGCCTATAATAGACAGCAACAGACAGAGTAGGAGCCCACGTGTGACCCAGTGCCGGAGAGACGGGGAGTTGCTTTCCGGACGAAAGGGCCGCGTGCCCGCAGTGTGGGCCCCGCATCCCGCTGCCGCATACAGGGACCACACCGGCCTTCCTCTTATGCGGCTTCTCCGATCCTTCGGACTGCCGAAACAAGAAGGAGGTCTTTTTATGTACGCCCACCCCTTTTCTGCCCGGTACTGGCGCAATGCCGCCGGCGAGCTCCGGGACCTGCGGAAGCTGGTCTTTGCCGCATTGATGATCGCCATGTGCATCGTCCTGGCCCAGATCCCGTCGGTGCCCCTCTTCGGCGGGGCCAGGGTCACCTGGGGCTTCCTGGCCCGGAGCGTGTGCGCCTGGGTCTGCGGACCCGTGCTGGGGCTGCTGTTCGCCTTCGCGGAGGACAACCTGAGCTTCTTCCTCACCGGCGGGGGCGGCTACCCCTACTTTCCCGGCTACACCCTCACCACCATGCTGGGGGTGTTTACCTACGCCCTGTTCTTCTACCGCGGGCCCCTGACGGTGCGGCGGATCTTCTGCGCAAAGCTCCTGACCAATGTGCAGAACGTGGTGCTGGGGGCGCTGTGGATGGCCATTCTCAACAGCAATGGGGCGTTCAGCCTGGCCACCTGGTATGCCAGCGCCTCCCTCAGCGCGGTGAAGAACCTCATCATGCTGCCGGTGCAGACCGCCCTGCTGGCCCTGCTGTTCGCGGCCCTGCTCCCGGCTCTCCGCCGGGCGGGGCTGGTGTCCCGGCAGACCGCCCGCCTCCGGCTGTGAAGAGGCGGAGGCTCCAACTGAAAAGCCGAGGCGCCGGCTGCCCGGAGGGGCGGCCGGCGCCTCTCCGCTCCGCGTCCGGCGGCGTCCAAAAAACCTGCGGGATTTGTTTACAATTTGTTTATATCCATCCGTTGACAATACGGGGATGCAGTGGTAAACTCGTTTTAGCACTCCGGGGAATGGAGTGCTAAAACGATTGAGACAACACGTCGCGCCAGAGGTGCTTTTTGTGGAACTCACGGACCGGAAAAAGCAAATACTGAAGGTGGTGGTGGAGGACTACATCCGCACCGCCGAGCCGGTGGGGTCCAAGGCCATCGCCGGAGAGATGGGGGGCGTCAGCTCCGCCACCATCCGCAACGAGCTCTCGGACCTGACGGAGCTGGGCTATCTGGAGCAGCCCCACACCTCCGCCGGCCGGGTGCCCTCCCCCAAGGGCTACCGGCTCTACGTCAACGAGCTGATGGAGCGCCAGCGGCTCTCCGTGGCGGAGACGGAGCGGATCAACCAGTCCCTCCAGATGAAGATGGAGGAGCTGGACCAGGTGATCTCCCAGGCCGGCCGGGCGGTGAGCAGCCTCATGCGCTACCCCGCCTATGTGGCCGCCGCCGGCAAAAAGCAGATGACCGCCCGGCGGTTCGAGCTGCTGCCTGTGGATGAGCACAGCTGCATCGTGGTGATGATGATGGGGGACAACCGGGTCCGCAGCCAGCTGCTTCGGATGCAGCT
>CALWOF010000156.1 GCA_944382995.1 uncultured Oscillospiraceae bacterium | reverse complement strand
ACCGCTCCACCGCCTTGGTGAAGCTCTCGATGGTCTTGTCCGCGTCCCCGTGCTGGATGCCGTCCCGGACGCAGTGCCGGATATGGCCCTCCAGCACCACCTGGCCGCACTTGTGCAGGGCGGACTTGGCGGCGTTGATCTGGCTGAGCACGTCCTCGCAGGGCACGTCCTCGTCGATCATGCGGTCGATGGCCTGGACCTGGCCGATGATCTTTTTCAGGCGGCGGTGCAGGTTGTCCGCGTCCATACACTGTCTCATGGGCTCACCTCCCATACCCGGTGGGGTATGGGTACATTATCCGCCAGAGGCCGCCGTTTGTCAAGCGCCGGCGCCGCAGAGGAGCCGCAGGGCCTCCACATACCCCGGCAGGCCGTGGCCCCGGATGGTGGCCGCGCAGGCGGAGCGGATGTAGGAGACATGGCGGAACTCCTCCCGGCTGTCCGGGTCGGAGACGTGGACCTCCACCGTGGGGATGCCCACGGCCTTCACCGCGTCCAGCAGGGCAACGCTGGTGTGGGTGTAGGCCGCCGGGTTGATGATGATGCCGTCCACATGGTCGAAGTAGGCCTGCTGGATGGCGTCCACCAGCGCCCCCTCGTGGTTGGACTGGAAGAAGGAGACGGTCACGCCCAGCTTGTCCGCCTCCGCCTGGACCATGGCCTTCAGGTCCTCGTAGGTGGCCCTGCCGTAGATCTCCGGCTGGCGGATGCCCAGCATGTTCATGTTGGGGCCGTTAATCACCAGAATGTTCACTAAATTCCCTCCAGATGGCGGCGGCGGTGTCGTCCACCGTGCCGCTGTTGTCGATCTCCGCGTCCCGGAACCGCTGGTACAGGGGCGCCCGCTCTTGCCACATGGCGGCAAGGTCCGCCCCCTGGGACAGGGGCCGGCCCTCGGTGGGCAGCAGCGTCAGGTCCCGCACCAGCTGGTAGATCCGGCCGTTCTGGTGCAGGGCGGCGTAGTTGGCGGCCGTCTTGACGATGCCGCCGCCGGTGAGCAGGATGACGCCGGTGCGTTTGCCGGCCTCCGCCGCCGCGGCGGCCTCCCGGGCCCGGAAGCCGGACTCGCCCTCCGCGGCGAAGATCTCCGGGATGGAACAGCCGGCGGCTTCTTCGATCCTGGCGTCCAGGTCGATGGCCTCCCGGCCGGTGAGGCGGGCGAGGGCCTCCCCCACCGTGGTCTTGCCGCTGCCGGGCATGCCGATGAGGATGATGCTGGTCATCTCCCGCCGCAGCTGGGAGAGGATGCGCTCGTTCTCGCTGTCCGGGATGGGCCTGCCGGTGAAGAGCTCCTCCGCCCGCTTGGCCTGGGCCACCAGCATGGGCAGCCCGTCGGAGCAGGGGATGCCCCGCGCCGACCCCTGGAGCAGCAGGGCCGTCCGGCGGGGGTTGTAGATCACGTCCAGCACTCCTGTGAGATGGGGGAAGGCGTTGAGGTCCACCGGAGCGGCGCCGTTCCCCGGATACATGCCCACGGGGGTGGTATTCACCAGGATCTCCGCGTCCGCGTGGCGGGAGAGATTTTCGTAGTTGTCCGGGCCGGCGCGGGAGATGACGATGATCTCCCGCGCCCCCTCCCGCCGGGCGGCGGCCCGGGCGGTCAGAGACGCCCCGCCGCTGCCCAGGATGACGACCTTCCTCCCGGCCAGGGAGATGCCCGCCCGCCGGGCCATGTAGAGGAAGCCGTCGATGTCGGTGTTGTAGCCGGTCAGCTTCCCGTCCGCTCCCCGGACGATGGTGTTGACGGAGCCGATGGCCTCCGCCGCCGGGTCGATGGCGTCACAGAGGGGCATCACGTCCCGCTTGTAGGGGATGGTGACGTTCAGCCCGCCGATGTCGGGCCGGGCCAGGAAGGACGCCAGGGCGTCCGGCTCCAGCTCGATGAGGCGGTAGCCCTCACAGCCCAGGGCGGCGTGGATGGGCACGGACCAGCTGTGGCCCAGCCTCCGCCCCACAAGGCCGCAGATCTTCTCACCCATGGATCACACTTCCGCGTAGTTGCCCAGGAAGTGGAAGCCGGCGCAGCTGCGCTCCAGCTCCTCCAGCATGGCCAGCACGCCGGGCTCCTGGACGGAGGCCTCCAGCTCCAGGAAGAAGATGAACTCGAAGTTCCGGCCGGTGACAGGGCAGGACTCCAGCTTGGTCATGTTGATGCCCAGGGCCGCCAGCTTGGAGAGGATGTCGTACAGGGCGCCGGGCTTGTTGTCGCAGGCGATGATGAGGCTGATCCGGTTGGCGCCGGCGTAGATGGCCGGGTCCTTGGTGACGCAGATGAAGCGGGTGTAGTTGTTGTCGCTGTCCTGGATCTCGTCGCTGACCACGTCCAGGCCGTACAGGGCGGCGCAGGGGTGGGAGGAGATGGCGGCTGCGTGGCGGTCGCCCTTCTCCGCCACCATCTTGGCGGCGGCGGCGGTGTTGTCGCAGGGGATGACCCGGACGCCGTTGAGGCCGTTCAGGAACCTGCTGCACTGGCCGATGGCCTGCTCGTGGGAGTAGATCTCCGTGATGTCGC
>CALWOF010000155.1 GCA_944382995.1 uncultured Oscillospiraceae bacterium | reverse complement strand
ATCGTCATCGCCATCAACGCCGCGGACATCGAGAAGAACAAGGTCCGGGGGGACCTGGGCATCACCTATGACGACGATGTGCTGCGCCTCATCGACATCTTCCGGGGCATGGGCTTCTATGTGGGCGGCGTGGTGCTGACCCGCTACAGCGGCCAGGGGGCGGCGGACGTCTTTTTGAAGCGTCTGACGGCCCTGGGCATCCGGTGCTACCGCCACTATCCCATCGCCGGCTACCCCTCCGACGTGCATCACATCGTCAGCGACGAGGGCCTGGGGAAGAACGACTATATCGAGACCAGCCGCCCCCTGGTGGTGGTGACGGCGCCGGGCCCCGGCAGCGGCAAGATGGCCACCTGCCTCTCCCAGCTCTACCACGACTACAAGCGGGGCATCGCCGCCGGCTACGCCAAGTTCGAGACCTTCCCCATCTGGAACCTGCCCCTCAAGCATCCGGTGAACCTGGCCTATGAGGCGGCCACCGCGGACCTGAACGACGTGAACATGATCGATCCGTTCCATCTGGAGGCCTACGGCAAGACGGCGGTGAACTACAACCGGGACGTGGAGATCTTCCCGGTGCTCAACGCCATCTTCGAAAAGATCCAGGGCACGTCCCCCTACAAATCCCCCACGGACATGGGCGTGAACATGGCGGGCAGCTGCATCTGCGACGATGCGGTGTGCTGCGCCGCCAGCCGGATGGAGATCCTCCGCCGGTACTACACCGCCTGTGTGGAGCGGCTGCGGGGCAAGGCCGGGGACGAGCCGGTGCGGAAGCTGGAGCTGGTGATGAATCAGGCCGGCGTCACGCCGGAGCTCTGCCCGGCGGTGTCCGCCGCGCTGCTGAAGGCGGAGACCACCGGCGGCCCTGCCGGCGCCATGGTGCTGCCGGACGGCCGGGTGGTGACCGGCAAGACCTCCGAGACGCTGGGGGCCGCCTCGGCCCTGCTGCTCAACGCCCTAAAGGCCGTGGGCGGCATCGACGACCAGTTCGAGCTGATCTCCGCCCAGGTGCTGGAGCCGGTGTGCCGGCTCAAGACGGAGTACCTGGGCCACAAGAACCCCCGCCTCCACACCGACGAGGTGCTGATGGCCCTGACCATCTCCGCCCTCACCAATCCCCTGGCGGAGCTGGCCCAGCAGCAGCTGCCCAAGCTCCGGGGCTGCGACGCCCACTTCACCGTGATCCTCAGCGAGGTGGACGAGAACCTCCTCAAGCGGCTGGGCATCAACGTCAGCTGCGAGGCCAAGTACGAGACGAAGAAGCTGTATCACAAATAAGGAGAACGATCTCTGGTCGGGGATACGCCGCTCGAAGGGCGGGTCTCCGCTCTCAGGGAGACCGCCTCTGGTGAACGGCGACCCTTTCGGAGCGGTAGCCCTGAGGGGCCGGCTTTCCCGCCGGGGACACTGTCCATGCGGGATGCGCCCCCCTTCAGGGAATGTAGGGGCGGTTATTGACCACCCGGGGATGCGGCCATGATGATGGCCGTGGCATTCCGCCGGTTTCGGCGGGGGAATTTATCGGGACCCGATAATGGGCCGCACCCCCCATTTCTCTTTTGTCTTGTCAAAAGAGAAACGGGCCGTGCGCGGTCCAAAGAGAAAACCGCTTTGCCGCGCTCCGGTGCAGTGGCCCTCCGCGCGGACGGGGGTCTCCCGAATCGGTGCTGACCAAACTTGCCAGTCTTCTGCCGGCTCGCGCCGGACTACTCATTTACGCCACCCCTGCGCCGCGTATCTGGTGCGGAGGAAAACCGGGATGGTCGACGCATGGCCCCTGCTCCTGAACCCGCTGCCGCTCACAGTCCCGCAGAGAGACCTCTCCGGCGGGTGGACACGCAGGTCCGCCCCTACGAGAGAACAAGAAACAGCCAGCGTCTTGTAGGGGCCGACCTGTGTGTCGGCCCTTGCCCCGCAAGGGAAGGCCAGCGGCAGCGACTGCGCAGCCGTTCGCGGCTCTGCCGCCTTACGCTGGACAGCCGTTCGCGGCTTCGCCGCGCTACAGATGTCGCGTCCCCCTTGCGGGTAAAATCGGCGCAGAGGGTATCCGGGGCTTCCCCGGGCCGAAGGGTTCCCCAAGGGCCGGGCGTTTCCGTCCCTGGCTGCCGCGAGGGACGGCCAACCTTCCTCCGCCGGCGGCAGGAGGTCCGCATGTATGCGGACCGACCCGCCGAAACATTTTTTCTTTTGACCGGGTGCGACCGTTTTCTTTTTGATCTTTCAAAAAGAAAATGGGGGCACATTGGGACCAGCCGGCACCCCGGCTGAATTCCTGCGTCCAATGGGGCGCACTCCCGGCCGCCATGTAGGCGGCCCTTACAGACCGGGCGGCAGGCAGCCGCCCCATTTCACAGAAAAGGAAGGATCACGCCCCATGCAGGACATCATCCAACAGCTGGCGGCTGAGCTGGACAAGGACCCCCGCCACGTGGAGAACGTGGTGCGCCTTCTGGACGAGGGCAACACCATCCCCTTCATCGCCCGGTACCGCAAGGAGCTCCACGGCGCCATGGACGACAC
>CALWOF010000154.1 GCA_944382995.1 uncultured Oscillospiraceae bacterium | reverse complement strand
CCGCCGTCCATCACCAGGATCTTGTCGGCGTCCTCGATGGAGGACACCCGCTGGGCGATGATGAACTTGGTGGTGTCCGGGATCTCCTCCCGGAAGGCCCTGCGGATCAGGGCATCGGTCTTGGTGTCCACCGCGGAGGTGGAGTCGTCCAGGATCAGGATCTTGGGGTGCTTGAGCAGGGCCCGGGCGATGCACAGCCGCTGCTTCTGCCCGCCGGAGACATTGGTGCCGCCCTGCTCGATATAGGTGTCATACTTGTCGGGGAACTCCTGGATAAAGGGGTCCGCCTGGGCCAGCTTGCACATGCGGACCATCTCCTCGTCCGTGGCGTCCTTCTTGCCCCAGCGGAGATTGTCCTTGATGGTGCCGGAGAAGAGCACGTTCTTCTGCAGGACCATGGCCACCTGCTCCCGCAGGGCGTCCATGTCGTAGTCCCGCACGTCCACGCCGCCCACCAGGACGCGGCCCTCGGTGGCGTCATACAGGCGGGGGATCAGCTGGACCAGCGTGGTCTTGGAGGTGCCGGTACCGCCCAGGATGCCCACGGTCTCGCCGGACCGGATGGTCAGGTTCACGTTTTTCAGGCACTCCTTTTCGGGGTCCCTGGCATAGGAGAAGCTGACGTTCTCGAAGACCACAGAGCCGTCCTTCACCTCTTCCACGGGGTGGTCGCTGTTCTTCAGGTCGCTCTCCTCATTGAGGATCTCCGTGATCCGCTCGGCGGAGGCCCGGGCCATGATGATCATGGTCAGGATCATGGAGAGCATCATCAGGCTCATCAGCATCATCATGATGTAGCTGAACATGCTGGTGAGCTGGCCGGTGGTCATGACGCCGTCCACCACGATCAGGTTGGCACCGATCCAGGACACGGCGATCATGCAGGCGTAGACACAGATCTGCATCAGGGGCATGTTGAAGGCCAGGATGCGCTCGGCCTTGGAGAAGTCCAGGTAGATCTCCTGGGAGACCTTGCCGAACTTCTCCGTCTCGTGGTCCTCCCGGACGAAGGACTTCACCACCCGGATGCCCAGCAGGTTTTCCTGCACCACGTTGTTCAGGTGGTCATAGCGCTTGAAGACGCGCTCGAAGATGGGGTGGGCCTTTGTCATGATGATGAACAGCCCCACGCCCAGCACGGGGATCACCACCAGGAAGATCAGCGCCAGCTTGGGGTTGATGCGGAAGGTGAGGGCCCAGGCGCAGATCATCATGATGGGGGCCCGCACGGCGATGCGGATGATCATCATGAAGGCCATCATCACGTTGGTGACATCGGTGGTCAGGCGGGTGATGATGCCGCTGGTGGAGTACTTGTCGATGTTGGCGAAGGAGAATTTCTGGACGTTTTTGTACATCTCCCGCCGCAGGTTCCGGGCAAAGCCCGTGGAGGCCCTGGCGCCGAACCGGCCGGAGAGGCCGCCGCAGATCAGGGCCAGAATGGCCATGCCCACCACGGTGAGACCGTAGGAGAGAATGTGGTCCATGCTGCCGGCCTTGACGCCCTCGTCCAGCAGCTTGCCGGTCATCAGGGGGATCAGAACGTCAAAGGCCACCTCGCCGATGACGAAGATGGGCGTGAGGATCGTGACTGGCCAGAACTCCTGGATACAGCTGGCCAGACTGCGTTTTTTCTTCATAGGGTGAACAATACCTCCTTGTGTCGTTTCCGCGCCGGCGGGGGCGTGCCTGCCTCCCGGCCGGATGCTGTGGGTCAGATGAGATTCCGCTTGAGCTTCTCCGCCGTAGCGAGAAACTGCTCGATCTCGTCGGGAGGGATGCCGCGGGTCAGAGATGCCTCTGTCTCGGCGATCCGCCGCTCGGCCTCCTCATTGAGGGTCTGCGCCCGGGGCGTGGGGGTGATCCGCTTCATCCGGGCGTCCTTTGTGCCCAGGGACCGCTGGATGAGCCCCTGCTCCTCCAGCCGCGTCAGCAGACGGGAGGCGGTGGAGCTGCGGATGCACAGCGCCCGCTCCAGATCCTTCTGGTAGACCTCCCGGTCCTGACTGTGGCAGAGGTAGCCGATGAGGACCCCCTCGATCTCCGTCAGCACGCCGTGGGGATGATCCGTGGAGCCCCACAGCCGGCGCCGCAGAAGATTGGACAGGGCCTTGATCTCAAACCCCACATACCGTTCGTGCTTCATGGAAACACCTCCTTCCGGCGGAACTGGATATATTTTAGTTAGCGAACTAACAAATGTCAAGAAACAATCCGCACAAAAAAGATTTCCCCGCCGGCACCGGATTTTGACGCGGGGGAACGGGCGCAGAAACGGAAAGCGCCCCGCGCCGATCTCGGCGCGGGGCAGGCAGGTCAGGTCAGCTCCGTGTATTTGTCGGCCCGGCCCCGGGCCTTTTCCACCGGGTACTTGGCCTCGTTTTTCGCGACCTTTTCCCGGAGGATCTCGTCCAGGTCCAGGCCGCACACGTCGGCCATCAGGACGCAGCAGCTCATCACGTCCGCCAGCTCCTCCCGGATGCGCTCCAGCTTGTCCCGGCACTCCAGGTCCGCGCCGCTCCACTGGAACACCTCCAGCAGCTCCGCCG
>CALWOF010000153.1 GCA_944382995.1 uncultured Oscillospiraceae bacterium | reverse complement strand
GGCAAGACCACCCTCTTAAACTGCATCTCCTGCTACATCCCCGCCGACAGCGGACAGATCACCCTGGGCAAGACGGAACTGGCCCACCTGGGGGAGGACGCCCTGGCCCAGGTCCGCAACCGGCAGCTGGGCTTCGTGTTCCAGGACTTCCTGCTGCTGGACGGCCTCACCGTCCGGGAGAACATCCTCCTGCCCGCCATCATCGGTGGGACCGTGAACTCCCAGGTGGAGGAGCGGGCCGACCAGCTGTGCGACGTGTTCGGCATCACCGCCATCCGGGACAAATACCCGGCGGAGATCTCCGGCGGCGAGAAGCAGCGCTGTGCCGTGGCCCGGGCCCTCATCAACCACCCCCTGCTGATCCTGGCGGACGAGCCCACCGGAAACCTGGACAGCAAGTCCAGCCGGGCGGTGATCCGGTCCTTTGAGCAGGCCAAGGCGTCTCTGGAGGCCACCATCTTCATGGTGACCCACGACTCCTTTGCCGCCTCCTTCTGCGACCGGGTGGTGATCCTCCGGGACGGGGTGGTGTGGCAGACGCTGGAGAAGGGCGACACGGACCGCGCCGCCTTCCAGGACCGGCTGCTGGACGCCATCCGGGACATGGGGAAGGAGTGAGGACCATGACCACCTTTTCTCAAGTGTACGCCGCCCTGCGGCGGAAAAATAAGGGTCAGTACGCCCTTCTGGCCGGGTGCAGCTTTTTCTCCGTGCTGCTGATCACCGCCTACGCCTGCATGATGCGCTCCCCCACCATCCTGACGGTCCTGCCGGAGGGGGGTGACTCCCGCAAGCAGGTGATGATGGTCTTTGTCCTGGCGGTCATCGGCTGCGCCGTGTTCACCGCCTACGCCGCAGGGCTGTTCTTCCGGCAGAAGTCCCGGGAGACTGGCGTGTTCCTGGCCCTGGGGGCCACCCGCCGCCAGCTGCAGCGGGAGATGGGCAGGGAGCTGGCGGTGATCTCCCTGGGCTCCTGCGCCGCCGGGGCGGTCTTAGGCGGCCCCCTGGCCTGGGGCGTGTGGCAGCTGTTCCGGCTGTTCCTGGTGGACTCCCGGGAGATGGCCCTGTCTTTCGATCCCCAGTCTTATCTCCTGTCTCTGGCCTTTGCCGCCTATGTGGTGATCATGCTGTTCTTCCTGGGGGGACGTTCCATCCGCCGCACCAACATCATCGACATCGTCCAGGAGTCCCACACCTCTGAGCCCATCCGGGATGTGAAGCGGTGGTACGGCTGGGTGGGTATTCTTCTGGTGGTGATCGGGGCAGTGGCTGGGTATCTGATGCCCAACTTCTTTGTCAATGTGCTCCACTGGTATCCCCCGGAGGGGCTGACGGCGGTGTTCTACCTGCCGGCCCTCATCGGCCTGTACATGATGCTGCTCCACACGGTGGTGAACGGCTGGCGGAAGCGCCACAAGTACCGGGACATCATCGCCACCTCGATGATGAAATTCCAGGGCCGCCAGACCGTGCGGAACATGCTGGTGATGACGCTGCTCATTGCCGGCGCTTACTTCGCCACCTTCTATGCCCCCATGCTGAACACCAGCTCCGCCTACAGCTTCTCCACCCGGCCGGTGGACTTCGAGTACCACTGGCGGGCTGACCAGGACTGGCCGGAGCGGGCCGAGGCGGAAGCCCTGGCGGAGGAGTACGGCGTGGACATCACCTCCTGGCAGCAGGTGGAGGCCGCCACCCTGGCCGGGGACGGATATGTGGACGTGGCGCAGGACAACGGGGCCCTGGGCACCACCTACACCGTGGAGTACCGGGAGATCCAGGGCGGGGCCGCCTTCTTCTCCGAGAGCGCCTGGAACGCCCTCACCGGCCAGAATATCGACCTGGTCCCCGGCACCTGCGCCAACGTGCTGGACGACGACGGCGGCAGCGACTACATCTCCGGCGGCGACGTGACCCTCGTCACCAACACGGTCACCGGCGAGCAGCTGTCCGTCACGCCGGCGGAGCCCCTGCGCTATACCATGCTGCTGGGCTGCTATGTGCTGGATGACGCCGACTACGAGACCATCACCACCGGCCTCACCGACTACTGGCGGGAGAACTGGGTGTTCTTCAACGTGGCGGATGTGGGCGATAGCTACCCCTTCGCCAAGGCACTCTTCAACGAGATCGTGGACCGCTCCGGCCCGGAGATCGAGGTGTTCGACGCCTGGGACCCGGTGGCGCGGGAGCTGGCGATCGCAGAACAGGGCAGCTACGACTACGACAGCCGGGCGTACCTGGCGGCCAACGACCTGGCCGTCATCGACTTCGATGACCGGGACAGCACGGAGTTCCGCAACTACTGGCTCTACATGCCCCAGTTCCGGGTGCTGGACCAAAACGACTTCGTCACCACCATGGCGGTGTTTTTGATGCTGTTCATCTTCATCGCCCTGGTGTGCTTCGCCGCCGTCATCGTCATCGCCTTCACCCGGTGCATGACCATCGCCCTCTTGAGCCGGCGTGTCTACGACGACCTGCGGCACCTGGGGGCGCCCAACGCCTACCTGTTCCGGTCCGTGAAGGGCCAGGTGTCCCGGGTGTTCCTGGTCCCCGCCATCGTGGGCACCGGGGTGATCTCCGCCTTCTACGGCATGATCCTGTA
>CALWOF010000152.1 GCA_944382995.1 uncultured Oscillospiraceae bacterium | reverse complement strand
ATTCAGAAGATCTCCACCGCCGATTACGTCCATGTGGACGTGATGGACGGCGTGTTCGTGCCCAACATCACCATCGGCATCCCGGTGGTCAAGTGCATCCGGCCCACCACGGACCTCCCCCTGGACGTCCACCTGATGATCGTGGAGCCGGTGCGGTATGTGGAGCAGTTCTGTGACGCCGGCGCCGATCTGGTGACGGTCCACGTGGAGTCCGACACGGAGGAGAATACCCATGAGGCCCTGGCCAAGATCCACGCCAAGGGCAAGCGGGCCGGCGTGGTCCTCAAGCCGAAGACGCCCGCCGAGGCGGTGCTCCCCTTCCTGAACGAGGTGGAGCTGGTCCTGGTGATGACGGTGGAGCCGGGCTTCGGCGGCCAGAAGTTCATGGCCGACCAGATGGAGAAGGTCTCCGCCATCCGGAAATGGATCGACGAGCGCAACCCCGGCTGTGAGCTGGAGGTGGACGGCGGTGTGGACCCTGTCACCCGCGATGTCTGCGTGGCCGCCGGCGCCAACGTGCTGGTGGCCGGCAGCGCCGTGTACAAGGCCGCCGACATCCCCGCCCGCATCGCGGAGCTGCGGGGCTGAGGAGACGCGCCATGAAGAACATCCAGGAGCTGCCCAGGGTGCAGCTGGGGGTATTCCCCACGCCCTTTTACAGGCTGGAGCGCATCAGCGAGACATACGGAAAGAACATCTGGATCAAGCGGGACGATATGTGCGGCGTGGCCCTGGGGGGCAACAAGGTCCGCAAGCTGGAGTTTCTGCTGGCGGAGGCACTGGAACAGGGGTGCGACACGGTGTTCACCACCGGCGGCGCCCAGTCCAACCACGCCATGCTCACCGCCGCCTGTGCCGCGCGGCTGGGGATGAGGTGCATCCTGCTGCTCAAGCGCCGGGGCGTCACGGACCACCGGGGCAACCTGGTGCTGGACGATATCTTCGGCGCGGAGGTGCGGATGCTGGACACCGACTCCTATGACGACATCTACGCCGAGATGCACCGCATGGGCGAGGCGCTGGAGAGGGACGGCCGCAAGTGCTGCTACATCCCTGTGGGCGGCTCCACGGCCCTGGGCTCCCTGGGGTACGCGGCCGCCGTGCGGGAGTTCGCCGTCCAGGCCCTGGCCGCCGGCGTGCGGATCGGGCACATCGTCTCCGCCACCGGCTCCGGCGGCACCACCGCCGGATTGCTGCTGGGCGCCAAGCGGTTCCTGCCGGGGGTGAAGGTCACCGGCATCGCCGTGGACACCGACCCCTTTGACGAGATCGTCCCCCGCCTGGCTGAGGAGGCCGCCGGGCTGCTGGAGTGGCCCTTCCGGCGGGAGAAGAACGACTTTGAGATGGTCTCCCACGTTGGGCCCGGCTACGCGGTGCCCAATCCGGAGGACACCCCCTATATCGAGGAGCTGGCCCGGAGAGAGGGCATCCTGCTGGACCCGGTCTACACCGGCAAGGCCTTTGCCGGCATGATGGAGCTGCTGCGGCAGGGCTATTTCGGGGACGAAGACAACCTGGTGTTCGTCCACACCGGCGGCGCCGGCGCCCTGTTCGCCATGGACCTGCCCCGCTGAGCGCCCGGCGCTTCGGCCGGACAATCCCTTTGAAGGAGCATCACTGACATGGAATACTTCCCCGCGCCCCTTGAAAAACTGGTGGAGCAGTTCGCCCGGCTGCCGGGCATCGGCGGCAAGTCCGCCCAGCGGCTGGCCTTCTATGTGCTGGGCCTGCCGGAGACGGAGGCGAAGGAGTTCGCCGACGCCATCCTGGACGCCAAGAAAAGCGTCACCTGCTGCCCCGTGTGCCAGAATTTCACCGCCGGGGGGCTGTGCCCCATCTGCGCGTCCCCCAAGCGGGACGGCTCCACCATCTGCGTGGTGGCGGACCCCCGGGACGTGGCCGCCATCGAGCGGGGCCGGGAGTACGGCGGCACCTACCACGTGCTCCACGGCGTCATCTCCCCCATGAACCACGTGGGGCCCGACGACCTGGCCATCAAGTCCCTGGTGGACCGGGTGGCGAAGGGGGACGTGAAGGAGGTCATCATGGCCACCAACCCGGACACGGAGGGAGAGGCCACGGCCATGTACATCGCCCGGCTCCTGAAGCCCTTTGACGTGCGGGTGACCCGGCTGGCCTACGGCATCCCCGTGGGCGGGCACCTGGAATTCGCCGACGACGCCACGCTGATGCGGGCGCTGGAGGGCCGCCGGGAGATCTGAAGCCCTGGAAAAACACATGCGGCGCAGGCGCCGGAGGAAGCTCCTCCGGCGCCTGTTTTTTCCAGGCTGCGGTTGACGCTGCCGCGGCCGCTGTGGTAAACTCATTCTGTCGCGGCTCTGCCGCGGAGCGCTGTGTGCAAGGGAGAGAATCATATGTCCGAGATCCTGATCGCCATTGCCGATTTCCTCTGGGGCACGCCGATGACGGTGGTGCTGGTGGGGACCGGCCTGTATCTGAGCATCCGATTCCGGTTCTGCTACAACTTCCGGAAAATCGCCTTCAACTGGAGGAACACCTATGGGAAGATGTTCCAGAGGGGAGAGGGCGCCGGGACCATCTCCGGCTTTGCCGCCGCCTGCACCGCCATGGCCAACACCATCGGCGTGGGCAACATCGGCGGCGTGGCCAC
>CALWOF010000151.1 GCA_944382995.1 uncultured Oscillospiraceae bacterium | reverse complement strand
GAGGTCACCGCCCGGATGGCGGTGGAGAACCACGCCGCCTACAAGGGCAAGGGCCCGGTGATGCACGTGATCTCCATCGGGCCCTGCGAGAAGCCGGCGCAGGAGGTCGTGACGTTCTAGGAGGGGAGCAGGCTCCCCTCCTAACCACCCCACTTGGCTCCACCGTTGCGGCATTGCGATTTCCGGCCCTTTTGGGGCCGCCAATCGCGCCGCGGCCTCGAAACAGCCTCACTTTCTCCGCCACAGGCGGCGTTTCGGCTGTTTCCCAGTGACGCCGCGTCGCTGGTGTCGCCGCCCACGGCGGCTGGGTCAAAGTATTTTCGGCAGGCGCAGAAGGCGAATTGCCCCGCAGGGGCAAGAGAGGCCGCCCTGGGGCGCACCCTGCCGAAAATAGATTCGAATTTCTTCGAAATTCGATACAAAGTGTATAATGATATATGAAAAATCCTCTCTGTTGTCGAATAGAGAGGATTTTTTCTGGTTCATATCAACCTTTGGAACGGATGTCGCCCTCATACCGGACATCCAGGGGATCTCCATTTTGGTCCAGCACCTCCTCCGGATAGGAGGAGATGTCGCCGGTGTCCGGCAGGACGAACACGTCCAGCACCCGGCCGTTCTCGATGGGGCAGGTGTAGGTGATGCCGCTGTTCTGGAAGGTGTACCAGGCCGCCTCCTCCGGCAGGTCGCCGCCGCAGAAGATGATCACCGCCTCCCGGGGGTTGCCGTAGTTCCAGCTCCCCAGCTCCCCGGCCGTCAGGCTGGGCTTGCCGCCTCCGCCCCGCCAGCGGTCCGGGAAAACACTGTCCCGCTCGTAGACGCACATGCACCACTTTCCCTCTCCGTCGGTGCACAGGGCCGCCAGATAGTCCCCCCGGCGCTCCGTCTCCACGATCTCCAGGGCACCGTAGTCAAATGCGTCGCCCATTGTCAGCCGTCTGGGCCGGCCCAGATAGGCCGCCGCCTGCCGTTCCAGACCCTCCAGATCTGTCTCCTCCACAGTTTGGAAGTAGTGGACACCCAGCCAGACCCCAACCCCGGCGGCCGCCAGGAGGAACAGCACCAGGGCCGCGGCCAAGGCGCTTTTCCAGCGGTTCCTTTTCTCTCGCTCCATGCTCTCCATCACCTGTTTCTCCGCCGCTTTGGGCAGCTCCTCCGGCGTCAGCTCCCGGCCGCTGAGGAGCTCGCTGACCGTCAGGCCCAGGGCCTCCGCCAGGGGCTCCAGCAGCTCCACCGAGGGCATCCCCCGGCCAGTCTCCCAGCGGCTCACCGCCTTGTCCGTCACGTGGAGCCGCTCCGCCAGCTCCCCCTGGCTCATCCCTTTTTCCTTCCTGCGGCGGGCGATGAGCCCGCCGGTGGCCTTTGCGTCCATGTCATCCGCTCCTTTTCCAGCCGTATCATACCACAAAACCGGCTCAAAGGCACCCTACGCTCCGTAGGAGCCTTGCTTTTTTCCGGAAAACCCTTATAATGGAGGTACTCTGTGTGTGATGAAATCCAACCGGAAAGGACCGTCCGCCCTTGAAGCTCCATGACCGTTTTCCGAAATTCCGCCTGCCCCTGTGGGGCACGCTTCTCTCCGCCGTGCTGCTGGCGGGGGCCATCACCCTGCTGGCACTGTGGTGCCAGCCCAACGCCCTGCGGAGCGTGCTGGCTGTCTTCCGCAGCCAGCCGCTGCTGATCGTCCTCAACTGTCTGCCGGTGGGGATGCTGGTGCTGGTGTTCACCTGCCTGTTCCGGAACGTGTTCTTCTCCGCCGCCCTGGTGAACCTGGGGGTCTGCGCCCTGTCCATCGCCAACCGCATCAAGATCGAGGTGCGGGATGAGCCGGTGTTTCCCCGGGACTTTGCCCTGCTGAAAGAGGTGGGCAGCGCCGTGGGGACCTATGACATCCAGTTCCCGGTGTCCGCCATTGCCATCGTGATCCTGTTCTCCCTGGCGCTGGCCGCCGCCGGGCTCTTTGCGGGCAGCCGCCCCTTCCCCATCGCCCGCCTGCGGGGCTGGCTGGGGAGCCTGCTGGGGGCGGCGGCCAGCTTTGCCGTGCTGGCGGGGCTGATTTTCACGGTCTACGCCTCCAACGACCTGTACAACTCCTTTGCCGTGTCCAACGCCTACTACATCCCCTCCGTCTTTAACGAGCTGGGATTCCCCTACTGCTTCTGCCACCAGTTCACCACCTGGCCGGTGGACCGGCCGGAGGGCTTTGACCGGGCGGAGGCGGAGCGCTGGGACCAGGGCGGGGAGACGGGCCTGGGCGCGGATGTGAACGTCATCATGGTGATGGACGAGGCCTTCTCCGACATCACGGACCACGATGCCTTCGCCTACACGGCGGAGAACGACCCCCTGCCCAATCTCCACGCCCTGCGGGAGGACCCCCACGCCGTCACCGGGCACGTGCTGGTGCCGGGCTTTGCCGGCGGCACCGCCAACACAGAGTTCGACGTGCTGACGGGCATGCAGACCAACGCCCTCTCCGCCGCCACCACGTCCTCCTTCCGGGTGGTGAACCGAAACCTGGACAGCCTGTTCCGGGTGTTCGGAAACGACGGGTATGCCACCTCCTTCTTCCACCCCGGAGATGACTGGTTCTACAACCGGGAGAACGTGTACCGCTGGTTCGGGGCGGAGGAGACGGTGTTCGCCGATCAGATGGAGGATCTGGAATACAAGGGCCGCTGGGTCACGGACGACTACATGGC
>CALWOF010000150.1 GCA_944382995.1 uncultured Oscillospiraceae bacterium | reverse complement strand
AAGGCGTCAAAACCCGTGATGACGCCCCGCATCTGAAAGCCGTTCATCAAAAACATGGTGACGGGCAGCTTGTCCCGCCGCGCCCGGAGGAGAAACAGGTCCTGTAGGTTCGCTTTTGTCTGCATATATGTCCGCTCCTTTTTCTGTATGAGTCGGACGATGTGCCTGTCTCCCGTCCGCCCACCGCTAGGATACGCCAGCGGCGGCCAGGATTTCCGTCGAAATCTGCAATGCACGGGCAAAATCCCGCTCCTTCTCCCACCAGATCCAGCGGATGTCCGGGTTCCGCCGCAGCCAGGTCAGCTGGCGCTTGGCGTACTGCCGGGAGCGGAGCTTCACCTCCGCGATGGCCTCCGCCTCTGTGGCGGTGCCGTCCAGGACCCTCAGGAGCTCCTTGTAGCCGATGGCCTGGAGGGCCGTGGCGTCCCGGGGCAGGCCGCTTTGGAGCAGCGAGCGCACCTCGTCCAGCAGGCCCGCCTCCACCATCTTGTCCACCCGCCGGTCGATCAGGGCCTTCATGTCCGCCCGGTCCCGGAACTGCAGGCCGATCCAGACGGCGTCGTACCGGGGCGGCAGGGCCGCGGTCTCCGCGTTGTGGGCGGAGATGGTCTTCCCCGTCTCCCGGTAGACCTCCAGCGCCCGGAGGATGCGCTTGGTGTCCGCCGGGTGGAGCCGCTCCGCCGCCTCCGGGTCCGCCTGCCGCAGCTCCTCCAGAAGCTCTCCGATGCCCTCCCGGGCCAGCCGGTCCTGGAGCTCCTTTCGCACGGCGCCGCCGGCGCAGCCGCCGGCAAAGCCATGGCCCTTCACCACCGCGTCCAGCCACAGCCCGGTGCCTCCCACCAGGATGGGCCGCTTTCCCCGGGCCAGGATGTCCTCCACGATGGGGATGGCCGCCTGGGCGTACCGGGCGGCGGACCACTGCTCCGCCGGGTCGGCCACGGCGATCATGTGGTGGGGCACGCCCTCCATCTCGTCTTCCGTGGGGGCGGCGGTGCCGATGGTCATGCCCTTGTAGATCTGCATGGAGTCGGCGGAGACCACTTCCCCGTCATATTTCTTTGCCAGCAGGACCCCCAGCCGCGTCTTGCCGCAGGCCGTGGGACCCACCACGCAGATGATCTTCTCCTGCATCGCCGTCCCTCCTCTCACCGCTCAAGATGGTTCCTTCTCTGCTGCGCAGACATACTCACTGTATATGATCCGCTCCCGGATGTAAAGGGGGTCGCCTGCCTGCGATCTCCCCGCATTCCCGACGACCTCTCTCCATGTCAGCTCCGGATCGTCCGCCAGCACATAGGCGATCAATTTCTGATACGCCGCTCCGGAATCCGCGTCCGCTTCCTCCTCAAAGCGGAGCAGGCAGGCGTACCGCTCCAAAACGGTCTCATTCTCCGCCCCCGCTGCGGCCAGGGTATAGACCCCCTCCTCAAACGACAGACGGTTCGTATAGCAGCTGTCCTGGCGGCTGTGCCCGCCGGGATCTCCGTGGCACCAGTACACCAGGGTGACCTCGGCCTCCTCCCCCGCCTGCGCCGCCTCATAGAAGTCCATCCAGGTGTCCCTGCCGGCATCCACGTCCGCATCCACGCTCAGCACACACGCGCCTTCCTCCGCCTGCTGCCGCAGCTCTTCCAGAGAGATCTCCGGCCCGCCGCAGGCGGACAGCAGCATCGCCAGAACCAGCGCAGCCAGCAGTCCCCGCTTCACGGGCATCGCCTCCCTCTCAGAAGTCCTCCGCCAGGCGGCGGGCCCTCTCACAGGCCGCGGCCAGGAGCTCCGCCGTCCTGGCGGGGTCCAGATCCAGCCCGCCGGCGAACACATAGCCGAAGGACGGGATGCCGAACATGGCGGAGAGCTGCTTCCAGTACAGGACGCCCAGGCTCTCCGGCCGCTCCGTGTCGCCGCCGGAGGTGAGATACGCCAGCTTCTCCCCCCGGCAGTCCCCGTGGCAGCCGTCGGCCTCGTAGTGGTAGGTCAGGCCGTTGGCGGAGATGTACTCGATGTACGTCCGCAGCGCCGCCGGGAAGGTCAGGTCCCAGAAGGGCGCCGCCACCACGATCCGGTCCGCCGTCCGGAACTGGCGGGCCAGATCGAACACCGGCGCGTCGAAGCAGCGGATGCCCGCCAGGGCGTCCCGGTCGTTCAGCATCTCCGGCTCAAAGGGCTTCAGGGCCAGCAGGGCCTCCGGGGACACGGTCTCGATCTCCCCGTCCGGGTGCCGGGCCCTCCAGGTCTCCAGAAAGGTCCTGGCCAGGGCCAGGGTGCGGGAGTCCTCCCCCCGCTGGCTGATGCAGCCGTTGACAAACAGCAGTTTCATCCGTTCTCACTCCTCTTCCTCAAATACGGTGGTGATGACGGGCCGGCCCTCCCGGTCCAGCAGGGGCGTCAGCCCGCCGGCGTTGCCGGCAGACCGAAACAGGTAGTTGACGCCGGTCTCCCGGTCCACAAAAATCTCCACCGTGTCCAGCACGCCCTGGCCGTAGGTCCTGACGAACCGGTCCTCTTTTTTTGCCATAGGAAAAAACCTCCTTGAAATCAGGGGCCGCCCCATTGGGCGGGGGAATTTACCGTGGGACGGTAATGCCCACCGCCCCCCATTTTCTTTTTGAAACATCAAAAAGACTGCGTCCGCAGACGCGTGTCGGAGCCAACCGCCGCTTGCGGCGGCTCTTAGGCGGAGACAAATGCGCCGTACCCGCAAGGGGTA
>CALWOF010000149.1 GCA_944382995.1 uncultured Oscillospiraceae bacterium | reverse complement strand
AGGATGTCCTGGTGGAGCACCAGCTTCTGCCCGAAGGCATCGCAGATGGTCTGCTTGGTCAGGTCGTCGTAGGTGGGGCCCAGGCCGCCGGTGGTGAGGATGATGTCTGCCCGGCGGCGGGCGATGTCCAGGGCCTCCCGCAGGCGGCCGGGGTTGTCCCCCACCACCGTGTGCCAGAAGACGTTGACGCCCAGGTCCGACAGGCTCTGGGAGATCATCTGGGCGTCGGTGTTGGCGATGTTTCCCAGCAGGATCTCCGTGCCCACGGCGATGATCTCGGCGGTGTGAGACATCAGATCACATCCTTTCAATATTACGAGAGCTTCATCAGATAGGAGTGAGAAGATAGGAGATAGGAGTTCGATTAGGAATGAGAAATTAGGAATTTAGGAATTGATGTGCCGCCTGCGGCGGCGAATTTCAATTCGTCCGGCTCCGCCGGACACCTCAACTCCTAACTCCTCATTCCTAACTCCTAACTTTTAACCGATCCGGGGCGCATCGGTGGGCTTCACCCGCACCCAGGTCTCGCCGGAGAGGGCCTTTTGGACCAGGGCGTCCACGTCCAGGGCGGACTCCGCCGCCCACACGTCCTCCAGCCTCGGCCGGGTGGCCGGGTGCCGGGGGGTGAACACAGTGCAGCAGTCCTCATAGGGGAGGATGGAGGTCTCGAACACCCCGATCTCCCGGGACATGCGGATGATCTCGACCTTATCCATGCCGATCAGGGGCCGCAGGACGGGCAGGGAGGTCACGTCCTCCGTGACCCCCAGGGCCAGCATGGTCTGGCTGGCCACCTGGCCCAGGGACTCGCCGGTGACCAGGGCCCCGGCGCCCGCCTTCTTTGCGACGGCCTCGGCGATGCGCATCATGAACCGGCGCATGATGAGGGTGAAGAACTCCTCCGGGCACTTGCGGCGGATCTCCTCCTGGATCTCCGTGAAGGGGACGATGTGGACCAGCAGCCTTCCCGTCCAGCTGGTGAGCAGCCGGGCCAGCTCCAGCACCTTGTCCTGGGCCTGCTGGGAGGTGTAGGGGGGCGAGACGAAGTGGACCATCTCCAGCTCCACGCCCCGGCGGGCCATCATCCAGGAGGAGACGGGGGAGTCGATGCCGCCGGAGAGCAGGCTCACCGCCCGGCCGCCCATGCCGATGGGCAGGCCGCCGGCGCCGGGGACGGAGGGGGTGTGGACGTAGGCATACTTCTCCCGGATCTCCACGTACACCGTCAGGTCTGGGTGGTGGACGTCCACCGCCACGTGGGGGAACAGCTCGGCCAGGTCTCCGCCCACCGCCTGACTCAGCTGGATGGAGTTCATGGGGTAGGTCTTGTCCGCCCGCCGGCTCTCCACCTTGAAGCTCTTTGCCGCCGCGAAGGCGTCCGCCAGATAGGTCCGGGCGGCCTCCACGATGGCGGGGACCGTTTTTTCGCAGGGCACGGCCCGGGCCACGGACGCGATGCCGAACACCTGCCGGCAGGCGGCCCAGGCGGCCTCCATGTCGCACGCACCGCTCTGGGGCTCCACGTAGATGGTGCTCTGGCGGAGGGAGCACTGGAAGCTGCCGCAGTTCTTCAGCCGGCGGCGGACGTTGGCAAGGAGCTTGTCCTCAAAGGACTGGCGGTTGAGCCCCTTCAGGACCACCTCGCCCAGTTTCAGCAGGAAGATCTCCTGGGGAGCGGGGGAAACGTTCATCATATCGGACCTCCATGGTTGTGGGATTGAAAGATCGGCCCTATTATAGCGCATTTTCCCGGGAATAGAAAGCCTGATTTTCCCACCGGGACGGGCCTGTTTTAAGATCCTGAAAAAATTTTTCCAGCCGGCGCAATAAAACGCCCCCCGCCGGCGTTAATGGTGCAGAAGGGGCGGGAGAGACCCGCCGAATGCAGAAAGACGAAAAGGAGAATGAACGATGAAGAAGAACGGTTTCTGGAAGGGCTTCGGCTCCGGTTTGATCCTGACGGTCCTGGTCGTGGTCCTGGGCGTCACCGCCACCGCCACCGCCAAGCGCAGCATCCAGGTGGAGGACGGCATCGGCATCACCATCAACGGCGCCACCTTCATTCCCCGGGACGCCAGCGGCAAGCAGGTCTCCGTGTTCCTCTACAACGGCACCACCTACGTCCCCGTCCGCGCCATCAGCGAGGAGATGGGCCTGGACGTGTCCTTCAACTCCGCCACCCGCACGGTCCAGCTGACCACTCCTGAGCAGAGCGCCATCCAGCAGGGCGGCTCCTCCGCCTCCACCTCCGGCTATATCGGCGTGGAGCGGGCCAAGGAGATCGCCCTGGCGGACGCCGGCGTGAAGGAGGCCGACGCCGTGTTCCTGCGGGCCAATCTGGACTGGGACGACGGCCGCATGGAGTACGAGGTGGAGTTCTACAGCGGCTACACCGAGTATGACTACGACATTGACGCCCGCACCGGCGCCATCCTCAGCTCCGACCGGGACCTGGAGAACTTCCAGATCTGGAACAACGGCGGCAGCTCCGGCAGCGCCTCCAGCGGGAACTACATCTCCGCGGAGCGGGCCAAGCAGATCGCCCTGGCGGAGTGCCCCAGCGGCTCCACCGTCTACAAGTGCCAGTTCGACTGGGACGACGGCCGGGCGGAGTATGAGATCGAGATCCGCAACGGCTGGACCGAGTACGAGTTCGAGATCGACGCCGCCACCGGCACCATCATCGGCCGGGACATCGACAACGACAGAT
>CALWOF010000148.1 GCA_944382995.1 uncultured Oscillospiraceae bacterium | reverse complement strand
GTGGTGCCCTGCCGGGTAGCGATCTCGCCGGGCATGAACTCCTTGATGGCCACCTTCGCGTTCAACTGCGTGTCCAGGGCCAGGTAGGTGATGCCAAATCCGCCCTGGCCGAGAACGCGGCCGATGATGTACCGGCCGTTCAGCACGGTCCCGGCCCGCAGGGCCACCGGGAATTTTTTCTCGTTCTCCTCCAGGTCGAACCCGCAGTGCGGGCAGGGGCCCGCCGCGTCCGGCTTCTCCCGGAAGCAGTTGTAGCAGAGATTTTTCCGTTCAGCCATATCGTCCCTCCGCAGAAAGCTGATTGATAAAATCATCTTAGTCCGTTTTCAGAGAGAACTCAACTATGCTGTTTGCATAGTGTCGGGACGGAGAATTCCCCTTCGGGCGACACTGCCCCTGGCAGGGGAGAGGACACGGCAGCCGCCCTGAAGCAGCAGGAGAAAAGCGCCGCTTTCCGGCTGGAAAGCGGCGCCTTCGTGGCTGCGGGAGCTGGATTTGGACCAGCGGCCGGCTGAAGTCAGCGGCGGATTTTCAAAAACAGTACATAAACGGCCTTCTGACAGGTAGAATAAGGGAAATCACCTGTTAGGAGGTCGCGTATGACAACACATCAGATCACAGAGACGGCGCTGGCGGCGTTCGCCGGGGCGCTCCGCCGGGAGGAGAGGAGCCAGGGGACCATCGACAAGTACCTGCGGGACGTGCGCGCCTTTTCCGCCTGGCTGGGCGGGGAGACGGTCACGAAGGAGCGGGCCTCCGCCTGGAAGGCCGCCCTGCTGGCGGACGGCCTGAGCCCCGCCACCGTCAACGCCAAGATCGCGGCGGTCAATCACTTTTTCGCCTGCGCGGGCTGGCCGGGGCTCCGGCTCCGTCCCCTGCGGCTCCAGCGGAAGCTCTTCCGGGACGACCGCCGGGATCTGACCCGCGCGGAGTACGACCGCCTGGTGGCGGCCGCGGAGGCCCTGGGCCGCGGTCGGCTGGCCCTTCTGCTGGAGGCCATCTGCGCCACCGGCATCCGGGTGTCCGAGGTGCGGTACGTCACCGTGGAGGCCGCCCGGCTGGGCCGGGCGGAGATCTCCCTCAAGGGCAAGATCCGCACCATCCTGCTGCCGGGCAAGCTGTGCCGGAAGCTGCTCAAATACGCCCGGAGACAAAAAATCGCCTCCGGTGAGATCTTTCTCACCAGAAGCGGACGGGGCCTGTCCCGGAAACAGATCTGGGCGGAGATGAAGTCCCTGTGCGCCAGGGCGGGGGTGGAGCCCTCCAAGGTCTTCCCCCACAACCTGCGCCACCTGTTCGCCCGGACGTTCTACAAGGTCTGCCGGGACGTGGCGAAGCTGGCGGACGTGCTGGGCCACAGCTCCATCGAGACCACCCGCATCTACCTCATCTCCACCGGCGCGGAGCACGCCCGGACACTGGAGCGGCTGGGACTGGTCACATAGAAACAGAATCGCTCTTTCGCCGCAACGCGGCCGGAGCGACCCTGTCTGTTACATAGATCCATGCTCAGATTACCACATTTTTCCGCTGTTGGCAAGAGGCAGAATCCTGCTTGACAACGCGAAAGGAGCCGGAACAGGTCGAATTCTGTCCCGGCTTTGATCTCCATGCTTTTTTTGAGGCGCCCATGGGATATGGGGGCCTTTTTTTCACGCTCCGGCAGCCGCGCGCCCCGCAGGAGGGGAGCGAAAGAGCGATTCCGTCTTAAAGGAGGTAATGGGGATGCGAACTGCTGAGGCCCGCCGGCCCTCGGCCCCGGCCGACACGCGGGAGCGCCCGGCCGTCGTCACGGAGGAGGCGGTCCGGAG
The DNA here is from genome assembly GCA_944382995.1 of uncultured Oscillospiraceae bacterium. Lineage (GTDB taxonomy): Bacteria > Bacillota > Clostridia > Oscillospirales > Oscillospiraceae > Oscillibacter. Next base: position 944 of record CALWOF010000148.1, on the reverse strand, counting down.
CTATCTGGCGGATCTGTCCGCCCGGGGCCGCAGCGATGCCACGGTGCAGATGTATGCCGCCCGGCTGCGGACCTTCCGCGGCGACCTGCCGCCGGACGGGATCGTCACCCGGGACACGCTGCCCGCCTGGCGGGACTCCCTGCTGGCCCGCGGCTACTCCCCGGGCACCGTCAACACCCATCTCTCCGCGGCCAACGGCCTGCTGGAGCACATGGACCGCCGGGACCTGCAGCTGGTGGGCCGGCTGACGGCGGCGCGGCCGGTCCAGCCGGAGCTGACGCGGACGGAGTACCTGCGGCTTTTGCAGGCGGCCAGGACGCTGGGGCGGGAGCGGGTCTATCTGATCGTGAAGGTCTTCGCCCTCATCGGGCCGCGGGTGAGTGAGCTCTCCGCCGTGACGGCGGAGGCCGTGGCGGCGGGGGAGGTGCCCGTCACCGACGACGGAGAGCGGCGGATCGTGCCCATCCCGGGGTGCCTGCGGCGGGAGCTGACGGACTATCTTCTCCGGCAGGGCATCCGGTCCGGCCCGGTGTTCCTGTCCCGGAACGGCCGCCCCCTGCGGCGGACCCAGGTGACGGCGGAGGTCCAGTCCCTGGCCTGGGACGCCCGGGTGGACGAGAGCAAGTGCAACCCCCGGTGCCTGCGCAAGCTGTGGCAGGCGGCCCGGGAGGACGTTGAGCGGAGCGTGCGCCTTTTGGCGGAGCAGTCCTACGAGCGCATGCTGGACACGGAGCAGCTGGCTGTCGGCTGGATGGAGGAGGCCTCTTTTGCCGGCCGTGAACATAGAGCGGAGAGTTTCCGGGGCCATAGAGAGGAGGCGGCGGAGGCAGGATAGGGGAAGACCCGGCGGAAGGCCGAAGGACCACAACATGAAAGGAGCGAAAAAGAATGAAGAGAAGGATAGCAGCCGTGCTGCTTGCCCTGTGCATGTGCATCGGGCTGCT
>CALWOF010000147.1 GCA_944382995.1 uncultured Oscillospiraceae bacterium | reverse complement strand
GGCGAGATGGACTTCAAGGTGGGCGGCACCAAGAAGGGCATCACCGCCATCCAGATGGACCTGAAGAACGACGGCCTGACCATGGAGATCATCAAGGAGGCCCTGGACATCACCTATGACGCCCGGTGCGAGATCCTGGACCAGATCATGCTGCCCGCCATCTCTGAGCCCCGGAAGGAGGTCAGCAAGTACGCCCCCAAGATGCTGACCATGCACATCGACCCCTCCAAGATCCGGGAGGTCATCGGCTCCGGCGGCAAGGTCATCCAGAAGATCGTGGCCGACACCGGCGCCAAGATCGACATCAACGACGACGGCTCCATCTTCATCGCCGGCGTGGACGCCGCCTCCTGCGACGCCGCCAAGAAGTGCATCGACGACATCGTGTTCGTCCCCGAGATCGGCAAGCTGTACTACGGCCGCGTGGTGCGCCTGATGACCTTCGGCGCCTTCGTGGAGCTGGCCCCCGGCAAGGACGGGCTGGTCCACATCTCCAAGCTGGCCGACCACCGCATCGAGAAGGTGGAGGACGCCTGCAAGATCGGCGACATGATGTGGGTGAAGGTCACCGACATCGACGAGAAGGGCCGGGTCAACCTGTCCCACAAGGACGCCATGCGGGAGATCCGGGCCAAGGAGGCCGCCGGCGAGCGGGTGAAGTGAGAGCCCGCACCCCCGCTGTTCTGAAAATCGACAAGAGGTCCGGACGCGTTTGCGTCCGGACCTCTCGCTGCTTCCGCGCCGGCGCAGCTCCGCCGACGCGCGGGGCCGCAGAAAAAGAGGCCGCCCAAACGGGCGGCCTCGGGTCTTTTCCGGCGGGAGGGTCTCCGGGGGCGGAGGGAACAGCCGGCCGCCCCTTTCTGCTGCCTCACAGGAAGGGCGCATCCTCCGGCCGCACGTCGGCGGGCAGGTCCTCTCCCGCCGCGCCGGCGCCCGTCTGGTCCGTCGGCGTCTGCTCGCCGCCGGCGCCCTGGATGGTCCAGCCCTCGTCCGGCTCCCCAGGCTCGGCGGGGAGGTCCGGGTCCGTCGGCTCCGTCGGCTCGGCGGGATCGGTGGGATCGCCCGGGTCCACGGGGAGCTCCGTCTCCCCGCCCGCCGGCACGTCGATCACCGGCCCCCGCAGGATCACCTTGTTGCGGGCCTTGTAGTCGCTGGTGGCCTCGTAGGTGGAGGAGATCAGCTTCCCGTCGGCGTCGTACACGTTCCGGTAGGTCCGGTACTTGTACCCGGTGTAGGGGGAGGTCTTCACCTGCTCCGTGCCGGGGGCCAGGGTGGGATCGTCCTCGTACACCGTCTCATAGGGGGTGGTGGAGAGCCACTCGTTGGTCATCTTCACGCTGGTGCCGTCCACATTGGTGCCCAGCACCTGGACGGTCAGGTAGTTGTTCTCGTACTTGGTGACGATCTTGATGGGGTACAGGGTGTCGTTGGTGAACTTGTAGTCCGGCCCGCCCCAGGACACCGTGGCGTCCATGCCCGCGGTGATGTAGGCGGGGACGTACCGGTGGGCGTACCGCTCCGTGATGGCCAGATTGGACCGCAGGCAGGCCAGATACAGGGTGGAGGAGGTCTGGCAGATGCCGCCGCCGATCTCGTCCACCGTCTCCCCCTGCACATAGGCGGGGGCGGCCTGATAGCCGTTGGCGGCGGTCCGCTGGCCCACCACGCCGTTGTAGGAGAACACGTCGCCGGTGTTCATCACGTAGCCGTTGATGGCGGCGGCGGAGAGCTTCACGTTGGACCGCCGGGCGGAGGTGCCGCCCACGTGGGTCCGGGCCTCCCCCAGTACGTCCCGGAAGAGCACCTGCTCCAACTCCTCCGCCGTGACGGCGGGCAGCTCCACCTGGGCGGGGACGGTGACGGTCCCGCCGGGCTCCGCCGCGTCCAGCAGCTGCTGGGCCTCGTCCACGTCGAAGTCCGCCCCGGCCCGCTCCGGGACGATGGCCTCCGTCTCCGCGTCATAGCTGGCGTTCTGCACCGTGCCGGAGCACTCGTCGTAGATCTCCCGGGCGGTGAGGGTCTTGGCGGGGAGGATCCGGGCGCTGTCCACATATTCGCGGACTTCACCATGGTAACCATTGCTCAATGTTATCCGCACGCTCTCCGCCAGGTCCGCGGCGGAGACGGACAGGCCGTTCCGGGCCGTCGTGACCTCGATGGCGTCCTCCGTCACCTCGTAGGAGGCATCCTGGGCCTCCCGGGAGAACTGTTCACTGAGCGCCTCCAGCTTCGCCTGGAAAGCAGCCTCCTCCGGCTCCAGATGGATCCCGCGGGCGCCCCGGACCCCCAGCAGGCACATGAGATATTCCCAGCCCTTGGCAAAGAAGTTTTTCTGCTCCTGAGAGAGCGCCAGGACCAAACCGGCATCCTTCTCGTAATCCAGGTCGTCCGTGACGCCCAGCTCCCGGTAGGTGCATACGGCGTCGGGCGTCTCCCCGTACAGCAGCTCCCCCTCCGGCGCGGATACACCGTCCCCGGTCTCATCGGCCAGCGGCAGATAGAACGCCACGGTCTCTTCCGGGATTTCCTGCCGCAGCCGCTCCGCCGCCTGCTCCGCCGTGAGCCCCGCCGCATCCACGCCGTTGATGGTGGTGTTGGGGTAAAAGACATCCAGGGAATCTGCGTAGGCGCACAGCGCCGCATAGGCGGCAAGCAGCACCGCCGCAAGGATCCCTATGACGATCAGCGGCTTTTTGCCGCCGGATTTCAGCCGCTTCGGCGCGGTGGCTTCGTTCGTGTTCGGTTCCATGAAGCCCTCCTGTTGTTCCGTC
>CALWOF010000146.1 GCA_944382995.1 uncultured Oscillospiraceae bacterium | reverse complement strand
TACCCCTTCCGGTTGATGACGGTCTGATCGATGGCGACGATGTGCTTGGGGCACACGGTGGTGCACAGCTCACATCCCTTGCACCGGTCAGAGTTGAAGGTCACTTTGGCTGTCATGTTTTTCTGGCGCCTCCTTTTTTCTGGCCGGGGAGTCAACGCTCCCACGGTTTTTTCATGTTTATGGTGATGGGGAACACGGGTTCCCGCAGGTCTGACACAGCTTGCAGGAAACGGCCCTCCGCCGTGTGGCAGAGGACGGGGATCTCCGTCCGGCGGGACACCTCCTCCGCCAGGGCGGCGCCCTTCCGGATCTGGGCGGGGGTGGTCTCCCCGCACAGGTGGGTGTTGTTCACGATGCCGGTACAGGTCAGGCCGGTGATGGCCTCGATGGACCGGAGGTAGCTGATGGCATCCTCCGGCGCCCGGACCTCCGGCCGGTTGGCGTTGAGCACATAGATCAGCTGGTAGTCCTCCTGGACGATCTTGGGCTGGAACCGGGCCAGCACCCGGGCGCCCACCGGGTCGCCGCCGATGTCCAGCACGCCCCGGACGTCCCGGTTCTCCAGGATGGTCAGCAGCTCCGCCGGCAGGGCGGGCACGTCCGCATCGGAGCAGGCCTGGGAGGAGGAGATCACGCTCACCCCCGCCGCCTCCAGCTGGGGACGGCGCTCCCGGGAGCGGAAGTAGGGGTTGACGATATCCAGATCCGCCAGCATGACATGCTGGCCCTCGGCGGCCAGCGCCAGGGCCAGGTTCACCGCCAGCTCCGTCTTTCCGGTGCCGTAGTGGCCGGTGACGATGGAGACGCGGTGGGTAAAGATGGACTGGGCAGTCATGGATGGGGTCCCTCGCTTTTTTAGAAAAAAATAGTTGTATTATTTATCTATCTGTTGTATGATGTCATTGTACTCTAAAAAACATATGATGTCAAGGTCTTTTCCGCGCCGGCACAGCCGGCCGGGATCGCACGGAAGGGAGGCGCCGACATGGGCGAACACAGAAAGGTCAAACTGTCAGAGCGGACCGCAGACCGCCTCTACGAACTGATCATGGACGAGCGGCGCTTTGCGCCCGGCGCCAAGCTCCCCAACGAGAACGAGCTGAGCGAGGCCCTGCAGGTCAGCCGCACCACCCTGCGGGAGGCCATCTCCTTCCTGGTGGCCCAGGGCGTGCTGGAGATCCGCCGGGGCAAGGGCACCTTTGTTGCCCAGGACCTGCCGGACAGCGCGGTGGACCTGTCCGCCCTGTCCAGCCTGCGGTCACGGGTGCGGGCCAGGGACCTGTTTGAGATGCGGCTGATCTTTGAGCCCGCCACCGTGGCGCTGGCCTGCCAGCGGGCCACGGAGGAGGAGCTGCTCCAGATCCGCCGGAAGGCGGAGCGGATGGAGCGGATCGCTCTGGCGGGCGGCGACTGGCCCCTGGCGGACCAGGAGTTCCACATGGCCATCATCAAGGCCTCCCACAACGAGTATATGCGCCGCCTGTACCCCATCATCAACGGCGCGGTGAACGAGATCCTCCAGGTGGACGTCAACCGGGAGCATATGCAGAGCATCGCCATCTCCGACAACTACATGATCCTGGATTTCCTGCTCCAGCGGGACGAGGCCGGCGCCCGCCACGCCATGAGCATCCACATCCGCCACCTGCTGAACACGCTGAAGGGATAACGGAGAACAAAAAAACAGACGCGCCCCCGGACTTTCGTCCGGGGGCGCGCACGTTTTGAAGAGGCGGTCAGGCGTGTTTCCGCCACTTCAGCAGCAGGGCGGAGTTGGCGATCACCAGCACGGAGCCGGCGTTGTGGACCAGGGCCCCCACCACCGGGTCCAGCACGCCGGTGATGGCCAGGACGATGGCCAGGAAGTTCAGGGCCATGGAGAAGGTCAGGTTGCACTTGATGGTGAACATCATCCGGCGGGACAGGGAGAGCAGGTGGGGCAGCTCCCGGATGTCGTCGTTCACCAGGGCGATGTCCGCCGCGTCCACGGCGATGTCGCTGCCGATGCCGCCCATGGCGATGCCCACATGGGCCCGCTTCAGCGCCGGGGCGTCGTTGACGCCGTCCCCCACCATGCACACCGGCTTCCCGGCCGCCTGGCTGCGGTCGATAAAGGCCAGCTTGTCCTCCGGCAGACACTCCGCCTGGAAGGCGGTGATGCCCAGCTGCCCGGCGATGCGCCGGGCGGCGCCGGCGTGGTCCCCGGTCAGCAGCACCGGCGTGACGCCGGCGGCCTTCACCCGGGCGACGGTGTCCGCCGCGTCCGGCCGCACCGTGTCCGCCAGGGCCAGGAAGCCTGCCGGGCGGCCGTCCACCGCGATGTAAATGACGGTGCAGCCCTCCTCCAGATAGGGTGCGGCGGCGGAGCGCAGCTCCTCCGCCGGGACGCCCGCCTCGGCCAGCAGCTCCCGGTTGCCGGCGATGATCCGGTGGCCGGCGACGACTGCCTCCACCCCCCGGCCGGGGAGCATTCGGAAGTCCGACGGCTCCGGGGGCTGCCCGCCGGTCTCCTCCTGCCAGCCCCGGACCACGGCCTTTCCCAGGGGGTGCTCGGAGAGGCGCTCCGCCCCGGCGGTCCAGGCGTACAGGTCCTCCCGGGACACCTCCGGGGCCAGCGGCACCGCCGCCTGCACCTCCGGGGCGCCGAAGGTGAGGGTGCCGGTCTTGTCAAAGGTCACCAGCTCCACCCCCGCCAGCCGCTCCAGGGCGTCTCCCTCCCGCACCAGGAAGCTGTGCTTCGTGGCGTTGCCGATGGCGGCCATGATGGCCGTGGGGGTGGCCAGCACCAGGGCGCAGGGGCAGAACACCACCAGGAT
>CALWOF010000145.1 GCA_944382995.1 uncultured Oscillospiraceae bacterium | reverse complement strand
GTGCGGTCCTCATAGGCCCGGGGGAAGTAGGAGATCAGGTCCCGAAGGGTGGCGATGCCCAGCTTTCCCAGGGCCTTTGCCCGCTGCTCGCCGATGCCCTTGATATAGCGCACGTCCGTCTTCGGGTCCGCCATGGACTCACCTCCCGCCTTGCAGATCACTGGCCTCCATTATATAATGGCGCCAGAGAAAAAACAAGGAGATGGGGCGGATGGGGACCTGGAGGAAATGGGCGGGCTTCGTGATCTGGTGCGTGCTTCTGTTCGGCGGGATGATCCTGGCCGGGACCGGTTTGTGGCCCCTGGGGGCGGCAGCGGCGGCGGTGGGCGCCGTGGGGCTGCTCCTGTGGGGGCGGCGGTATGCAGCGGTATTTGTGTGCCCCTCCTGCGGCGCAGAGTTATCGGGACGGGACTTCCGATTCTCCAAGTGGAGTCTGGATGGGAGGAAAATCATGTATTGCCACATTTGCGGAGCCATATTTCCCGTAGAGGAATGCCGCAGAAAAGAGCCATAAAAAAGTGCCCGGTCCTCCGGGCATTTTTTCTGTAACGAATTGGGACTAGCCGCGTCCTATGGCAGAGAGGGAGGTGAGGCCGTGGAGGATTTTGAAGAGATCTACCGGACGTATTTCGCGGACGTGTACCGCTACGCCCTGGCCCTCAGCCGGGACGTCCACACGGCGGAGGAGGTGACCCAGGAGACCTTCTTCCGGGCGCTGGAGTCCATCGACTCCTTCCGGGGGGAGTGCCGGCTGCGGGTGTGGCTGTGCCAGATCGCCCGGAACCAGTACCTCTCCCTGTGCCGGGAGCGAAAGCACCGGGGCGAGCCGGACCGGGAGATCGCGGACGACGGTATCGAGGCGGGCTTTGCCGACCGGGACGCCGCCCGCCGCCTCCACCAACTGCTCCACGACCTGCCGGAGCCCTACAAGGAAGTGTTCTCCCTGCGGACCTTCGGGGAGCTGCCCTTCGCCCAGATCGCCGAGCTGTTCGGCAAGACGGAATCCTGGGCCCGGGTGACCTACTTCCGGGCCCGGCAGAAATTGAAGGAGGGATTTGATGGATCGTCTGGACCATGACATCGTGCAGGACCTGCTGCCCCTGTACCACGACAACGTGTGCTCGGAGAAGAGCCGGGCGGCGGTGGAGGCGCATTTGCAGACCTGCGAGACCTGCCGGGCCGCCCTGGCGGCCATGGACGCGCCTCTGCCGGAGGCGGAGAAGGCCGCAGCCGACGACGCGGCGGCGGTGAAGAAAATTTCAGGCGCGTGGAAGAAGGGCAAGCGGAGGGCCTGGTGGAAGGGGGTGCTGGCAGCTGCTCTGGTGTTCACGGCGATCCTGTTTGCTGCGTATCGCACACAGGGGTTTGCCGATTGTGCATATCCCCTGTTTCGGTACGATTGCAGCTGGGATCTTGCCGCAGAGGCTGGGGACAGCTTCTCAAAGACGTTCAATACCAGAAGCATCCTGCACGAGGACCTGAATGCTTTTTCCGTTGTTGTCAAAGAGGCCAGCGGCCCCTGTCGGATCGTGGTCACATCTGACGGGGAGGTGCTGCATGACTCCGGCGCGGTGACTGACGAATATTCCTATCAGGGCCACGAGACCTTGTCTGGACAGGACTACACGGTCACGATCCAAAATCTGGGGGAGACGTCTTTGAGCGGACGAGTGCTGATCGCCGCCTATTATTGGTGAAGATCGTCAAGCTGAAGCATCGGCGTAAAGGCAAAAAGAGGTCCGCCGGGGAGTTCCCCGGCGGACCTCTGAGCTCAGCTGTTGAGCTTCGTATTCACATAGTCATAGAACTGGTAGGTGACGCCGTTCTCCGTCACCGGGTCGCTGACGGACTCCACCTCCCAGCCGGGCAGCTTGTCCAGATTGGGGAAGAAGGCGTCAGCGTCCGCCGCGGCGTTGTCCACCCGCGTCACATAGGCCCGGCGGCACTTGGAGAGCAGGGCGGCGTACACGCTGCCGCCGCCGATGACCCAGATCCGGTCGTCCGGCGTACCGGCGGCCAGGTCCAGCGCGGCGGCCAGACCGGAGGCCACCTCGCAGCCCTCCCGGTCAAAGTCCACATTGTGGGTGATGACGATGTTCTTCCGCTGGGGCAGGGGCCTCCCGCCGGGGAAGGTGTCCAGCGTCTTCCGGCCCAGGATGACGGTGCCGTCCAGGGTCAGGGAGCGGAAGCGCTTCATATCCGTGGGCAGGGAGTAGAGCAGGTGGTTCTCCCGGCCGATGGCCCAGTTTCGGTCCACAACAACGATGGCGTTCAATGTGCTGGCCTCCTCAAATGGCAATGGGGATCTTGTCCTCGAAGGGGGCGGGCTCGTACCCCTCCAGGGAGAAGCTGTCCCGGGTAAAGGCGTAGAAGTCCGTCACCGACGGGTCCATGCGGAACACCGGCGCCGGAGACGGCGTCTGGGTCAGCATCTTCTCAATGATGGGCACGTGCCGGTCGTAGATGTGGGCGTCGGCGATGACGTGGACCAGCTCGCCGGGCACCAGGCCGCTGACCTGGGCCATCATGTGGACCAGCACCGCGTACTGCACCACGTTCCAGTTGTTGGCCGCCAGCATGTCCTGGCTCCGCTGGTTCAAAATGGCGTTGAGCACGTTGCCGGAGACGTTGAAGGTCATGGAGTAGGCGCAGGGGTACAGGTGCATCTCCGACAGGTCCGCGAAGGTGTAGATGTTGGTGAGGATGCGGCGGGAGGCGGGGTTGTGCCGCAGGTCGTAGAGGACCCGGTCCACCTGGTCCATGTCCCCCTCCGGGTAGTGGTGCTTCACCCCCAGCTGGTAGCCGTAGGCCTTGCCGAT
>CALWOF010000144.1 GCA_944382995.1 uncultured Oscillospiraceae bacterium | reverse complement strand
CTTTGCCTGGCCGACCAAGATGAGATGCGGGGTCCCCGCCGCGCTGTGCGCGGTGGGGCCTGACCTGCGCGGTGAGCAAGCGAGTGCCTCGGGTATATCTGGAGGACGGCAGGATCGTGGAGCGGAGCCTGCGGCTGCTGTGAGTAGAGTGAAGAGTTGAGATACGGCGGATCTTTTATCATTGTTCCGATCTTCACGTTCCGCCCGTCCCGGACATAGGATGGTCCGGGGCGAGGACGCCGGAATTTTGCGGCAGAGGCAAAGTATAAATTCCGGACCTGCGTGGGAGAATGAAAGTGGCCTCACCGAAGGGACTTCGGTGACGGGTACTTCTTTCGGCGGAGTGTGAACTTTGTGGATACAAGTGTCAAGCGCGGCGATATTTACTATGCCGATCTCTCCCCGGTGGTGGGCAGCGAGCAGGGCGGCGTCCGTCCGGTCCTGATCATTCAGAACGATACGGGCAACCGCTACAGCCCCACCGTGATCGCAGCGGCCATCACTTCCCAGACCGGGAAGGCCAAGCTGCCAACACATATCGACCTTCCCGTGGAGGAGAGCTGCGGGCTGAGCCGGGACTCCGTGGTCCTGCTGGAGCAGGTGCGAACCCTGGACAAAAAGCGCCTGCGGGAGAAGATGGGCCACGTGGAGGAGCGGGTGATGGAGAAAGTGGACCTGGCCATCGCGGTCAGCTTCGGCCTGCCCCACGACCAGCTGGTGTAAGGACCAGCCGGGGCGGAGAGAGTCTACACAGGAGACGGAGACCGCGCCGCCGCAGGTGCGGCGTCAGGCGTTTTGCGGAGCAAAACCTTGAAATCGGCGGAATTCATTTCTGCCGATTTGAGTCAGATGAAAAGGGCTCCCGCGGCGCGGAGCGCCGTGGGAAACCAGCTTCGGCCTGCCCCACGACCAGCTGGTGTAAGGACCAGCCGGGGCGGAGAAAGTCTACACAGGAGAAAACCGGAGCCCTTCCCGGAGAGGCCGTGTGCCCCTTCGGGGAGCCCGCTCCCCAATACGAATATGGAGGTACATATGAGCATGAAGAAAAACAGGTGGTTCCTGCGGCTGCTGGTGCTGCTGGCGCTCTCCGGCGCCCTGAATGTGACCATCACCGCCGCGGCGGAGGCGGGCTCCGCCGATGATCCGCTGGTGACGCTCAGCTATCTGAACGAGACGTTCATGGACACCATCATGGACCGGGTGGATGAGAAGATCGCCCAGCGGGACGGGCAGACCGGCGGGGCCGCAGCCTCCAGCTTCTCCGTGGTGACGCTCACCAGCGGGCAGACCCTGGTGGGGGACATCGGCTGCGAGGTGATGCTGCGGGTGGGCTCCGCCGTCTGCGTCGCGCCCTCCAGCCCGGGGCTGATCGACGAGACCACGGCCGGCACGCTGAACAACGGCGGCGCCCTGGTCCAGAACCACCTGTATATGATGACGATCGAGGGCCGGGGCGTCCAGGCCACGGCCGCCACGACCAAGCTGCTGGTCCGGGGGAGCTACACCGTTGCCTGACCAGCCCGGTCATAAGAGATCCCGCCTGTGCATAGGGTTTGCCAGGCGGGATTTTTATGGGTAGGAGGCGGGTGTCCATGGACAAGTTTCCGCTGTTGGAGAACGGCGTGCCGGTGGGGGAGCTGACCACGGAGCAGGAGATGCTCTACACCTGGTTCGAGGCCCGGTGCCCCCGGCCGGGAGACGGCCTCTGGTGCGCCTGGATCGTGGGGGACCTTGGAGAGCTGCGGCTGGGGGTGCTGGAGCCCTGCGGCGGACAGGCGGCCATCCGGCGGCGGTTCTCCGGGCGGCTCACCGCCCCCATAGGCCGCCTGCAGTGGGGGGAGATCCGTCCCGCCCATCCGGCGGAGCCGGGGAACTGGACGCCGCTGACCGCGCCGGAGACCCGGTTCCGGGACCCCTGGCTGTGCCGGGAGCTCCGGGAGGCGGACGGCGCCCTGACGCGGACGGAGGCCGGACGGCGGTATGCGGCCGTCCCCTATGATCCGGCCCGGCCCTTCCCCCTGACGCCGCTCTTCTGCTTTGCCCGCATCCGCCGGATCGGCAGCCGGGACTATGCGGTGTTTGCCTTTGATGACCGGGGAGACCCGACGCTCTGACGGAATCTCCGCCGGAGGCATTTTGCAAAAAAATCCGATTTTCCGGATACCATCTTCTGCGCCTCTGTGTTATAATACTGAAAAGACCCGGAGATCTGCCCGGTCCCGCCCTGGGCGGGAGCTGTCCGAGGACATATTTGGGAGGAACAGATATGAAGTGCCCCTATTGCGGATACAGTGAGAGCAAGGTCATCGATTCCCGGCCCGCAGACGAGAACAGCAGCATTCGGCGCCGGCGGGAGTGTCTGGCCTGCGGCAAGCGGTTCACCACCTACGAGACGGTGGAGAGCCTGCCCATGGTGGTGGTGAAAAAGGACGGAAGCCGCCAGAGCTTTGACCGGCGGAAGGTGCTGGGCGGCATGATCCGGGCCTGTGAGAAGCGGCCGGTGCCTCTGGCGGAGCTGGAGAAGATCGCCGAGGAGATCGAGCAGGACCTTCAGAACTCCATGGAGCGGGAGGTCAGCACGGAAACCATCGGCGAGAAGGTCATGGAGCGGCTGCGGAATGTGGACCAGGTAGCCTATGTCCGCTTTGCGTCCGTGTACCGCCAGTTCAAGGACATCGACACATTTATGACGGAGCTCAACAAGCTCCTGGCGGACAACAAGTTGACCTAATCCCCTGAAAAACGGCGGCTTGTCCGCCAAGTTTGACCCCAAACATGAGCGAGAGTGCGTTGGAAAAAATCCGACGCACCCTCGCTTTTT
>CALWOF010000143.1 GCA_944382995.1 uncultured Oscillospiraceae bacterium | reverse complement strand
CTGCTGGTGGGCGAGCGCACCGCCGAGGAGATGAAAAAGCAGATCGGCTGCGTCTTCCCCAAGGACGAGGAGGAGACCATGGACGTCAAGGGCCGGTGCCTGCTGACGGGCCTTCCCAAGGTGGTCACCGTCAGCTCCACGGAGATGATGGACGCCTTCGAGGAGCCGGTGGAGCGGATCATGGAGGCCATCCACTCCGTGCTGGAGCGGACGCCGCCGGAGCTGGTGGCGGACATCTCCACCAACGGCATCGTCATGACCGGCGGCGGCAGCCTGGTGTCCGGCTTCGACAAGCTGGTCACCGCCCGGACCGGCATCCACACCGTCATCGCGGAGGATGCCATCAGCTGCGTGGCCCTGGGCACCGGCAAGAGCCTGGACTCCCTGAACTCCATGCAGGACGGCACCATGAACCTGAGCCGCAGCAAGCAGATGAACTGAACAGCAGACGCAGCGGCCGCGGGCTCCCCCCCGCGGCCGTTTTCCCGCCGGACCGCCGGGCGCGCGGCATGAGTGTCCGCGCCCGGGTCCCGCCGGTCATATACGCAACACCGGAAGAAGAGCAGCGGCGCCTCCGGCGCCGACGACGAGGAATGGAAGATATGTTGGAATTCAAACCAGTGACAAAACAGGATGCCCCGCGGCTGCGGCGGTATTACCAGAACTGTGACTACGGCCTGTGCGAGTACTCCGTGGGCACCAAGCTCATGTGGAGGACCGCCCTCCACCCGGCCTGGACGGAGGTCGCCGGCTGTCTGGTGGTCCGCAACGAGGACCACCACGGGGAGGTGATCTTCGACTACCCGGTCCCCGGTCCGGAGGGAGACGAGGACGCGGCCCTGGACGCCATCGAAAACGACTGCCTGGACCGGGGCATCCCTCCGGTGATCTCCGTGGTGCCGGCGTGCAAGGCTGACAAGCTCCTGAGCCGGTACCCCTATGTCCAGGTGAGCAATGTGCGGACCTGGCAGGACTACCTCTACTATCGGGAGGACCTGCAGTTCTTTGCCGGCCGGCGGTACTCCGGCCAGCGGAACCACATCAACAAGTTCCGCTCCAAGTGGCCGGAGGCGGAATTCCGCCCCCTGACGGCGGCGGACGCCCCCGCCATCGAGCGGTTCTGGCTGGACTACGAGGCGGAGTTCCCCAAGGAGAACAATGCCAAGGCGAAAAATGAGCTGGAGCTGGCCAAGAAGATGCTGAAGATGACCGGGAAGCCGTACTTCCTCACCGGCGGCATGTTCGACGGGGAGAAGCTCATCGCCCTGTCCCTGGCAGAACAGTGCGGGGATACCCTCATCATCCACATCGAGAAGGCCCTGTACTCCTACACCGGCGTATATCCCGCGCTGGTCCAGGCCTTTGCCGACGCCTTCGGAGACGGCTGTACCTGGATCGACCGGGAGGACGACGCGGCGGACAAGGGCCTCAGGACCTCCAAGCTCCAGTACGGTCCGGCGAAGCTGGCCCCCAAGTACCACTTCGCACCGAAAAACGAGCTGCTGCACCATGTCTCCGCTATCCCGGAGCTGAGGACGGCCCGTCTGACCCTCTCCGCCCTGACAGAGGCGGACATCCCTGCCTACAATGCCCTGGTGCTGGACGCGGACCGGAACCGCTGGTGGGGCTATGACGACGTGGGCGGCCTGGGCGGCCCGGTGGAGGAGCGGAGCTTCTTCGACGTGGCACGGCGGGATTTCGAGAGCCGTCAGGCGGTGAACTTCGCCGTCCGGCTGGAGGGGAAGCTCATCGGCGAGGCGGTGCTCTACCGGTTCGACTGCCGGGGCGGCGCGGAGCTGGGCTGCCGGATCGACCGGGCTTACGCCGGGAACGGTTACGGCACGGAGGCCTTCGCCGCCGCGGCGGACTGGGGCCTCTACGGGATCCACCTGAGCCGGGTGGTGGCCAAGTGCTATAAGGAGAACCAGGCGTCCTACAGGATGCTCTCCTCCTGTATGCGGAAGAAGGGGGAGGACGACACCTTCTTCTACTTTGAAAAACTGGTATAAAGTCAATGCCGCCGGTGCTGATGCACCGGCGGCATGTTTTGATTCAGATGTGCAGATCCGACCGGCGGCAGAGACCGCCTGGGACAAGGCCCAGCTCCGCGGCTCTGGCGGCTGGGAGTCGGCGGGAGAGGCGCTTTCCGGTCTGATCCTCTGCCAGCACCCACACCTGGGGCTCCGCCAGGACCTCTCCGCAGCAAAAGTCCACCGGCTCCAGTTGCAGGATGCGCAGCGCTCCTTCAGCGGGGGCCGTCACTGCAGGTGCTCCGGCCCGAAGCTGTGGGGCAGCAGGTCCTCCAGGGTGAGGCACAGCTCCTCCCCGGCGCCGTTGAGGCAGAGGACCTCCATGCCGGGGGCAAACTCCCGCAGCACCTGGCGGCAGGTGCCGCAGGGGACGCAGAAGTCCCGGCTCCGGCCGGCGATGACGATGCGGACGAAGTCCCGGTGCCCCTCGCTGACCGCCTTGGCAATGGCGGTCCGCTCGGCGCAGATGGTGGCGCCGTAGGCGGCGTTCTCGATGTTGCAGCCGGTGAACACCGTGCCGTCGCTGCACTCCAGGGCGGCGCCCACAGGAAAATGGGAATAGGGGCAGTAGGCCCGATCCAGCATGGCCACGGCCGCGGCCTTCAGTTCGTCTTGGGTCATGGATAACACTCCTTTACGCCGGATTTGACGCTGACGGATTCTCCTTTACGCCCAGCTGATCTCCCGCTGGGGACGGACCGATACATCCATAATATCCTTTGCGTCGTAGAATTGCAGGTACCGGTCCCGGGAGTGGCGCAGGGTGGTGCCGTCCGGGTGGAGCCGGTCGCAGATGACGGCGCAGACGTCCTTCTTGATGAAGCTGAAGCTCTCGATGCCCACGGA
>CALWOF010000142.1 GCA_944382995.1 uncultured Oscillospiraceae bacterium | reverse complement strand
CCCGTCACCAAGGCCGGCCAGCTGATCTTCGGCGTGGGCTGCGGCCTGCTGACCGTGTTCATCCGCTACTTCGGCTCCTATCCCGAGGGCGTGTGCTACTCCATCATGATCATGAACCTGCTGGTGGCGCTGATCGACAAGAGCGTGAAGCCCTCCCGGTTCGGCGTCGTGAAATCCGCTGAGAAGAAGGAGGCGGCTTCCAAATGAGCAACGAAGTGAAGACCAAGGAAAAGGTCGATATGGACCCCAAGTACATCACCACCCTGACCGTGACGCTGCTGGTGACCTGCCTGATCGTGGCGGCCCTGCTGGGCCTGGTCAACGGCGTCACCGCCGGCCCCATCGCTGAGATCAATCAGCAGAAGACCGAGCAGGCCATGCTGGCCGTGGTGGCCGACCCCGACAACACCACCTTCTCCGATCCTCTGGAGGTGTCCGCCGCCATGACCGACGCGGCGTCCGCCGCCGGCGGCACCCTGGGCGCCGTGTATGAGGCCCAGGTGGGCGGTGCTTCCGCCGGCTATGCCGTCACCGTGTCCGCCTCCGGCTCTCAGGGCACCATCGAGATGATGGTGGGCGTGGACGCCGAGGGCGCCGTCACCGGCGTCTCCGTCATCAGCCACTCCGAGACCTCCGGCATCGGCACCAAGGTCGTGGGCAACGAGCCCACCGCCTCCGGCGTGGGCGTGCTGGATCAGTTCGTGGGCAAGAGCGCCGCGGACGGCACCCTGACCGTCGGTACCAATGTGGACGCCATCACCGGCGCCACCGTCTCCACCAGAGGCGTGACCACCGGCGTCAACGCGGCCCTGGCCGCCGTGGCCGCCATAGGCTGAGAAGGGAGGAGCGTTTCAAATGAATTTAGGCAAACAGTTCAAAGAGGGCCTGCTTACCAATAACCCCGTGCTGGTGCAGGTGCTGGGCATGTGCTCCACCATGGCCATCACCACCTCGTTCTTCAACGGCATGGGCATGGGCATCTCCGTGCTGGTGATCCTGACGCTCTCCAACGTCATCATCGCGGCCATCCGCAAGATCATTCCCGACAAGATCCGCATCGCCATGTTCATCGTGGTGATCGCCGGCTTCGTGACCTGCGTGGACCTGCTGATCCAGGCCTTCGTGCCGGCCCTGTCCGAGTCCCTGGGCGTGTTCATCCCCCTGATCGTGGTGAACTGCATCATCCTGGGCCGGGCCGAGGCCTTCTCCTACAAGAACGGCGTGGTCGCCTCCTTCTGGGACGGCATCTTCCAGGGCATCGGCTACACCGCCGTGCTGCTGGTGATGTGCATCATCCGTGAGTTCCTGGGCGCTGGCACCTTCGGCGGCGGCATCCTGGGCGCGGACGGCGCGGGCATCCGCATCCTGCCGGAGCAGTTCCCCATGGGCATGCTGACCCTGCCCGTCGGCGGCTTCCTGGTTCTGGCCTGCCTGATCGCCCTGATGCAGTGGGCCCTGAGCAAATCCAAGGATAAGGAGGAGAGCAAATAATGGATACCATCACCAACCTTCTCTCCATCACCATGGGGGCCATTCTGGTCAACAACTTCATTTTCTCCCAGTTCCTGGGCTGCTGCCCCTTCCTGGGCGTGTCCAAGAAGGTGGACACCGCCGTGGGCATGGGCATCGCCGTGACCTTCGTCATGGGCCTGGCCTCCGCCGTGTGCTATGTGGTGGACGTGTTCGTCCTGGGCCGGTTCGGCCTGGACTACATGCAGACCGTGGCCTTCATCCTGGTCATCGCCGCCCTGGTGCAGTTCATCGAGATGTTCCTGCAGAAGTCCATGCCCGGCCTGTACACGGCCCTGGGCATCTACCTGCCCCTGATCACCACCAACTGCGCGGTGCTGGGCGTGGTGCTGCTGAACGTGCAGAACAACTACAACTTCATCGAGTCCGTGGTCTACGGCATCACCGGCGGCCTGGGCTTCCTGCTGGCCATCGTGCTGTTCGCCAGCATCCGGGAGCGCCTGGTGTTCGCGGACTATCCCAAGGCGTTTGAGGGCTTCCCCATCGCCCTGGTCACCGCAGGTCTGATGGCCCTGGCGTTCATGGGCTTCTCCGGCCTGAAGGTCTGGTAAGAGGAGGCAAGAGGAAACATGGATATCGGAAATGTCATTGCTGCCGTCGTGGTGCTGGGTGTCCTCGGCGCTGTGTTCGGCTTCGTCCTGGCCGTGGCCTCCAAGATCTTCGAGGTGAAGAAGGACCCCCGGGAAGAGGAGATCCTCAGCCATCTGGCCGGCGCCAACTGCGGCGGCTGCGGCTATCCCGGCTGCTCCGGCTGCGCGGCCGCCATCCTGGCGGGTGAGGCCCCGGTGAACGCCTGCGCCCCTGCCGGCGCGGAGAACCACGCCGCCATCGCCGCCATCATGGGCGCCGCCGCCCCCACCGGCGAGCGGAAGGTGGCCTTCGTCCGCTGCAACGGCGGTGTCAACGCCGTCAAGCGGTATGAGTACATCGGCGTGAAGGACTGCATCTCCGCCACCAAGGTGGCCGCCGGTCCTCTGGAGTGCCAGTTCGGCTGCCTGGGCTTCGGCTCCTGCGTGGCCGCCTGCCAGTTCGGCGCCATGTCCATCGGCCCCAACGGCGCCGCCGTGGTGGATCCGGACAAGTGCACCGACTGCATGGCCTGCGCCAAGGCCTGCCCCCGCCACCTGATCGCGGAGGTCCCCGTGTCCAAGACCGTCCGGGTGGCCTGCGCCAACCAGGACAAGGGCAAGGCCGCCATGAGCGTGTGCTCCAACTCCTGCATCGGCTGCGGCCTGTGCGAGAAGGAGTGCAGGAAGGACGCCATCCACGTGGTCAACGGCGTGGCCGTCATCGACTACGACAAGTGCGTGGGCTGCAAGCTCTGCACCAAGGTCTGCCCGCGGGACGCCATCCTTCCC
>CALWOF010000141.1 GCA_944382995.1 uncultured Oscillospiraceae bacterium | reverse complement strand
GATGGCGCCGCTGGGGGCCTCCACCGTGACGGTGGCCCCCTCCCTGGCGCCGATCAGGGCCTTGCCGAAGGGGGATTCCTCGGAGATGATCCCGTGCATGGGGTCTGACTCCTGGGAGCCCACGATCTTATAGGCGGGCAGGGTGGTGCCGTTCTTATCCGCCACCGTCACCGTGCACCCGATGGTCACCGTGTCGGTGGAGGCGTTGCTCTCGTCCACGATCACCACATGCTGGAGGATCTCCTCCAGCTCGGCGATGCGGGAGTAGAGCTTGCCCTGCTCGTTCTTGGCCTCGTCATACTCGCTGTTCTCGCTCAGGTCGCCGAAGCCCCGGGCCACCTTGATCTGCTCCGCCACCTCGTCGGACCGGGTGGTCTTCAGGTAGTTGAGCTCCTCCTGCAGCTCCTGGGCACGGGCCTCGCTCATTTTGTATTCTCTTTCCATGTGAACGGTTCCACTCCTATCCTTTGGCAGAGCGGCCCGGCCGGCCGCCGCTGCACATACTTATTCTATAATACCATAGTGTAGTATTATAGTGTCTGCCTCGGTGAATGTCAAGCGCCGGGGCGGGATTTTGCCGGGGGCGGCCCTATCCCTGTCCCACCGTGATCTGTCCCGCCCGGAGGGCCCCGCCCTCCACCAGCGCCGCCAGAAGCTGGGGCCGGCTGCAGGACTGCGGCAGCTGCCCCTCCAGTGCCGGCGGCAGCAGCAGGGCCGGCAGGGGCGCCGTCTCGTCATAGAGCCGCAGGACCGCCCGGCCGCCCTCCTCCAGGTCCGGCCGGGGGCCGAACAGCACCAGGAGGTCCGCCTCCGCCAGCTGCGTCCGGTCGGCTGTGAGCAGCAGCGACACGCCGTACTCCCGCCGCAGCTGGGCGGCCAGCGCCTCCCCGCCATAGGGCACATCCAGCAGCACGTATCGGCTCCCCAGCGCCAGCTCCGTCACGGCCCGCGCCAGCTCTCCGGAGAGCCGCTCCCCCGCCACCGCCAGCCTCCCGCCGCCGGAGGGCCGCAGCCGCGCAAGGGCGGCCCGGGCCAGCTCCGCCGCCAGCAGCTGCCGCAGGGGCACGGTGGCGATGGGTCCCACCCCCGCCCGCTCCAGCTGCGCCCCATAGGGGAAGCCCTCCGGCAGCACCAGCCGGGTGACCCCCGCCCTCCGCAGCCGCTTCGCCGCGGAGGCCGCCCGACGGCGCAGGATCGCCTCCGGCGTCCTGGCGCCGCGGAGGACCTGCGCCTCCAGAAAGCCCATGCCCAGCACCTCGCGGAGCTGCGGCGTCCGTTTTCCTCCGGTCCCCCGCTCCGGCGGGACCCAGCTCAGCATTCCGATCATAAAAATCACTCCCGCCCCAGTGTACGGGGCGGGAGCGGGGTTTATGTGCGGCCGCGGGGATCAGGCGCTGGAGGACAGGGTGTAGCCGGTCAGGTAGCCCATCTTGGGCTCCGCGCCGTCGTTCAGGGGGTTCACCCGGACGCCGTTCTCCGTCACCTCGAAGTGGAGGTGGGGCCCGGTGGAGTTGCCGGTGGACCCGGTGATGCCGATGACCTCTCCCTGGCTCACGTACTGGCCCACCTCCACCTTCCGGCTGGACATGTGGGCGTACAGGGTGGTGTTGCCGCTGCCGTGGGAGATGACCACGTAGTTGCCGTAGGAGCTGGAGTACTGGGAGACGATGACGGTGCCGGACTTGGCGGCGTAGATGGAGCTGGTGTAGCCCACCCGGCCGATGTCCGTGCCCTTGTGGTTGGTGGACCCGATGCCGCCGGGGGACGCCCGGCCGCCCACGGTGGAGGTGATGTACCGGCTGTCCACCGGCCAGATGTACCCGCCGGGGTTGGTCTGCACCGGCTTGCCCTGGGCCGCCTGCTCCGCCGCCAGCTGGTCGCTGAGGCGCTGGGCCTCCGCCCACAGGGCGTCCTGCTCCGCCTCCAGGTCGGCCAGGACCGCCTCGGTCTCGCTCTCGTTGGCGGTCAGCTCCCGGATGATGGCGTTGGCCTCATTGCGCTGGGTGTTCAGCTCGCTCTTCTTGCTCTCCAGGGTGCTCCTGGCGGCCTCGGACTCGGTCTTGCTGGTCTCCAGGGTGGTCTTCTTCTCCTCGATCTGGGCCTGGAGGGCCTTCAGGTCGTCGATGACCCGCTGGTCGTACTTCATGACCTCGTTGATGGCGTCCAGCCGGCCCAGCAGGTCCGTGAAGCTGCTGGCCCGGAACAGCACCGCCCAGTAGCTGACCTCGTCCTGCTTCTCCATGCTGCGCACGCGCCTGCAGAAGAGTTCGTACTGGTCCTCCTCCTGCTGCTCCGCCTCCGCCAGCTCCTCCTCCGTCTGGGTGATGAGGGCGGCGTACTCGTCGATCTGGGCCTGGACGTTGCTGATCTGTGCCTCGGTGTTGGCGATCTGCTGGTCCAGCAGCTGCTTGCGCTCCACGGCCTGGCTCTTGTCGTCCGCCAGGGCGTCCAGCTGGGCCTGGAGCTCCGCCTTCTCCGCGTCCAGGCTGTTGGCCTCGTCCTTCAGGGCGTTCACGTCCGCCCAGGTCACGGCGCAGACGGGCGCCGCCGCGCCGGTGGTCATGGCCAGCGCCAGCGCCAGGGCAAGGACGGACCGGAGCAGCCGCTGCATATGCTTGCCTTGTTTCCTCATAGCCGGCACCTCACACCTGCAGGAATTTCCGGATGGCGGAGAGGCTGCCTCCCACGCCGATGACGATGCCCGCCGCGGCGAACACCGCCGCCACAGGGGCCCACAGCTGGGCAAAGGGGATCACCTGGATCAGCTGGAGGGTGTCGTTGGTGTCCACGCCCCGGGCCACCGCCGTGTAGAGCGCCCACTGGAGGAAGAAGGCGATCACCGCCCCCAGCAGGCCCAGGAGGAAGCCCTCGTACACGAAGGGCCAGCGGATGAAGCCGTTGGTGGCGCCCACCATCC
>CALWOF010000140.1 GCA_944382995.1 uncultured Oscillospiraceae bacterium | reverse complement strand
CAGCACTTCTCCACCCCCTGGACGGAGCACGCCTTCCTGGAGCCGGAGTGCGCCGTGGCCTATCCCGACGGGGACGGGGTCATGATCCTCTCCACGGACCAGGGCACCTACGATACCCAGCACGAGACCATGGGGATGCTGGGATTGCCGGCGGAGAAGGTGAAGGTCCGCAACTGCCTGGTGGGCGGCGGCTTCGGCGGCAAGGAGGATGTGACGGTCCAGCACCACGCGGCCCTGATCGCCTACCTGACGAAGCGCCCGGTGAAGGTGAAGCTCACCCGGGCGGAGAGCATTTTGATCCACCCCAAGCGCCACCCCATGGAGATGGACTTCTCCATCGGCTGTGACGAGAACGGCATCATCCAGGGCGTGGCCGCCGAGGTCATCGCCGACACCGGGGCCTACGCCTCTCTGGGCGGGCCGGTGCTGGAGCGGGCCTGCACCCACGCCGCCGGACCCTACAACTACCAGAACTTCGAGATCGACGGGTGGGCCTACTACACCAACAATCCCCCCGCCGGGGCCTTCCGGGGCTTCGGCGTGACCCAGACGTGCTTTTGCATCGAGAGCCTTCTGAACCAGATGGCGGACCTTGTGGGCATCACCCCCTGGGAGATCCGCTGGCGCAACGCCATCCGGCCGGGGCAGGAGCTGCCCAACGGCCAGATCGTGGACGATTCCACAGGCCTTGCCGAGACGCTGGAGGCCGTGCGGCCCTACGTCGAGAACAACAAGTATGTGGGCCTTGCCTGCGCCATGAAGAACGCCGGCGTGGGCGTAGGCCTGCCGGACACGGGCCGGTGCCGCCTGGCGGTGGAGGACGGAAGGGTCCACATCTTCGCCGGCGCCTCCTGCATCGGCCAGGGCCTTGGCACGGTGCTGACACAGATGGTCTACGAGCAGACGAAGATCCCACGGGAAAGCATCGTCTACGAGCGGGCCAACACCTTCTGCGCACCGGACTCCGGCACCACCTCCGGCTCCCGGCAGACGCTCTTCACCGGCGAGGCCTGCCGCCGAGCCTGTCAGGACCTGAAGGCGGCCATGGCGGGCAGCGGCGGGCTGGACGCCCTCAACGGCCAGGAGTTCTACGGGGAGTACCTGGGCAAGACGGACCCCCTGGGCGCGCCGGTGCCCAATCCGGTGAGCCACGTGGCCTACGGCTACGCCACCCAGGTGTGCATCCTGGACGAGGAAGGGCGGATCCGCCAGATCGTGGCGGCCCACGATGTGGGCAAGGCCGTGAACCCCACCTCCATCGAGGGGCAGATCGAGGGCGGAGTGGTGATGAGCATGGGCTTCGCCCTGACGGAGCGGTACCCCCTGACAGACTGCAGGCCCACCGCCAAATTCGGCACACTGGGATTGTTCCGTGCCAATCAGATCCCGGAGATCACTCCCATCATCGTGGAGAAGCCGGGGCTGAACGTGGCCTGCGGCGCCATCGGCATCGGGGAGATTACCGCCATCCCCACTGCTCCCGCCATCGCGGACGCCTATTACCGCTATGACGGCAGGTTCCGCACCAGCCTGCCTCTGGACGGCACCCCCTACAGCAGAAAGTAAAGAGAAAGCCGCGGCGCTGAAAGCGCCGCGGCCTGACCGGGAATTTCAGTACATAGAGAGATCAGAGTTCTGCTTCCAGCGCCTCCAGGGCCTGGACCGTGTCCACATCGTGGAGCTCCGCCGCCGGCACCTCCAGCAGGAGGAGCTCCTCCTCATGGCGGCGGATGACCGTGCTGCCGCCGTGGTCCTCCCGCAGAGCCATCAGCTCCGGGAAGAACCGGGCCGGGAAGAGGCAGGGGTTTCCCCGCACGCCGCTGTGGCCCAGGGCCGCGATCTTCTCCGGGTGGGCCCGCCAGAGCTCTACCAGGCGCTCCACGCTCTCCCGCCGCAGCAGGGGCTGGTCGCTGACGCAGAACAGCACCCCGTCACAGTCCCGCACCTCCGTCAGCCCCAGGGCGATGGTGTGGCTGATCCCCCAGTCCGGGTGGGGGTTGTGGACGGCGGCAAAGCGGAATTCCCCCGCCAGGCGCATGACCTCCGGATACTGGGTCACCACCACGACTTTTTCAAACTGCTCCGCCGGGACCGCCTCCAGGGCCCGGAGGATCAGAGAGCGGCCCCGGAGCGCCGCCGCCAGCTTGTTCTCCCCGAACCGCCGGGCATTCCCGGCGGCCATGACCACACAGCCCAGTTTCAGCTGTTTCAATTCCATCACCTCGTTATCATTCAGTATATCCGCTTTCGCCGGCCCCAGTCAATGGGGCGGCGGAACTTTGAGAAAAGGAGGCTTGCCTGATGAGCAGCGTCGGCAAAAGCATTACCCGGGTGGACGCCTATGACAAGGCGACAGGCCGCGCAAAATATGTGGCGGACCTGTGCGACCGCAGCGCCCTGGTGGCAAAGATCTGCCACTCCACCATCGCCCACGGCTACGTGAAGTCCATCGACACCTCGGCGGCGGAGGCCGTCCCCGGCGTGGTGAAGGTCCTCACCTGCTTCGATGTGCCTCAGATCCCCTTCCCCACAGCGGGGCACCCCTGGTCCACGGACCCGTCCCACCAGGACGTGGCGGACCGGCTGCTCCTGAACCGCCACGTCCGCTACTACGGCGATGACGTCGCCGCTGTCATCGCCGAGGACGAGGTGGCCGCCGCCCAGGCGGTCCGGGCGCTGAAGGTGGAGTACGAGGAGCTGCCCTTCGTCCTGGACGCCCAGAAGGCCATGGAGCCGGGCGCCCCCCAGATCCACGAGGACTGCCCCGGCAACGTCCTCAAGCACACGGACATCCGGCGGGGCGACTACCAGAAGGCCATTCAGGAGCCGGGCTTGATCCGTGTGGAGGGCTGGTACGACACCCCCACGGTCCAGCACTGCCACATCGAGAACCACGGCTGCTTCGCCTATGAGGAGGCGGG
>CALWOF010000139.1 GCA_944382995.1 uncultured Oscillospiraceae bacterium | reverse complement strand
ATCCGCAAGATGATCCCCTACAAGTAAGACACGAGACGTTCAAATAGGAGGTTTTTCAAATGGCTAGAGTTAAGGGCGCGATGATGACGCGCAAGAGAAGAAATAAGATCCTGAAGATGGCGAAGGGCTACTGGGGCTCCAAGTCCAAGCACTTCCGCGTGGCCAACCAGGCCGTGATGAAGTCCCTGAGCTATGCCTACACCGGCCGCCGGCTGAAGAAGCGTGATTTCCGCTCCCTGTGGATCACCCGCATCTCCGCCGCCTGCAAGCTCAACGGCATGAACTACTCCACCTTCATGCACGGCCTGAAGGTCGCCGGCATCGAGATCAACCGCAAGATGCTCTCCGAGATGGCCATCAGCGATCCCGCCGCCTTCACCCAGCTGACTGAGATCGCCAAGAAGGCGTAAGGCGCGGACTTTCCTGACATGAGAACGGCGCTCCGGCTTTGCCCGGGGCGCCGTTTCCGCATGCCCGCACGCCGCTGAGGACCGCGGAGCGCGCGGCGGCCCGGGCGCGCTTCGAAACGGACCCTGGGGCCCCCGCTGTTTTTTTCAGGAGGGCCCCGGAGGGACCCGGAAATATGACTGGAATTTGCCGGCCGTCTGTGCTATACTGACTTGTACATCTGAAATCATATGAAATGGAGGACGGATTCCGTTGTCTTTGATCTCATCCATCCTGCTGGGCCTGGTCCAGGGCCTGGCGGAATTCCTGCCCATCTCCAGCTCCGGCCACCTGGCCATCGCCGCCCACTTCATGGGCCAGGCGGGGATCGGGGAGCCGCCGCCCTTCTTCGACGTGCTGCTGCACCTGGGCACCCTGGCGGCGGTGTTCGCGGCCTACTGGCAGGACATCCGGGAGATGATCGCGGAGCTGATCTGCGGCGTCCGGGACCTGGCCCGTGGCACCACGCCCACGCCCATCCCGCCGGCCCGCCGGCTGATCCTGCTCATCATCGTGGGCACGCTGCCCCTGTTCGTCGTGCTGCCTGTCAAGGACTTCATCGAGGGACTGGGGGACAACATCTACTTCGTGGCGGGCGCCCTGATCGTCACCGGCTTCCTGCTCTTCGCCAGCGACCGGGTGAAAAAGGGCCGCAAGACGGAGAAGACCGCCACGCTGCTGGATGTGCTGCTGGTGGGCGTGGCCCAGGCCATCGCCACCTGTCCCGGCATCTCCCGCTCCGGCACCACCATCACAGCCGGGTGCTTCGTGGGCCTGGACCGGAGGTTCGCCGTCCGGTATTCCTTCCTCATGTCCATCCCCGCCATTCTGGGCGCCAACATCCTGACGCTCAAGGACGCCATCGCGGAGAAGACCATCATCGTCTCGGACATCCCGGTGTATCTGGTGGGCGTGGCGGTGGCCGCCGTGGTGGGGTACCTGTGCATCCGCCTGCTGAAGATGATCGCCGACAAGGGCCGCTTCGGCTGGTTCGCGTATTACTGCTGGGCGGCGGGCGTGATCGTGCTGGCCCTGGCCCTGGTGCTGGGCTGAGCGGCCCTTGGGCCCCGCAGCGCGGGGCCGCCGCGTCAGCGGCGTACAAGCGTTTTCGCCTGCGGCGAAAGCCTTGGAGCGGGCGGGCTCTGCCTGACCGCTCTGGTGAGATCGCGGGGTCCCCGCAGGATCGGAGATCCTGTGGGGCAGCCGCTTCGGCTGGTTCGCGTATTATTGCTGGGCGGCGGGCGTGATCGTACTGGCCCTGGCGCTGGTGCTGGGCTGAGCGGCCCTTGGGCCCCGCAGCGCGGGGCCGCCGGACCTGCGGGATGTCCCCCGCAGCGTGTTTGCAATCGGACTCCGAAGGAGAGAGCAATGGCATCTTCAACACAAAAGAAAACAACTGCAAAAAAGAGCGGCAGCCGCTCTGGCTCCCGTGCCGCCAAGGGAAGACAGCCCCAGAAGCGGCCCATCCGCCGGGAGGTGGGGGGCGCCGTTCTGCTGGTGCTGGCCCTGTGCGTCCTGGTGAGCTGCTGCGGCGTCCAGGCCATCCTGCTGGATCTGCTGGCCAAGCTGCTGAAGGGGCTCTTCGGCTACGGCTACTGGCTGGCGGGACCGGCGCTGCTGCTGGCGGGGCTGATCCTGCTGTTCCACCGGGGCCGCCCCGTGGCGCTGCGGACCGCCTGCGCCCTGCTGCTGCCAACGGCGGCCGGCGCCCTGCTCCACACGATCTTCGCCCGGGAGACATACTCCCTGGAGGGGGCTGTGCTGAAGGAGCTGTGGACCTCCGGCAAGGCGCTGCGCTCCGGCGGCGCCGTCTCCGGTCTGCTGGCAGAGGGGGCCGCCGCAGCGGTCTCCCCGTATGTCTCCGGCGTGCTGTTCGGCGCGCTGGTGCTGGTGCTGCTGCTGGCGGCGGTGCGGGTGACTCCCGCGGTCCTGCTGGAGAAATTCCGCAGCCGGCCTGTCTATGAGGAGGAGCCGGAGCCCGAGATCCCGGCGATCCCCCAGGAGCCCCGCCGCCATCGGCCGTCGGCTCCGGACAGGGCGGCGCCCATTGACATCCCCCTGGATCAGGAGGAGCCGGCCTCCGCGCCGGAGGAGCGGGAGCCCGGCCGGCTCACCGGCTTCTTCCGCCATAAGTCCGACCAGCTGCAGACACCGGACCAGGTGCTCTCCGGCGGCGGAGAGCCCGCGCCCGCCGCGCCCGCGGCGGAGCCGGTCCGCACAGCGAAAACGCCCGTCCCAGCGCCGGAGCCCGTGGCGGAGGAGCCCGCTCCCGCGGCGGTGCCTGCGCAGGGGAAGAAGGCCGTGGCCCGGGAGGTGGCGGCCCAGACAGCCGCCGTCACGGCGGAGATCGAGGAGAAGATGGCCGGGGAGGAGAGCGCCTATCAGTTCCCGCCCATCACACTGCTGAAGCAGAGCCGGGCGGAAAACTACGCCGAGACCGGCGCGGAGCTGCGGAACAACTCCCGCCGTCTGGCGGAGACCCTCACCAGCTTCGGCGTGGACGCCACCGCCGGCGATGTGGTCCACGGCCCCTCCGTCACCCGGTA
>CALWOF010000138.1 GCA_944382995.1 uncultured Oscillospiraceae bacterium | reverse complement strand
ATGGTGCCCCTGCGGCAGGTGCTGCCGGAGGTGCTGGACCGGCTGGGGGAGATGAGCGAGAGCGACAACCACCTGCCGGGCCTCTCCACCGGCCTCTCCGCCGTGGACCAGAAGATCACCGGACTCAACAAGTCCGACCTGATCCTGCTGGCAGCCCGGCCCGGCATGGGCAAGACCTCCATGGCGCTGAACGTGGCGCTGAACGTGGCCAAGTCCGCCAAGAAGACGGTGGCGGTGTTCTCCCTGGAGATGAGCCGGGAGCAGCTGGCCACCCGGCTCCTGGCCTCCGAGGCCCTGGTGGAGAACAACCGCCTCAAGACCGGCGCCCTGCGGGAGACCGACTGGGAGAAGATCGCCGGCGCCGCCACGATCCTGAACAAGGTGGACATCCGCATCGACGACAACCCCATGCTCACCGTGGCGGACATGAATGCCAAGTGCCGCCGGCTGGACAACCTGGGGCTGGTGGTCATCGACTATCTGCAGCTGATGAGCTCCGCCGGCAGCGGCGGCAGCCGCAGCGAGAACCGCCAGCAGGTGGTCTCCGATATCTCCCGGATGCTCAAGATCATGGCGAAGGAGCTCAACGTCCCCGTCATCTGCCTGAGCCAGCTCTCCCGCGCCAACGAGAAGCGGGACGACAAGCGGCCCATGCTCTCGGACCTGCGGGAGTCCGGCGCCATCGAGCAGGACGCGGACATCGTGCTGTTCCTGTACCGGGACGACTACTACAACGAGGACTCGGAGAAGCACAACATCGCCGAGTGCATCGTGGCCAAGAACCGCCACGGCGAGACCGGCAAGGTGGAGCTGCGGTGGATGCCGGAGTACACCACGTTCTCGACATTGGACACAAGGTACGACGAGGACTGAGGTTATTTGCTCCGCAAAGCGGAGCCGCGCGGCAGCGCGTCCAAGCGTTTCGCCATTTTGGCGAAACCTTGCCGGAGGGCGAATTCACTTCGCCCGAGGATTGAGATAGAAAGGGGCCCCCGCGGCGCCCCGCGCCGTGGGGAACTGCCGGAGTACACCACGTTCTCGACATTGGACACGAGGTACGACGAGGACTGAGATCGCTTTTTGAGAAGTGAGGTGCGGACATGGAGGAGCTGCTCTCCCGCTGCCCCCGATGGGTGCTGCCCGGCCGGGGGGATACGGCGCTGTGCGCCGTGTCCGGGGGGCTGGACTCCATGTGCCTTTTGGACCTGCTGGACCAATGGTGCCGGGAGCGGGGGGCGAACATCGCGGCCGCCCACTTCAACCACCAGCTCCGGGGTGCGGCGTCGGACCGGGACGAGCGGTTCGTCCGGGACTGGTGCGCCGCCCATGACATCCCCTTCGTCTCCGGAGACGGGGATGTGAAGGGCTTTGCCCTGTCGGAGGGCCTCTCCGTCGAGGAGGCGGCCCGGGAGCTGCGGTACGCATTTCTCCGCCGAGAGGCGGCGAAGCTGGGGCCCCGGGCGAGGATCTACACCGCCCACCACGCCGACGACCAGGCGGAGACGGTGCTCTTCAACCTGATCCGAGGCACCGGCACCGCCGGCCTGGCCGGCATGGCCGTGTACCAGGGGGATCTGGTCCGGCCTCTGCTGTGCGTCCGGCGGAGCGAGCTGGCGGATTACGCCGCCGCCCGCGGCATCCCCCATGTGGAGGACGACACCAACGCGGACCCGGAGGCCGCCGCCCGGAACCTCCTGCGGCTGAAGGTCATGCCCCTGCTGGAGGATCTGAACCCCAGGGCGGTGGAGCACATCGGCGCCGCCGCCGCCCACGTCCGGTCGGCGGACCGCGCCATCGAGAGAGAGGCCGCCCGCCGCACCGCCCATGTGGAGGTCCGGGAGGGGCGGGTGACATTGTCCCGACTGGCTCTGGCGGAGGCCCCGGAGGCCGAGGCCGTCCGGATGCTCCAGCAGCTCTTTGACCGGCTGGGCGCGGGGAGAAGGGACATCGGCGCCGTCCACCTCCGGGCTGTCCTGGACCTGCTGCGGCACACCGCCGCGGGGAAGGAGAGCCGCCTGGACCTGCCCCACGGCGTCACGGCCAGGTTCTGCCGGGACTGGCTGATCCTGGAGACCCGGCCCCAGACGCTGACGGAGATCCAGCTGCTGCTGGGCCGCCCCGTCACCTGGGGAGACTGCCGGCTGACTCTGCTGGGCCGCCGGGAAGGAGAAGGCCTTGCCATCCGTCCGGAGACGGGCCCTGCAGACCGGGTGGTGACTGTGGGTCCTGTGGAGCCCGGAGACCGGCTGTGTCTGCCGGAGACCCGCGGCGGCGGCCGCTCCGTCAAGCGGCTGTGCCTGGACCACCGCATTTCTCTCCGGGAGCGGGACCGGCTGCCGGCCTTTTACGTGGGAGGGCGCCTGGCCGCCGTGTGGCGGCTGGGCGTGGACGAGTCGTTTGCACCGCCGGCGGGGGAGCCCTGCCGGTTCATTCAGATCCAAGAAGTGGAAAAGGAGAGAGAACCATGAGAAGTGAGATGGAGGGCGATATCCTCAAGGTCCTGGTGACGGAGGAGCAGCTCAGGGCTCGGGTGGCGGAGATGGGAGCGGCGCTGTATGACCGCTTTCAGGGCAAGACGCCCCTGTTCCTGGGGGTGCTGAAGGGGTCCTTCGTGTTCATGGCGGACCTGGTCCGCGCCTGTCAGGTGAAGAGCGACGTGGAGTTCATCGCCGTCAGCTCTTACCAGAACGCCACTGTGTCCTCCGGCCGGGTACAGATCACCCACGACCTGCAGCAGGACATCACGGGGCGGCACCTGATCATCGTGGAGGACATCCTGGACTCCGGCAACACCCTGGCCTTTTTGAAGGCGTACTTCATGACCAAGGGCGCGGCGTCCATCACCATCGTGACGCTGCTGGACAAGCCCTCCCGCCGGACCAAGGCCATCGAGGCGGACATGGCGGGCTTCGAGGTGCCGGACGAGTTCGTGGTGGGCTACGGCCTGGACTACGGACAAAAGTACCGGAACATCCCCTACATCGGGGTGCTGAAGCCGGAGGTATACGAGA
>CALWOF010000137.1 GCA_944382995.1 uncultured Oscillospiraceae bacterium | reverse complement strand
TCCAGGTCTTTATAACACACAGCGCGGAGTTTGTCCACCCCCGGAAAATCCCGGGAGGGCTCGATATAGTCCGCCAGATACATGATCTTCTCCAGCAGGGTCATGCCCGCGCGGCCGGTGGTGTGCCACCGGATGGCGCTGTATATCTCGTCGTCCACGCCGAACACGTCCCGGGCGATGGCTGCGCCGGTCTTGGCGTGGAGGAGCTTCAGAGCCCTCTGCTCCAGCTCGTCCAGCTCGATGCCGTACCTCCGGCACAGTGCCAGCTGCTCGTCCATGTCCAGCTTTTTGGTGCAGTCGTGGAGCAGCGCCGCCACCCGGGCCTTCTCCACATCCGCGCCGTACCGCTCCGCCAGGCGGATGGCCTCCTGCTCCGTGCCCAGCACATGGGGGATGCGCTTGTGCTTCAGGAAGCTCAGGGCCACCGGCCGCAGCTGGGCCAGCGGCAGGTGCTTCAGATCCGCCCCCGTGCCGTAGAGCCCCTCCCGCAGGATGTATCCGTACACCGCCGGCGGCAGCAGATGGCCGCCCTTCCCGTGGGCGAGCATATCCCGCAGCTCTGTGGAGGACACGTCCACCACCCCGGGGATGGTGAGGGTGAAGATCCTGGCCTGGGGATAGGTGCGGTACAGGTAGTCCCGCTGGGGCGCGAAGAGGGCCTCCGTGTCCTCCTCAGTCCGGCCGAAGGCGGCGATGCCCGCCAGGGAGAGGATGGTCGCCGGGTCCCGCCAGGCCTGGAGGGTGAGGAACATATCCGTTCCCATCAGCAGCCACAGCTCGTCCTCCGGATAGAGCTTCCTGAGCTCTGAGAGCGTCTCGGCGGTGTAGCTCCGGCCGGGCCGCCGCAGCTCCAGATCCAGCACCCGGACCTTGTCGCCCAGGCCCAGCTGCTCTCCCGCCAGACGGGTCATCTCCAGCCGCTGCTCTGCCGTGGGGCTGCCCGCCGGCAGATCCTTGTGAGGGGGCTGCCCGTCCGGCACCAGCAGCAGCAGATCCAGCTTCAGCAGCTCGAATACCGCCCGGGCCGCCGCTGCGTGGCCCAGGTGGGGCGGGTTGAACGTCCCGCCATATACGCCGATTTTCATGATTGCCCTTCCTTGTTTCCAGAGTAAATCGCACAGAGTGGAGAGTCGAGATATTGTGTCCGGCTCCGCCGGACGGTTCAGATCCATTCGCCGCCGGCGAATTCCAAGACTCCACTCTTAACTCTTCACTCTTAACTCTTCTTTTTCGTCTTCACCAGCTGGATCCGCTTCTCCTTCGGCTTGGAGTGGCTCTCCCGATACAGCACGAACTTGGTGCCGATGACCTGCACCACCTCGCTGCGGGTGGCCTTAGCCAGCTCCTCCGCGGCGGCGCGGGCGTCATAGTCGATGTTGTTGTCCAGGACCCGGCCCTTGATGAGCTCCCGGGCCTCCAGGGCGTCGTCCGCCTGCTTGATGAGGTTCTCCCCAATGCCGTCCTTGCCGATCTGGAGGATCGTGTCAAGGCTGTTGGCCAGGCCCCGCAGCTGGGCCCGCTGTTTGCTTGTCAGTTCCATGTACGCTCCTTTGTGCCGGAGATCGCTCCGGCTGTGGTTTCAAATTTTGTCATTCCAGGTAGACTGCCGCAGCTTCTCCATGGACTCCTGATCGATCCACTCCTCCGTATAGCCACAGCTGCGGCAGACGTACCGCTGGATCTTTGCATTCGTGAAAAAGCCAATGGGGAAAGAGTTGTACAGCCCCGGCTCCACCGCCAGCAGATCTGTGCTGCCGCATTTGGGGCAGTGTCCGGTCGTTTTCACCGCAGTTCCCTCCTTACCAAAGGTAGACGGCTATTTCTTCAAATAAGCTGCCAGCTTTTCCGAAAATCCCCGCAGGGCGCGGCCCCGGTGGGAGATGGCGCTCTTCTCCGACCCTGTCAGCTGGGCGAAGGTCTTTGCCTTTTCCGGCACCAGGAACACCGGGTCGTATCCAAAGCCCTCCGTCCCCATGGGAGCAAAGGCGATGGCACCGTCACAGCGGCCCTCCGCCGTCAATTCATCCCCGTTGGGAAAGGCGCAGGCGATGGCGCAGGCAAAGTGGGCCGCCCGGGTGGTCTGGCCCCGCATGCTCTGGAGCAGCAGGGCACAGCGCCCCCGGTCGTCCAGTTCCGGCCCGCCGTAGCGGGCGGAGTAGACGCCGGGCCCGCCGTTCAGGGCGTCCACGCACAGGCCGGAGTCATCCGCGATAGCCGGCAGGCCGCTGGCCGCGCAGATGGCCTTTGCCTTGAGCATGGCGTTCTCGGCAAAGGTGGTGCCGGTCTCCTCCACATCCACGGTGATCCCGACGTCTGCGGGGCTCACCACCTCCACGCCGAGGCCGGAGAGGATCTCTCCCATCTCCTTCAATTTGCCGGGGTTGTGGGTGGCCAATACGAATTTCATGCCGCAGCCTCCTGTTCCGCCGCCTGATCCAGGCGCTTGTTCCGGATGGTCAGCACCAGATCGACGGTGACCATCGTGATGTCCAGAATGTAGAATGCCGCCACGTAGGTGACGTTCCCACTGATGAATTTCCCCGCCAGACCGCAGAGGTAGCCCACGATGATGCACACCTCGAACCAGAGGCTCTTGCCCCTGGCGGTGCGGGAGCGGAGAGACTTTGCGATGTTGAAGGGCCAGGAGAGGCCGAAGCAGATCAGCATGATCATCTCAAACACCTGTGCCACGACGATCCCCCCTTACCGCGCCAGAGCTTCCCGCTGGAGCTCCAGCAGCTCCCGGTTGCCCTTGGCGCACAGCCGCACCAGCTCCTGCTGCTCCGCCGGGGTGAAGGCCCGGCCCTCGCCGGTGCCCTGGAGCTCGATGATCTCCCCGTTCTCGTTCATCACGCAGTTCAGGTCCACCTGGGCGCGGCTGTCCTCACTGTACTGCAGATCCAGCATGGGGGTCTCCCCCACGATGCCGGCGGACACGCCGGTGACGAAGTGCCGGATGGGGTCCTCGCTCAGGACGCCCTCCTCCACCAGCTTCCGGCAGGCCAGGGCCAGCGCCACGAACCCGCCGGTGACGGAGGCGGTGCGGGTGCCGCCGTCCCCCTGGAGCACGTCGCAGTCGATGGTGATGGT
>CALWOF010000136.1 GCA_944382995.1 uncultured Oscillospiraceae bacterium | reverse complement strand
CTGGACCGGCAGGCCATCGAGGAGCGGGGGATCCCCTCCATCGAATTGATGGAGCGGGCGGCGGAGGGCGTGGCCCAGGCGGCGCTGGACCTGCTGCCCCGCCGGCCGGGGAAATGCCGGGCGGCGGCTCTCTGCGGCGCGGGCAACAACGGCGGCGACGGCATCGCCGCCGCCCGGCTGCTGTTTTTGAAGGGGCTGAAGGTCCGGGCGTTCCTGGTGGGGGATCTGGAGAAGATGACGCCCGACGCCCTGGAGGAGACCCGCCGCCTCAGCGAGTGCGGCGTGGCGCTGGAGCCCTTCGACCCCGCGGACGCGGACCAGCACGCCTGGGTGCTGGGGGCCGACGCGGTCATCGACGCTATTTTCGGCGTGGGCCTCTCCCGTCCCATCGGGGAGGGGACGGCCTTCGCCGCGGCGGTGGACTGGATCAATGAGAGCCGAGGAGCGGTCGTTGCGGCGGACATCGCCAGCGGCGTGGCGGCGGACACCGGGGCCGTGCTGGGCCGGGCCGTCCGGGCGGACCGGACCGTCACCTTCACCCTGCCCAAGCTCGGCCAGGCGGCGGGGGAGGGGGCCATCCTCTCCGGCGCCGTGACGGTGCGGGACATCGGCATCCCGGCGGACCTGACGCGGGAGCTGATCTGTCCCGCCCAGACGGTGGAGCGGGAATTCGTCCGCGCCGCCCTGCCGCCCCGGAGGGCCGACGGCCACAAGGGCACCTTCGGCAAGGTGCTGATCGTGGGCGGCGCCGTTGGCTACACCGGCGCACCGTATCTGGCCGCCGCGGCGGCGGAGCGGACCGGGTGCGGGCTGGTCTCCCTGGGGGTCCCGGCGTGCATCTGGCCGGTGGAGGCGGCCAGGTGCGCCGGCGCCATGCCCTTCCCCCTGGAGGACAGGCACGGGAGGCTCTCTCCCAAGGCACTGGACGCGCTGCTGGAGCGCTCCGCCGGCTGTGACGCGGTGGCCGTTGGTCCCGGCCTGGGCCGGGGAAGCGGTGTGACGGAGCTGGTGCTGGAGCTGCTGAAAAGGATCAAGGCGCCCGTGGTGCTGGACGCCGACGGCATAAATGCCCTGGCCGGGCATATGGATGTACTGGACGCCCGGCGGGACCGGGTGACGGTGCTGACGCCCCACGACGGGGAGTTCGCCCGCATCGGCGGCGACCTGGCGGACGGGGACCGGGTGGGGATGGCCCGGGCCTTCGCGGCGGAGCACGGCTGCATCCTGGTGCGCAAGGGCCACCGGACCGTCACCGCCGCGCCGGCGGGGAACGCCCTGGTGAACACCACCGGCACCTCCGCCCTGGCCAAGGGCGGCAGCGGCGACGTGCTCACCGGCGTCATCGCTTCCCTGCTGGCCCAGGGGGCGCCGGACATCCAGGCGGCGGCCGGAGCCGTGTGGCTCCACGGCCGGGCGGGGGAGATCGCGGCGGAGCGGCTGACGGACTACGGCGTCACGCCGGAGGACGTGATCGCCGCCCTGCCGGCGGCCATCGGCGAGGCGTTGGCCTGATTTTTGAAAACGGAGGTCTGGAAGGTGCGCAAGCGGATGTGCGTACCAATGATGACCCTGTGTCTGCTGCTGACAGCCTGCGGCGGTGCGGGAGAGGAGACAGGAGGCGCGGCGGAGGCCCGGCTGCCCTACCGGGACATGGCGGGCTGCACCATGGAGGCGACCGTATCCTGCGACCAGGACGGCGCGCTGTGGCAGGCGGACCTCCGGTGCGAGTATGTGCCGGAGGGAGAGGTCGCGGTGGAGGTCCTTGCTCCGGAGACCATTGCCGGGGTGCGGGCGGTGCTCTCTGACGGGGAGACGGCGCTGGTGTACGAGGACCTGTGCCTCAACGCCGGAACGCTGGGAAGCGAGGAGGTGAGCCCCATGGCCTGCCTGCCCCGGCTCATGGATGCCCTCCGGGAGGGCTGGCTGCTGGAGGAGAACCAAGAGAACTGGGGAGAGGTCCCCTGCGTCCGGCTGACAGTGGACCAGACCGGCGGAGGGGGCGGCAAGATCCTCTCCACCCTCTGGCTGCGGGAGGCGGACGGCACGCCCCTCCGGGGGGAGATCGCCGTGGACGGGGAAATCATTTTGACAGCGGACTTTACGAGCTTCTCCTTTTATGATACAATACAGGATCAGGAATGAGCCGGCGGGAGGTCATCCTCCCGCCGTTCCCGCAAATACTGAAGAAGGTGACCTGATCCATGGAGGAACCTGTTCTGAGACGGACCTGGGCGGAGATCGACCTGGACGCCCTGGCCCACAATTACCGCTGTGCCCGGGAGATGACCGGGCCGAAGGTGAAGTATCTGGGCGTGGTGAAGGCGGACGCCTATGGCCACGGGGCTATCCAGGTGTCCCGGAAGCTGGAGGCCCTGGGGGCGGACTACCTGGCGGTGGCGAGCCTGGACGAGGCGGAGGAGCTCCGCCGCGCCGGGATCCGGACCCCGATCCTGATCCTGGGCCACACCCCGCCCGCCATGGTGCCCCAGCTGATCGAATACCACATCACCCAGGCGGTCTCCGCCAAAGCCAAGGCGGAGGAGTACAGCGCCGCGGCGGTGCAGTGCGGCGGGACGCTGAAGGTCCACATCAAGGTGGACACCGGCATGTCCCGGCTGGGCTTCCTGGTACGGGGGGACCACTTTGGCACCGGCGTGGAGGCCATCGCGGACTCCTGCGCCCTGCCGGGGCTGGAGGCGGAGGGGATCTTCACCCACTTCGCCGTCTCCGACGAGGACGATCCGGGCAGCGAGGCCTATACGAGAGAGCAGTTCAACGTGTTCACCAGGGTGCTGGATGCCCTGGCCGCCAGGGGGCGGACCTTCGCCATCCGCCACTGCGCCAACAGCGGCGCCCTGGCCCGGTACCCGGAGATGTATCTGGACATGGTGCGGCCCGGCATCGCGCTGTACGGCGCGGGAGCCGATGCGCAGCGCCTGGGGCTGGAGCCGGTGATGACATTGAAGTCCAGCATCTCCACCATCAAGATCTTTGACCCCGGCACGGACATCAGCTACGGACGGACCTTCCGCACGGCGGGCAAGACCCGCATCGGCGTGCTGCCTATCGGCTACGCGGACGGGTTCTTCCGGGGCCT
>CALWOF010000135.1 GCA_944382995.1 uncultured Oscillospiraceae bacterium | reverse complement strand
TTTGTAAAGCCCCGCTTTCTCCCCGGCGGTCATTGACAGGGAGCCGGGGGATATGGTAATATGTAAACCAAATGACGGAGGGCCTCTCCGCGAGCTGCGGAGAGGCCCTTTTTCAGACGGCACATGTCGAAAAAAGAGGAAAGGAAGCGGACCATGGGAAGAAAACGCATCGCCGCGGCGCTGCTGGCCCTGGCCCTGACGGCAGGGACCCTGGCGCTGCCGGCCCGGGCGGCCTTTGCGGATACTGCCGGCCACTGGGCGGAGACCGCCATCACCAAGTGGAGCGAGGACTACAGCGTCATCAACGGATATGAGGACGGGACCTTCCGCCCGGACAACTCCATCACCCGGGGGGCCTTCGCGGGCATTCTGGACCGCTTCCTGAAATTCCGGTCCGTCTCGCCCGCCGGCACCTTCTCGGACCTGTCCGGGAACTACTGGGAGGAGGCCATCCTGAAGCTCCACGCCGCCGGCGTGTACCTGGGCAACAACGGCGCGGCCCTGGCGGGGGACACCATCACCCGCCAGCAGGCGGTGACCATGATCGCCCGGGCCTTCGGCCTGGTGGGGGAGACGGCGGACGTCCACTATCTGGACGCGGATCAGGTGGCGGAGTATGCCCGGTCCTATCTTGCGGAGATGTCCGCCAGAGGCTATATCACCGACTCCTCCGACGGCTATTTCCGCCCCACGGACCCCATCACCCGGGCGGAGATCGTGACGATCCTGGACAATATGGTGGAGGTGCTGATCCAGACCAACACCACCTATGACGCCGACGCGGCGGGCTCCGTGATGATCAACGCGGCGGAGGGGGCCTATCTGCGGGACATGACCATCGCCGGAGACCTGATCGTGGCCCCCGGCGTCACCGGCCCCGTGACGCTGGAGGACGTCACCGTCCAGGGCAGCGTGCGGAATTTCAGCACCGTGCAGATCACCGAGGTCACCGGCGGACGGCCGGAGGACCCCGAGGAGCCGGAGGACCGGCCGGGCATCGATCCCAGCGAGGTCTACACCCCCTCTGAGACCACGGGGGAGTATATCGCCTACAGCGGCCAGCAGATCCCCGTCTACGCCGGGGCGGAGCGCAGCCGCTTCTCCCAGGGGGACTTCATGTGGGACCCGGACCATCCGGACCGGCTGCTCTACACCGGCCGGGACTATGACACCCGGTTCGGCATCGACGTGTCCGCCTACCAGAACCGGGCCAGCGAGGACACCACCATCGACTGGGAGGCCGCCAGGGCCGACGGCGTGGAGTTCGCCATGGTGCGGATCGGCCTGCGGGGCTACGGCTCCGGCGCCATCCTGGAGGACGCCTTCTACGCCCAGAACATCGACGGCGCCATGGCGGCGGGCATCGAGACCGGCGTGTACTTCTTCGCCCAGGCCATCACCGTGGAGGAGGCCATCGAGGAGGCGGAGTTCGTCCTGGAGCTGCTGGAGGGCCATGAGATCGACGGCCCCGTGGCCTACGACTGGGAGATGCACGACAGCTCCTACCGGGTCTACGGCACCACGCCGGAGATGGCCACCGCCTGCGCCGTGGCCTTCTGTGAGCGGATCGAGGAGGCCGGCTATGACGCCATGGTCTACGCCGGCACCTATGTCAGCTACATCAAATATGACCAGGGTGCCCTGGAGCCCTATCTCTCCTGGTACCCGGAGTACAAGAGCGGATCCTCCGAGCAGCTCTATCCCACCCTGTATTACCACAGGGACTACTGGCAGTATTCCAGCAGCTGCTCCGTGGACGGCATCGGCGGCCGGGTGGACGCGAATCTGCAGTTCCTGCCCCGGCGGTGAACGCACGGATGAACAGAGGCGGGCGGCCATTTGGCCGCCCGCCTCATTCTCCGGGGCGCACGGGACGAGCGCCCTGTCCATGAGAAGCTCGGAGGAGTTACTTGCGGTTCTCCTTCTGGTTCTTGTTCTGCTGGCTGTTCGCCCGGTCCTCCTTCTGCTGGGTCTGGCCGGGGCTGCGCTTGTTCTGGCTGTCGCGCTCGTTCATCAGGACACCTCCTTTCGCCTGACTGGGTACGGTGGATAGTCTCACCGCTCCCGCTGGAAAATATACGCGGCCGCTAGAAAAAAGCGTTTTCCGCGGTGAAAATGGGATTGACAAACGGCGGAGCAGGTGATATACTGTCTCCGCAAAACAAAGAAGGCAGAGAGCATCCGCCTCACCTCCCGCCCAAGGCAAAGAGGTCAACAGTGTCGTTACCAGACCGCCGTTCCGGTGGTTTGTTGTTGCGCGGATGCCATCGACTGGTGTCCGCGTTTTGTGATTTATAGAGACGGAGGTGTTTCGACCATTAGCAAGGTAGTGCATGAACTGAACGAGGAGATCCGCGACAGAGAGATCCGCCTGATCGGTTCCGAGGGCGAGCAGCTGGGCATCATGTCTCCCGCAGAGGCCCAGAGGATCGCCGACGAGCAGGGTCTGGACCTGGTCAAGATCTCACCCCAGGCCACGCCCCCCGTGTGCAAGCTGATGAACTACGGCAAGTTCCGGTTCGAGCAGAGCAAGCGGGAGAAGGAGGCCCGGAAGAACCAGCACGTGGTGGAGATCAAGGAGATCCGCATGTCTCCGGGCATCGATATTGGAGATTTCAATACGAAGCTCAAGAATGCGCAGAAGTTCATCGCCGACGGCAACCGCGTCAAGGTCTCGGTCCGCTTCCGCGGCCGGGAGATGGCCCACACCGACATCGGCAAGGACCTGCTGGACCGTTTTGCCGCACAATGCGCCGAGACCGCCAATCTGGACAAACCCGCCAAGCTGGAGGGCCGGATGATGTCCATCTTCCTCTCCCCCAGATCCGGCAAGTAAGCAAGCAATCTGATTTTCAACGATACGGAAGGAGCAAACCAACATGCCGAAGCTGAAGACCCACAGTGGCGCCAAGAAGAGATTCAACCTGACCAAGACCGGTAAGGTCAAGCGCGCCAAGGCGTTCAAGAGCCACATCCTGACCAAGAAGGACACCAAGCGCACTCGTCGTCTGCGTGCCGGCGGCTATGCGGACACCACCAATGTGGATGCCATCCGCAAGATGATCCCCTACAAGTAAGACACGAGACGTTCAAATAGGAGGTTTTTCAAATGGCTAGAGTTAAGGGC
>CALWOF010000134.1 GCA_944382995.1 uncultured Oscillospiraceae bacterium | reverse complement strand
CCCCGGATCGCCAACCGGATGCTCCGCCGGGTGCGGGACTTCGCCCAGGTGAAGGCCGACGGCGTCATCACCAAGGACGTAGCGGACCAGGCCCTTTGCGCCCTGGAGATCGACTATCTGGGCCTGGACCCCATCGACCGCCGGATGCTCACCGCCGTCATCGAAAACTACGGCGGCGGCCCCGTGGGCTTGGAGACCCTGGCCGCAACCATCGGTGAGGAGTCCGTGACGCTGGAGGACGTATACGAGCCGTACCTCATGCAGCTGGGCTTCCTGACCCGGACGCCCCGGGGCCGGTGTGTGACCCAGAAGGCGTACCAGCATCTGCATCTGCCCATCCCGGGCGGCATGACGCCGGAGGCACCGGAGATGGACCAGCTGACGCTGTGAGGTGATTTTAGGCCGCCGGAAGGCGGCCTCGGGGGTCTGGCTCCCGCCAGGAGGCTGTTCCCACGGGGGTGCGCCCCCCGTTCTCTTTTTGGCAGCGCCAAAAAGAGAACGCGCCGCGCCCGGTGGAAGAGAAAAAGCGCTTTGACGCGCTCCGGCACGTCCGTGCCTCCGCGCTGACGGGGGTCGGCGTACCGGTGCCTGCTCCGATTTCGCCTGGCCGACCGGCACGCTCAGGTCTTCTGCAAGATTGTGACTGCCGACCCGTGCCAGTACTGCTGACTTCGACGGGTTGCAAAATCGTATTTGACCAGCTTCTATCTTCGCGCCTTCCGCTTTACCCGCAAGGGGTACGCCGCATCTCCCCGCAGGGGGGACGCGACATCCGTAACACGGCGGAGCCGTGAACGGCTGTCCAGCGTAAGGCGGCAGAGCCGCCAACGGCTGCGCAGCTGCTACGCGCTCCCTGGTTCTTCGCGGAAGCGTGAGCGGTAGCGGAAAGAGAAGCAGAGTGTATCCCTGTACATCCCCGGGCCGAAGGATTCCCCAAGGGCCGGGCGTTTCCGTCCCTGACTTGCCGCGCGGGAGTGCCAACCATCCCCCGCCGGCGGCAGGAGGTCCGCATCCATGCGGACCGACCCGCCGAAACATTTTTTCTTTTCCACCGGGCGCGGCACATTTTCTTTTTGATGTCTCAAAAAGAAAATGGGGGGCGCATTGCCCAACTGGCAACCCAGCTTTTTCCCCGTCCAACCGGACGGTTCCATCATAGTAAAACAAACGAGGTAATGATATTATGGGTAAATTATTTGGCACCGATGGCATCCGCGGCGTGGTGGGGGAGAATCTCACTGCCGACATGGCCTTCCGCGTGGGACAGTCCATCGCTTCCGTGCTGGAGGAGGAGAAGGGCAGCCGCCCCACCGTGGTGATCGGCAAGGACACCCGCATCTCCTCCGACATGCTGGAGTCTGCCCTGATGGCGGGCATCTGTGATCTGGGCGGCGACGTGAAGCCCCTGGGCACCATCCCCACTCCGGCGGTGGCATATCTGGCCCGGCAGGAGCGGGCTGACGCGGGCATCGTCATCTCCGCCAGCCACAACCCCTATGAGCACAACGGCATCAAGGTATTCAGCGGCCAGGGCTACAAGCTCTCCGACAGCGTGGAGGCCCGGATTGAGGAGAAGATCCTCTCAGCGGAGCCCCCCCGCCACCGGACCCGGGGGGAGATCGGCCGGCGCCACCATGGTATGCGCCAGCTGAAGCGGGACTACATCGACTTCGCGGCATCCACGGTGGAGTCCGATCTGTCGGGACTGAAGATCCTGGTGGACTGCGCCAACGGCGCCGCCAGCGCCACGGCGCCGGAGCTCTTCGGCCGCTTCAAGGCCCGGACGGAGTTCATCCACTGCGCTCCGGACGGCGTCAATATCAACAGCCGTTGCGGCTCGACCCATCTGGAGGACCTGGCGGCCTCTGTGGTGAAGGGCGGCTACGACATCGGTGTGGCCTTTGACGGCGATGCGGACCGCTGCCTGCTGGTGGACGAGACCGGTGGCGTCATTGACGGAGACAAGGTCCTGGCGGTGTGCGCTCTGGACCTCAAGCGCCGGGGCAAGCTGAACGGCAACGTCCTGGTTGCCACAGTGATGAGCAATCTGGGTCTCCATGAGTTCTGCCGGAACAACGGCATCGATCTGCTCTGCACCGATGTGGGGGACCGGAATGTGCTGGAGAAGATGCTCTCCATCGGAGGCAAGCTGGGCGGTGAGCAATCCGGCCACACCATCTTTACCGATCTGGAGACCACCGGGGACGGTGAGGTGACCGCATTGCAGTTTTTGCAGGTCCTGGCCCGCTCCGGTGAGAAGGCGAGTTCCCTGGTCAGCTGCTGCGCTGTCTATCCCCAGGTGCTGGTAAACGTGGAGGTGCCGCACAGCGGCGGGGTGAAGGAGGCCATTATGGCCTCGCCTCAGCTCGCGGAGGCAGTGAAGCGGGAGGAAGAGGCTCTGGCCGGCGCCGGGCGGGTGCTGGTGCGCCCCTCCGGCACGGAGGCCCTGATCCGGGTGATGGTGGAGGCCAAGACCACTGAGAAGGCCGGAGAAGTGGCGGACCGCCTGGCGGATTTCATCAAATCGCAGAAAAACCCCACCTGAATCCACGGCTTTTTTTACATTCTGCTTGACATTTTACTGGATAGACAGGTATAATACGATATGTACAAATTTCACGAGAAGACACCACAGCCTCTGGACCAGAGCAGCGACGAGGCACTCTGCGCGCTGGCGGCAGAAGGCAGCCGCGAGGCAGAGGAGCTCCTGGTCACCCGGTATAACCGGTTGGTCCGCACCTGCGCCCGTCCCTATTTCCTGGTGGGCGGCGACAGTGAGGACCTGACCCAGGAGGGGATGGTGGGCCTTCTCAGCGCGGTCCGGGAGTATGACGCCTCGAAGGCGGCCTCATTCCGGACGTTCGCGGAGATCTGCATTCGTAACCGGCTGTATTCCGTTCTCCGGGCCGCTGCCCGGGATAAGCACATGGCGCTCAATCAGTCGGTCCCATTGGATACACCCTTCTTTGACGGCAATTCCTACACCTCTGGCACCAGCGATCTGGCCCAGCGCGATCCCGAAGCGTATCTCATCGACCGGGAACACACCGCTGCCCTCTTGTCCTGTGTCCGGAAACAGTTGTCCGAGTTTGAAGCAAAGATTTTGGGGTACTATTTAGACGGTCTTTCATGCAGGGAAATT
>CALWOF010000133.1 GCA_944382995.1 uncultured Oscillospiraceae bacterium | reverse complement strand
GCCTTGTAGAGGATGGTGCCGCCGGGGGTCTCGTAGAGCCCGCGGTCCTTCATGCCCACCAGCCGGTTCTCCACGATATCCAGCAGGCCGATGCCGTTCTCGCCGCCCAGCTTGTTCAGCTTGCGGATCACGTCGCTGGCCTTCATCTTTTCGCCGTCCACAGCCACGGGCACGCCCTTGACAAAGTCGATGGTCACATAGGTGGCCTTATCGGGGGCGGCGATGGGGCTGACGCTCATCTCCAGGAAGCCGGGCTTCTCGTACTGGGGCTCGTTGGCCGGGTCCTCCAGATCCAGGCCCTCGTGAGACAGGTGCCACAGGTTCTTGTCCTTGGAGTAGTTGGTCTCCCGGCTGATCTTCAGGGGGACGTTGTGGGCCTCGGCGTAGTCGATCTCCTCGTCCCGGCCCTTGATGTCCCACTCTCTCCAGGGGGCGATGATGGTCATCTCCGGGGCGAACCGCTTGATGGCCAGCTCGAACCGGACCTGGTCGTTGCCCTTGCCGGTGCAGCCGTGGCAGATGGCGTCCGCGCCCTCGGCCTTGGCGATCTCCACCAGCTTCCGGGCGATGATGGGCCGGGCAAAGGCGGTGCCCAGCAGATACTGCTCGTAGCTGGCGCCCATCTTCATGGAGGGGATGATGACCTCATCCACCATCTCGTCGGTGAGGTCCGCGATGTACAGCTTGCTGGCGCCGGTCTTGATGGCCTTCTCCTCCAGGCCGTCCAGCTCGTCGTTCTGGCCCACATCGCCGGACACGGCGATGATCTCCGGGTCGTTGTAGTTCTCCTTCAGCCAGGGGATGATGATGGACGTATCCAGGCCGCCGGAATAGGCCAGCACGATCTTCTTGATGTTTTTCTTATCCATAGTATGTGACCTCCGTGGAGAATTTGTTTGCGATGGTTGAATTATACGCCGGTCGCGCATAAATATTCAAGTATCATTTTGCACAAGATTCCCAGCCCGGATTGGATA
This sequence comes from uncultured Oscillospiraceae bacterium, assembly GCA_944382995.1. Classification (GTDB taxonomy): domain Bacteria; phylum Bacillota; class Clostridia; order Oscillospirales; family Oscillospiraceae; genus Oscillibacter. Next base: position 2,179 of record CALWOF010000133.1, on the reverse strand, counting down.
ATTTTGCATATTTTTTAAGTCGCACACTGTAAGCGCTGCATATCGCATGAATTATCCATATATTTATACATTTCAATTTCCGCCGGCACCAGAGCCCCGTCCCCGCCATAGGATGGTGCGCGGGGAGAGCTCCCCGCCCGGCGGACGCGCGCGTACCGGATAGAAAGGTTGGTTCCATGAGACGCTGCTTCTGTTATCTGCTGGCCCTGGTGCTGGGGTCCCTGGCGCTGGGCGGGCTGGTGTTCGCCCTGCTGCGCACGGGGGTCCTGACCCTGGCGCCCGCCACTGCCGCCGCGGACCTCTTCTTCGGCGTGACCGCCGCCGCGGGCCTGGGCGGCCTGTTGGCGTATCTGCTGGGGGTGCTCCGGGCGGACCGGACGCCGGCCCTGGCGGACGCCTGGCTGTGCTGTGGGGAGGCCTCCGCCCTGGGCGCCCTGGGGGCGCTGCTGACGGCGCTGATCACCTCCCTCTCCGCCGCCTCCGGCGTAGGGCTGGAGATCGGCGCGGCGCTGTGCTGCGCCTTCCTGGCCCTGATGGCCGGCGGCATCCTCTGCTTCCTGCGGCGGTATGTCACCGCCCGGTTCGGCCCCGGCTGCGGCTGCGGCCAGAGCTGCTGACAGACACGGCAAGGCCCCGGCGGGAATCTCCCGCCGGGGCCGCTTTTGTGGGGTGCACGCTCTTCACTTGACCCGCAGGCTCTCCGCCACGCGGAGCAGGGTGTCCCGGTCCACGGTGCCGTGGAGGCGGAAGTTGACCCCGGTGTCCGCGTCTGTCCAGGCCAGGGTGGCCACGTCCGCCGCGCCGGCACCGGAGATGGTGCCCACAGAGACCGTGACACCGCCCATGTCCACCGAGTTGCCGTCCACTTTCTCACCGCCCACGGTGAGCTTGCCGTCCGACGGCTGGTGGGACTTCTCCGCCTCCCAGAATCGGGCGGTCACACCGCCGAAGCGCACGGTCTCTCCCGTCCCCTCCGGCAGCAGCAGGGGGCCGGCGGAGCAGGTCAGGGTGATGTTGCTGTCTCCGTCCTCTCCCATCCAGGTGGTCTCCGCCGCGCCGCCGGAGACGTTGGTCTCAAACCAGCTGTAGCCGTCGGGCAGCCAGCCGGCCTCGTAGTCGGCCATGGTTTCCGTGGACGGCGCCACGGAAGAAGCCGCTTCCACCAGGGTATCCGGGTCCACATCCGCCCCGGTGAACCAGAACAGCACCCCCGCTTCGTCCTCCCACACCAGCAGGCAGCTGTCGCCGTATTCGCTGCTGGAGGTGTAGAGCTCCGCGCCATGGCCGTTCACGGTGACGGAGCGGCAGGGGATCTCCCCGCTGCCGGGGCTCCAGCCGAAGCCCCCGCCGTCGGGATAGGAACAGGAGAAGGAGATACGTCCGCTGCTGCCGTTCCGGTAGTTCGTCCCGCCGTGGCTCCGGATGGACTCCAGGACCCAGCCCTCCGGCAGAGCTGTCAGCGCGTAGCCGGGGGCTCCGGTGTCGTCGATCCCGGTGTCCTCGCTGGCGTAGCGGATGCCGTTCTCCGTGACCTCCTTGTGCCAGAAGGCGCCGTCCGCGGACACCGCCGGGGCGGCCGGGACGGTCTGCTCTCCCAGCAGCACGGTGCGGGTGGCGGAGTCGTAGCCCACCTCCACCCCCAGCAGCTCGCTGATGGTCCGGATGGGCAGGTAGTTGGTCTTGCCGCCCGCCTCGTCCACATAGAGGATGGAGCCGGGGACCTGCTGGCCGTTGGGGGCGGTGATGTCGCTGCCGGCGGTGATCTTCATCTCCCCGTCCAGGGCCACCCCGGCGAAGTTGAACTGCACCTGTCCGGAGGCCGCCAGGGCGGAGGTGGCCAGGGCCGTCAGGGCCAGGGCCGCTGCGGCGCCGGCCAGAAATGATGGGAACCGTTTTTTCATAGAGGACCTTCCTTTCTGCGTCTGCTATTTTCCGGGAGACAGGCCCCCGGCCGTTCTATCTACTGAACGTGTCGGGGGCCTGTTTTGTCCCACGGGATGTTGATTTTTGTAGGAAGCGGCAAGGAGGACGTGCGGTTTTTACTTTATCCGCCAAATGAATCGGTGGTATTCTGCTCCTCCGTCGCCTCTGTAATGCTGGCCGCCACGCGGAGCAGGGTCCCCATGCTCTCCGTGCCGTGGAGCCGGAAGTAGATTCCCTCCGAATTTTGCCAGGCCAG
>CALWOF010000132.1 GCA_944382995.1 uncultured Oscillospiraceae bacterium | reverse complement strand
ACCTAAATGGTATTCCCCTCTGGTGCTTCCTTTTCGTTACGTTGTTTAATTTACAAGGTGCACGCCGTACCCGGCGGTGAGGATTACTTTACCACAAAGCCAACGCTTTGTCAACACATTTCTTCAAGTTTTTCTTGAAGTCCTGCGCCGTGGCCATTCATCACTCGTGCCGGGCAGCTTGTTTAGAATACCAGAGCCCCTCGGAAAAGTCAACCCCTTTTTCCTGTTTTTGTTCACTTTTTCCTTTCGTTTCCGGCTCGTTCCCTCCGTTTCCCCCGATGCGAGAACTTATGCTGATAATTTTAATTTTCGATATAATTACCACTTATGATAAACATGGATTTTACATACGCCTTTTGTCGATTTTACCTTTTGGGCAGCACAGAGAGCAGGGGCACGGGAGCTTCCCGTGCCCCTGCTCTCACCGCAGCAGCACCGGCTGGATCTGTTCACCCCGGAGCGCAGCGTCCACTGTCTCCGGGATCCTGGAAAAATCAGCCACCAGTGAACAGGGCTTTGCCGCGGCATTGTCCTGGCCGAAGGGAACAAAATAGTAGTTCCTCCGGACCAGCAGTTCTCCGATGTTGCGGGCACCGGCGGAAAGCCCGTCGTTGCTGGCCATGGCGATCACCACCGGACGGCCGTTCCGAAGATGGGCCTTTGCCGCCATCGTGACTGCGGTGTCGGTGATCCCCGCCGCCAGCTTCGCGATGGTGTTGCCCGTGGCCGGCGCGATCACCAGGATATCCAGCAGCCCTTTGGGGCCGATGGGCTCCACCGAGGGGATATCGCAGAGGACCTCCCGGCCGGTCAATTCCTCCAGCCGGTCCAGAAGATCGTCAGAGGTCCCAAAACGGGTATCTGTGAAAGCAGAGGTCTCCGAGGCGATCGGGATCACCGTCTCATAGATCTGCACCAGTCTCTCCAGTTCCGCCAGGACCCTCTCATGGGTGCAGAAAGAGCCGCAAACAGCAAATCCGACCCGCTCCTTCCTCACACAAGGTCACCTCATTCCTCAATTATAATATTGTAGACAGCGTCCCGTATGGCCGCCGCCGCGGTCACAGGTACCAGGCGGCCCGGCAGGGACCGGGCCTGGATGTAATGGATCCCAAGCCTTTGCGCGGCTACGGCGTCCGTCCCCGGGACAGAGGCCAGATCCAGGTACAGGCAGCCGGTGGGAAGCTCTGCCAGCAGCGTCTGGTCCAGCAGCGGAGTCGGGACCGTATTGAACACAGCGCCGAAGCGAGCCAGGCTTCCGGTCAGTGCGCCGGTGTCCAGCGCCTGCAGGCCAAATGCCCGGATCCACGCCCGGTCCGCCGGCTTCCTTGCCGCCGCCGTGACCCGCGCCCCCAGGCCCTGGAGCCGGCAGGCCAGCAGCTTTCCGATCCGGCCGAACCCCAGCACCAGACAGTCCATGCCCAGCAGCGTACGATCCATCTGCTCCATGGCCACCTGGAGTGCGGCCTCCGCCGTGGCGGCGGCGTTTGCAACGGTCAGCTCCTCCCGGCGGAAATAGTCCACCAGGACCAGTCCTTGCTTCTCTGCCGTCCGCCGCTCTTCCGGCCCCACCTGTCCGGCCAGCAGCAGCTGGGAGGGCTGAAAGCGGGAAAACAGCTCTCCGACGGCCAGCGGCGTCCTGCTCCAGTTCAGCAGTCCTGGCTCCCGGCACAGAGGCAGCGGCAGGATCACCACATCCGCCGCAGCCGCCTGCTCCGGCAGCTCCGGATCCTCCCCGACGCCGTAGGTCCAGACAGTGCGGCCGTCCGCCCGCAGCAGGGCGGCCAGCTCCGTCTGGCGGCGGTCGCCGCCGATCACGCCAAAGGTCTTGTTCATTCCGCATTCCCCCTCACGCCATGGTATGCCGGCGGAGGACGGAGGTGATTGTCTTTCCCCGGGAAATGTGATAGGATATTTCAAATAGTGATCCGCCGGAAAGGAGTCCTCCCATTGAAATATCCATACCTGCTCTTCGATGCTGATGACACCCTCTTTGATTTTCCGAAGGCCTCCGCGCGGGCGTTCACCGCCATGTGCCAGGCAAACCGGATCCCGGAGACAGAGGAGACCCGCCTCCTTTATCACGGTATCAACCGGGAGCTCTGGGCCGCCTTTGACCGGGGCGAGATCTCCAAGGAGTACGTGGTGCGGGAGCGGTATGTACGGTTTCTCCAGGTCTTGGGACTGGACCTGGACCCGGACAAGTGCAATCGGGATTACCTCAGTTCCCTCGGTGAAGGCGTCTATCCCCTGCCGCACGCGGAGGAGACCTGCCGGGAGCTGGTCCGGCGGGGACACAAGCTCTACATCGTCACCAATGCCGTGGCATCGGTCCAGCGGAGCCGCCTCCGGGGCAGCGTGTTTGCAGATCTGATCTCCGATGCCTTCATCTCAGAGGACGCCGGTGCCTCCAAGCCCAGTCGGGCCTATTACGACTACGTGCGCTCCCGGATCCCCGGCATGACAGCGGAGAACTGTCTGGTGGTGGGAGACTCTCTGGCCACGGACATCCGGGGCGCCAACAATGCCGGTCTGCCCTGCTGCTGGTACAATCCCGGCGGCAGAGACCCTCTGCCGGATCTGCGGATCGACTATGAGATCCGGGACCTGCGGCAGCTGCTGGAGATCGTGTAAAGACCGCCCCGCACCGTATGGTGCGGGGCGGTCTCCATTTCCTATGCCTGGCCGGCGATCTCCCGGGCGGCAGTCAGCAGGGCCTCCCGGTCATTGGGCAGGGCGCCGTCCATGACTGCGGTGAGGAGTGCCTCCAGCGTCTCACCCACGGCGGGGCCGGAGAGGCCCAGGGCCGTCAGATCCCCGCCATTCACCGCCAGCTGCTTCAGGGACACGCAGGTCCCCTCCGAGAGCAGTTCGTCCAGGATGGCCTCAGCCCTGTCGATCTCCCCCTGCATGGCCCGGAACGCCGGCGCCTGGGCCAGGTTGTCCGCCCGCTTGAGGGCCATCAGCCACCGCAGGTCCCGTTCGCCAAGGTCCCGGAGGGCATGGGCGATGGCGGGCCGGGTCCGGGGGATGTTCCGATCATGCCAGGCCACCAGGGTCACTACCGTCTCCCGGAGGGCGGTCTCCGCCCGGAGGCGGCGGAGCATGTCCTCCGCCAGCCGGGCGCTCTCCGCCGGGTGGCCGTAAAAATGGCCCTGGCCCTTCTCATCTAC
>CALWOF010000131.1 GCA_944382995.1 uncultured Oscillospiraceae bacterium | reverse complement strand
ACCGCGGCGTACAGCGCCGCGCAGGTCACCAGATCCTGCTTCCAGGTGATCTCGTTGGGGGCGTGGGCCTGGCTCTCGGCGCCGGGGCCGAAGCCCACGCAGGGGATGCCGTACCGGCCCTGGATGGACACGCAGTTGGTGGAGAAGGTCCACTTGTCGGTGAGGGGACGGCCCTCCCGCAGGTGCATGGCGTCCTTCTTGGGGTCCGCGTCGGCGTGGCCGATGCGCGTGTCGCCCCACAGGGCGTGGTGGGCGTCCACCAGCGCCTGGACGTGGGGGGCGCTCTCCTTGTTGATCCAGGTGGGGAAGAAGCACTCGGTCTCATAGACCTCGCCGGTCCAGGCGGGCCGGTCGTACATGTACATGCTGACCTTCACGTCGTCGCCGTACTTCTGGACAGCGGGCAGCTGCCGGATCTCCTCCAGGCAGGAGTCCCAGGTCTCGCCGGCGGTCATCCGCCGGTCGATGGAGACGGCGCAGCTGTCCGCCACCGCGCAGCGGCTGGGGGAGGTGAAGAAGATCTCGCTCACCGTGCAGGTGCCCCGGCCCAGGAACTGGGCGTCCTCATAGTGCTCCGGGTTGAAGGCGGGATTGAGCATCTTCACCAGGCCCTTCACCCGGTTGGAGGGGCCGTCGCCGCTCTCGTTCAGGGCCCGGACGTCCTGGAGGATGTCGGCCATCTTGTAGATGGCGTTGTCGCCCCGCTCCGGCGCGCTGCCGTGGCAGCTGACGCCCTTCACGTCCACCCGGATCTCCATGCGGCCCCGGTGGCCCCGGTAGATGCCGCCGTCGGTGGGCTCGGTGGACACCACGAACTCGATCTTGCCCCGGGCGTCGTCAGGGCCGGAGAAGTCCTTGTTGACGATGTACTGCCAGCACATGCCGTCGCAGTCCTCCTCCTGGACGGAGCCCACCACCATGATCTTGTAGCCCGCGGGGATCAGCCCCAGGTCCTTCATGATCCGGGCGCCGTACACGGCGGAGGCCATGCCGCCCTCCTGGTCGCTGCCGCCCCGGCCGAAGATGATCTCGTCGGTCTCATAGCCGGCGTAGGGATCGGCCTCCCAGTTGCTGAGGTTGCCGATGCCCACGGTGTCGATGTGGGAGTCGAAGGCGATGATCTTCTCGCCCTCGCCCATCCAGCCGATGACGTTGCCCAGGCCGTCGACCTCCACCTTGTCGTAGCCCAGCTTCTCCATCTCGGCCTTGATGCAGGCCACCACCTCTTTTTCCCCGCAGCTCTCGCTGGGGTGGGAGATCATCTCCCGCAGGAAGCGGGACATATCCGCCCGATAGCTCTGGGCCGCCGCCTTGATCGCTTCAAAATCCATATCGCTGACCTCCGTATTCTCGTCTGTATTCCTGACGCTTCTTGGGACCGCGGAATGCTTTACCTACCCCTATCATAGCATAAGAAATCAGGATGTCAAACAAAAAATAAGAAAACCTAAAATTTTTTCTGAATCCGGTTGATTTTGTGAAAATCTATGGTATGATACTTATATAAATGAAGCGGCGCGGCGCGGGACGGCCGCGGCTGCGCGGAAGGGGGGAGACGTACGGAGAGCGGAAAACTGAAGCTGCTCCAGCAGGTGGCGGCGGGGATCGCCGCCCAGTTCGGAAGGGACTGCGAGGTGGTGGTCCACGACCTGAGCCGACACCCGGACCACACCATCGTGGCCATCGAAAACGGCCATGTCTCCGGCCGGAAGGTGGGAGACGGCGCCTCTCATGTGGTGCTGGAACAGCTGGAGACCAACGACCCGGAGCCCCGGGACCACCTGTGCTATCTGACAAAGACGCCGGACGGCAAGATCCTCAAATCCTCCACCGTGTACATCCGCAACAGCAAGGGGAAGGTCTCCGCCATCCTGGCCATCAACTACGACATCTCCCGGCTGCTGATGGTGGAGGCCGCGGTCCACGACCTGATCTCCACCGGGGAGCGGCCCCAGGAGGAGCCGGAGAAGATCGTCAATGTCAACGACCTGCTGGAGGAGCTGATCGAGCAGTCCGTGGCGCTGGTGGGCAAGCCCGTGGCCCTGATGAACAAGGAGGACAAGGTCCGGGCCATCCGCTTCCTCAGTGAGAACGGCGCGTTCCTCGTGACCAAGTCCGGCGACAAGGTCGCCAAATATTTCGGCATTTCCAAGTACACCCTGTATTCCTATATCGACTCGAAACAACAGGAGGGCAAGTGACTATGATCGATCTCACCATCAACAAAGAGGGCCTGGCGCACAACATCAAAAAGGCCAGGGAAAACGGGATCCTCATCCCCACCATCGCGCAGATGCAGCACCCGGAGACCATTCCGGAGAAGGTCCGGGAGAAGCTGAAGGACGTGGGCCTGTGGGATGTGAACCCCCTGAACCTGTTCCGCATCACCTGGAAGAACGAGGCCAGGGAGTCCGGCGGCCTCTTCCAGCCGGTGCCCAACTACATTGAGCTGCCCCCGGCCCTCACCGGCGTGCCCTGCCGGATCGTGGCCATGGTGGGCAAGTGGTTCCCCACCGGCTGCCACAAGGTGGGCGCCTCCTTCGGGTGCCTGGCCCCCCGGCTGGTGACCGGCCAGTTCGACGTGGAGAAGCACAAGGCCGTGTGGCCCTCCACCGGCAACTACTGCCGGGGCGGCGCCTTCAACTCCCGGCTGCTGGGCGCCCGGGGCGTGGCCATCCTGCCGGCGGAGATGAGCCAGGAGCGGTTCGACTGGCTCCATGAGATCGGCGCCGAGGTCATCGCCACCCCCGGCTGCGAGTCCAACGTCAAGGAGATCTTCGACAAGACCAACGAGCTCAAGCGGGATCCCCAGTACATGATCTTCAACCAGTTCGAGGAGATGGGCAACCCCCTGTGGCACTACAACGTCACCGGCCGGGCCCTGGCGGATGTGTTCGAGGCCGTCAAGCGCCCCGGGGACCGGTTCGCGGCCGCGGCCTTCACCTCCGGCTCCGCCGGCACCATGTCCGCCGGCGACCTGCTGAAGGAGCAGTATCCCCATCTGAAGCTGGCGGTGGGCGAGGCCCTCCAGTGCCCCACCATCCTGGAGAACGGCTTCGGCGGCCACCGGATCGAGGGCATCGGCGACAAGCACATCCCCTGGATCCACAACGTGAAGAACACCGACATGGTCATCGACATCGACGACGAGGACTCCCAGCGCCTGCTGCGCCTGTTCAACAC
>CALWOF010000130.1 GCA_944382995.1 uncultured Oscillospiraceae bacterium | reverse complement strand
GGACTGCTGGGCGGCGTGTCCGTCACCGGCTTCGCCATGGCGGTGTTCATGTCCAACGCCGGCGGCGCCTGGGACAACGCCAAGAAGTACATCGAGGGCGGCCACCACGGCGGCAAGGGCTCCGAGTGCCACAAGGCCGCCGTTGTGGGCGACACCGTGGGCGACCCCTTCAAGGACACCTCCGGCCCGTCCCTGAACATCCTCATCAAGCTGTGCTCCACCGTGTCCATCGTGTTCTCCGGCCTGATCCTGGCCTTCAACCTGATGAACTGGCTGTGAGCTCCAGCGGATCCGCAAGCTCCCGAGAGAGGCCGCCCGCGGGCGGCCTCTCTTTTCCGCTTCGGCTGCCGATCGGAGTTGACAGCGGCGGGGGAGAGCGGTCATAATAGGGACTGAGGGACAGGACTTTTTTGCGGGCCTGCCTGCCCGGGGCGGCGGGCCCTGCCCGATCAGGACTTTTTTGCCGGAGGTGACGGACGCGTATGGAACAGACGGGCATCAACCAGCAGCGGTTCATCTACACGGCCGCGGAGGCGGCGGAGCAGCTGGGCGGCCAGCCCTATATCGCCCACGTCTGCTACTCCGACTGGACGGATGGGGACCACTCCACCCTGATGCACTGCCACGAGGACATCGCCGAGGTGCTGCTGATCCTGGAGGGGCGGGGGGACTACACCGTGGACCTGCGGCGCTACCAGGTGGCGGCCGGGGATGTGATCCTGTGCAGCAGCGGCGCGCTCCACGACGAGTTTCCCCGGGCAGGGGAGCCCTACCGCACGCTGTGTATCGGCATCGGGGCCCTGGCGCTGCCGGGTCTGCCTGCCGGTTGCCTCATCGAGAGCCGGTTCAGCCCTGTGTTCCGCCGGCCGGAGCAGTTCGACGACCTGCGGCAGATGTTCTGCCAGATAGACCGCTACGCAGCCGAGCGGGAGGACGGCTACCAGCGCCTGTGCCAGTACCTGATGCTGGCGTCCCTGGAGCTGATCCGGCGGATGGCCCGCGGGCGGGAGGCCGCGCCCGAGGCCCCGGAGGAGGCCATCTTCCGGCAGGTGGCCCGGTACATCGACCGCCATTACGCGGAGGACGTCTCCATCGAGCGGCTGGTGCGGGCGTTCTATATCAGCCCCTACCACCTCTCCCATATGTTCAAGCAGAAGACCGGCTACACCGTCAAGCAGTATCTGCTGCGCCGCCGGCTGGGAGAGGCGCAGATCCGGCTGGCGTCCACCCAGGACTCTGTCCAGACCATCGCGGAGGAGCTGGGCTTCGAGGATGCCAGCTACTTCTCCCGCATCTTCTCCAAATACATCGGCCTCACCCCCACGGAGTACCGGAAATACCGGACGCGGGACTGAGGACCGCAAAAAAGTCCTGGAAAACGACATCTGCGCGGGGGCCGTACGGCCCCCGCGCAGATTTGTCCCTTCCAAAACGGACGGGACGGGGATATGATCGGGTCAGCAAACAGAGAACGGACCGGAGGTGCGCCATGGAGAGAAACAAGGGAAAAGCGATCGGGCTCCTGTGGGCCGGATTCCTCTGCTCCGGCATCAGCTGCTCGCTGTATGTCTCCTGCGGCCTGGGGTCTGACGCCTTCAATGTCATGACCCAGGGCCTCTCTGACACCCTGGGGATCCGGGCGGGCAATGCCTTCTACGTGATCCAGGGCGTGATGTTTCTGCTGGTGCTGGCGCTGGGGCGGCGGCATATCGGCCTGGGGACCTTCCTCGGCACCTTTCTGGTGGGGTTCGTCATGAACCTGTGGTCGCTCCTGCTCACGCCCCTGCTGGGGGCGGCGGGCTTCCCGGTCCGCCTGTGCTGCCTGGCCTGCGCGCCGGTGTTCACCGGGCTGGGGATCTCCCTGGCGAAGCGGTCCGGCCTGGGACTGGTGCCCTGCGACATTCTGACGCTGATCTTCCACGAGCGGCTGCACCGTCTGCAGTTCCGCACCGTGCGGATCCTGTATGACGGGGCCATGTTCATCACCGGACTGCTGCTGGGCGGGACCATCGGCATCGGCACGGTCCTCTCCGTGCTGCTGACCGGCCCCTGCATCCAGACGGCGGCCACCCTGCTGGACCGGGCCGCCGGAAAGCGGGCGGCCGCCGCCGCTCCGGCCGGGGCCGGCGATCCTCCCGTACACCTCGCGTTCTCGTCCGCTGCCGAGCAAAATCACGGCGGATGACTTCTTTTCTCCTTGCCGCGGCACCGCTGATCAGGCGGTGCCGCGGCTTTTCAGCGCCTGGTGACGCCGGGCACGCGGCCCGCAGGAGGCCAAATGGTGCGCTGCCCGCCCATGATCGCTGCGGGCCGCGGCGTTTCAGACCGGGCCGTGCGGCGGACGCGGCGGTCACCGTCAGGAGATGGTGACGTTGGGCACGTGGTCCAGGGGGGACATATCCGCGATGTGGTTCTCATGGCCGTCAAGCTGAAGGGTCACGTTGGTCAGATCCTCCAGGTCCCGGAGGGCGGAGATGTCCGTCAGCTGGTCTCCGGTCTCAATATAGAGATTTTCCAGGGCACGCAGGTTTTCCAGCCCGGTCAGATCCTGGATGTTGTAGTTCCGCAGAGACAGGGATTTCAGATTTGTCAGAGCTTTCAGCGGCTCCAGGGTCTGATACCCACTTAAACCCATATACCCGTCAGAGATATTCAGAGAGACCAACTGTTTCAGCCCGGAGAGGGGGGACAGATCCGCCACCTTATGGTCTATTCGCAGAGACTCCAGTTTTGTGCAGTTGGCCAGGGGAGTGAGATCCGCATAGATTTCCAGGTTTTCGTCGTAAATGGGCAACCTCAAGTTTTTCAGCTCCGTCAGATGCCCCAGGGGCTCCAGAGACGGAAAGGTGGCATCCTGGCCATCGATATTCAATGTCTCCAGACGGGTCAGCGTCTCGATGCCGTCCAGACTGGTCAGCCCCTGGGTCCGGACGCGCAGGTATGTCAGGTTGGTCAGCCCTGAGAGCGGCGTCAGATCGCTCATGCCAAGCCCCTCGGGGTATGTGATCTCCAGCTTTGTCAGATTGGGAAATTCCTGAAGCGCCTCAAAGTCCGCGTCCGTCAGGTCCGTGCCGTCCAGCTCCAGCTCTGTCAGCGCCGTGCTGTAGGCTTCTCCGCCGATGGTGACCTTGGGGGCCAGGGCCTCCGAGATGGGATCTCCGCTGCCCTCCTGGGCGGGCGAACCTCCTCCGCCCAGGGCCATGCCAACACCCACGGCCACAACGACCAG
>CALWOF010000129.1 GCA_944382995.1 uncultured Oscillospiraceae bacterium | reverse complement strand
GACGCCTCCATGCCCAATGTGGAGGTGGCCTTCCCCCGGGTGAGCGTGAACAACGGCCTGGGCGAGTACCTGAGCCACGTGGGCATGACCCAGCTGCGGATCGCCGAGACCGAGAAGTACGCCCACGTGACCTTCTTCTTCAACGGCGGCAGCGAGACCGTGTTCCCCGGCGAGGACCGGGTGCTGGTGCCCTCTCCCAAGGTGGCCACCTACGACCTCCAGCCGGAGATGAGCGCCGCGGAGGTGACGGAGCAGTGCGTGGCGCGCATCGAGTCCGGCGCCTATGACGTGATCATCCTGAACTTCGCCAACTGCGACATGGTGGGCCACACCGGCGTCTACGACGCGGCGGTGAAGGCCGTGGAGACCGTGGATGAGAGCGTGGGCAAGGTGGTGGACGCCACGCTGAAAATGGGCGGCATCGCCATCATCACCGCCGACCACGGCAACGCCGAGCAGATGACCGAGCCCGACGGCAGCCCCATGACCGCCCACACCACCAACCCCGTGCCCTTCATCCTCTGCGGCGCGGGGACGGAGCTCCGGTCCGGCGGCCGCCTGGCGGACATCGCCCCCACCATCCTGGACGTGATGGGCCTGGCCTGCCCGCCGGAGATGGACGGAAAGACCCTGATCGTGAAGTGATCCCCCCTCCGGCAGAGAGACCGCCTTCAGGCGGTCTCTTTTTCTGTATAATTCCTGGAAATCCTGCCCATACTTCCCCCAGATCAAATATCGAGGGAGGTAGATACATGGAACATCGGATCAAGAACCTGCTGAGCGGCCCCGGCTTCTACGGGGCCCTGGCCCTGTGCATCCTGGCGGTGGGTGTGGGCGGCTATTTCCTGCTGCTGCGGGAGGAGCCCCCGGCGGAGACCGCCGTCCTCCAGCCGGATGTCCAGGCCGCATCCCCTGTGACGGACCTGCCGGAGCACGAGCCCGCCGCAGAGGAGACGCCGCCTGCCGCGGCGGCGGAGGAGCCGGAGGAGGTCCCCGCGGCGGCGGTCATGCCGGAGGCCCCGGTGGTCCCGGACGACACACCGGTGGCCGCGGATGAGCCCATGGTGGTGGTCTCGCCCCTCCAGGGCGAGGTGGCGGCGGTTTTTTCCGTGGACGCTCTGCTCTACGATGAGACCATGGACGACTGGCGGACCCACGATGGTCTGGACATCGCCGCCGCGGCGGGGGATGCGGTCCTGGCGGCCAGCGCCGGCACTGTGCTCTCCGTCACCGACGATGCGCTGATGGGCACCACGGTGGTCATCGGCCACGGCGGCGGCTATGAGACCACCTATGCCAGCCTGCAGGCCGATCCGCCTGTGGCGGAGGGGGAGAGCGTCTCCGCCGGACAGGTCATCGGCGCCGTGGGCGCCACCGCCGCGGCGGAGGCCGCCCAGGGCCCCCACCTGCACTTCGCCGTCACGAAGGACGGGGCGGCGGTGGACCCGGAGACGTTCCTGGAGCAGTGACCCGCAGAAAAGCCCCCGGACAGCTGTGCTGTCCGGGGGCGCTCGTCTGTCTTTTTTGCTTTTTGCGGAACGGCGGTCACTCCGCAGACGCGGCGGCCTGCCGGGCCTTCATCCTGGCGTCGGCGGCCTTCAGGGTCCGGCGCAGGAAGATGGTGCTGAGGGTCAGGGACATCAGCTCCGCGATGGGGAAGGCCAGCCACACCAGCTCCAGCCGCCCGGTCTGGGACAGCAGCCACGCCACCGGCAGCAGCACCACCAGCTGACGGGCCACGGACACGATCAGGGAGTAGAAGGGGTTGCCGATGGCCTGGCACACGGACCCGGCGATGATGCAGAAGCCGGCGAAGAGGAAGGAGATGCTGATGATCCGCAGGGCCACGGAGCCGATGGCGTTCATCTCCTCGGAGGCGTCGAAGAAGCTCAGCAGGAGCTCCGGCGCCAGCTGGAAGATGGCCAGGCCCACGGCCATGATGCAGATGGCGGTGCACACCGCCAGCTTCACGGTCTTCTTCACCCGGTCCATCCGGGCGGCGCCGAAGTTGTAGGCCACGATGGGCACCATGCCGTTGTTCAGGCCGAACACCGGCATGAAGATGAAGCTCTGGAGCTTGAAGTAGGCGCCGAACACGGCGGTGGCGGTCTTGGTGAAGCCGAAGAGGATCTTGTTCATGCCGAACACCATCACGGAGCCGATGGACTGCATGACGATGGTGGGGAAGCCCACCCGGTAGATCTCCCGGGCGATCCGGCCGTTCCACCGGATCTCCCGGAGACGGATGTGGACGTCGGGGTTGAATTTGAAGTTCATGAACACGGCCATGATGGCGGCCACGATCTGTCCCAGCACCGTGGCCAGGGCAGCGCCGGCCACCTCCATCCGGGGGAAGCCGAAGTAGCCGAAGATCAGGATGGGGTCCATGATGATGTTGATGATGGCGCCGGTCAGCTGGGTGATCATGGCCAGGGTGGTGCGGCCGGTGGACTGGAGCAGCCGCTCAAAGCAGAACTGGCTGAAGATGCCCACGGACAGCCCCAGGCAGATGGAGGCGTAGTCCACGCCGTAGTCCACGATGATCTGCTCCCCGCCGGCCTGCATCTCAAAGAAGGTCCGGGAGAAGAAGATGCCGATCAGGGCGAACACCACGAAGTTGCACAGGGACAGGAAGATGCCGGTGTTGGCGGCCTTGTCCACCATCTCCTGGTTCTTCTCCCCCAGGGAGCGGGAGAGCAGGGCGTTGATGCCCACGGCGGTGCCGGTGCCGAAGGCGATCATCAGGTTCTGCAGGGGGAAGGCCAGGGACACGGCGTTCAGGGCGTCCTCGCTGAGCTGGGCCACGAACACGCTGTCCACCACATTGTAGAAGGCCTGCACCAGCATGGAGATCATCATGGGGACGGCCATGCCGGCCAGGAGCTTGCCCACCGGCATGACGCCCATCTTGTTCTCCTGAACGGGCGCGGTCTGGGTCTGGGATTTCTCGCTCATGGAAGTTCCAACATCCTTTCTCGTTTTCAAGACGTGGCACAGGGCTCTCCCCGCGCCACGTCTTGGTGGTTCTCTCTATGGGGCGGATGCCCCAAGGCTGCGAGCGGCCATCGGCCGCCCATCCCTTATTTTCCTCCGCCTGGCGGCGGGGCATTTGATCTGATGCGAGGCGGGCTGCCGCCCCCTCGCGCTCCCCCGCAGAGACGGGGAGACTGCGCGGCCTCCGCTCACTTCTTCAGCTCGCCGGTGGCCAGCTGGGTCAGGTACGCGTTGATAAAGCCGTCCAGGTCGCCGTCCATCACGTTGTCGATGTTGCCGGTCTCGTAGCCGGTGCGGGTGTCCTTCACCATCTG
>CALWOF010000128.1 GCA_944382995.1 uncultured Oscillospiraceae bacterium | reverse complement strand
GGCGGCTTCCTGGCGGCGGCCATCACCATCTTCGCCTGGACCACCATCATCGGCATGTACTACAGCTGCGCCAAGTCTGTCAACTACGCCTTCGGCGACACCCTGGCCAACCGCCGGGCCAGCAAGGTGTACATGGTCTACTACATGATCCCCTGCGTGTTCTTCTACAACATCCAGGCGGACGCCCTGTGGGCAATGACGGACCTGCTCTCCGCCGCCTATGTGGCCATCACGCTGCTGTTCATCTTCACCCAGCAGAAGGAGATCTTCCGCCTGTTCCACGACTTCTGGGACCGCTATGTCCCGGCCCAGGCCCGCGGGGAGGACCCGGCGCCGGTGACCTTCGGCACCATCGATGAGAAGGCTGAGAAGGGAGAGAACTGACATGAAGCGCACCACGATCCAAGAGACACTGGAAAAGACCGGGATCCTGGTCATCGACGGCTCCATGTCCACGGCGCTGGAGCAGATGGGCTGTGACCTGAACGACAGCCTATGGACCGCCAAGGCTCTGGACCAGCAGCCGGGCCTGGTGGAGAAGGTCCATGAGAACTACTTCGCCGCCGGCGCGGACTGCGGCATCACCTGCAGCTACCAGGCCACCATCCCCGGCCTCATGGCCAAGGGCCACACCCTGGCAGAGGCGGAGGGCCTCATCACCCGCTCCGTGGAGCTGTTCCTGGAGGCACGGGAGCAGTGGTGGCAGCGCTCCGGCCGGGAAGAGGGCCGGGCATGGCCCCTGTGCCTGGCCGGCATCGGGCCCTACGGCGCGTACCTGGCGGACGGCTCCGAGTACCGGGGGAATTACGGCGTGGGCGATGACGTCCTCCGGGACTTCCACCGCCGGCGGATGGAGCTCCTTTGGCAGGCCGGGGCGGACGTGCTGCTGATCGAGACCCAGCCCTCCCTGGCGGAGGCCCGGATCGAGCTCTCCATCGCCGAAGAGCTGGGGGCCGAGGCCTGGGTCAGCTTCTCCTGCCGGGACGGCAGCCGCATCCACGAAGGGGATCTACTCCGAGACTGCGCCGCGGAACTGGAAAAGACATTTCCCCACCTGCGGATGATCGGCGTCAACTGCACGCCGCCCCAGTTCGTGGAGCACCTGATCGGCGAGCTGAAGGCGGGCTGCGGCCTGCCTGTCGCCGTGTATCCCAACAGCGGCGAGACCTATGACCCCACCACCAAGACCTGGCACGGCAGCCGGGACGGCCTGGCCTTCGGGGACTACGCCCGCCGGTGGATGCGCGCCGGCGCCTCCGCCGTGGGCGGCTGCTGCCGGACGGTGGACAGCCACGTCCGGGAGGTGGTGAAGGCCCGGGAGCTGTACCGGAAGCTGGGGTGAGATGAGGCTTTGCCCCGGTGCATGATCCATAACCGACAAACTGAGCCCGGCTCCCTGCGGGAGCCGGGCTTTTTTGCGCCTAGAGGGGATCACGGGTCCAGACCGAACTCCCGGCGGTACTCCGCCAGCTCCTCCGCGTCCCGGTCGTCCAGGGCATGGAGGCCGCCCCGGCCCTCCATGTGGTGGGTCAGCTCATGGGAGAGGGTGGTGTACAGCTCGTCCTCCCAGGTCTCCCGGTCCCAGTCCTCCCGTTTGGCCAGGGCGGCGAAGGAGCCGTAGTACAGATTGATGTACTGGCCCAGCACATCGTCGCAGTACTCCCCCAGGATATACATCTCCCCGTCCGGGAAGTCCGGGTCCGGCTTCGCCTCCTCCAGCAGGTTCACCCCGCCGTTGAGGCCGTCGAAGAGCTCCGGCGGGAACGCTTCCGCCATCTCGTCCAGCAGGTCGTTCACCGCGTCGATGGTCAGCATCACCATGGCGCTCACCTCCGTTATCCGTTCCCGGCGGCCTGCCGCATGGACAGGCTGATGCGCTTCTTTTTCTCGTCCACGTCCAGCACCGTCACCTGGACGATGTCCCCCACGGACACCACCTCGGAGGGGTGCTTCACGTACCGGTCCGCCACCTGGGAGATGTGGACCAGCCCGTCCTGGTGGACGCCGATGTCCACGAACACGCCGAAGTCGATGACGTTGCGGACCGTGCCCGTCAGCACCATGCCGGGCTTCAGGTCCTTCATCTCCAGCACGTCTGTGCGGAGGATGGGCTTGGGCAGCTCGTCCCGGATGTCCCGGCCGGGCTTCCGGAGCTCCGCCGCCACATCCCGGAGGGTGGGCACGCCCACGCCGCACGCGTTTGCGGCCTTCTCCTCGCCATAGGCTTTGATCTGGGCGCTCAGGTCCTCCAGCTTTCCGTCCCGCACGTCCGCCAGGGTGTGGCCGGTGAGGGAGAGCAGCTTCTCCGCCGCGCCGTAGCTCTCCGGGTGGACGGCGGTGTTGTCCAGGACGTTT
This sequence comes from uncultured Oscillospiraceae bacterium, assembly GCA_944382995.1. Classification (GTDB taxonomy): domain Bacteria; phylum Bacillota; class Clostridia; order Oscillospirales; family Oscillospiraceae; genus Oscillibacter. Next base: position 961 of record CALWOF010000128.1, on the reverse strand, counting down.
TTGCTCTCCGGCACCCGCAGGAAGCCGGCGCACTGCTCAAAGGCCCTGGGGCCCAGCTTGGGGACCTTCAGGATCTGCTTGCGGGCGGTGAAGGGGCCGTTGGCCTCCCGGTACTTCACGATGTTCTTCGCCGTGGCGCCGCCCAGCCCCGCCACGTGCTCCAGCAGGGACGCCGAGGCGGTGTTCACGTCCACCCCCACGGCGTTGACGCAGTCCTCCACCACGCCGGAGAGGGCCTCGTCCAGCCGCTTGGGCGGCATGTCGTGCTGGTACTGGCCCACGCCGATGGCCTTGGGGTCGATCTTCACCAGCTCCGCCAGGGGGTCCTGGAGCCGCCGGGCGATGGACACGGCGGACCGGAGGTTCACGTCGTACTCCGGGAACTCTTCCGCCCCCAGGGGGCTGGCGGAGTACACGCTGGCCCCGGCCTCGGAGACGATCATGTAGCTGACATGGGCGCCGGCGGCGTTCACCTGACGGATCAGCTTCACCGCCATCCGCTCCGTCTCACGGCTGGCGGTGCCGTTGCCGATGGCGATGTGCTCCACGCCGTGCTTTTGAATGAGTCCGGCCAGCTTTTCGATGGCCTCCTTCTCCTGCCGCTCGCCGTAGGTGGGGTAGACCACCGCCGTGTCCAGCACCTTGCCGGTGCCGTCCACCACCGCCACCTTGCAGCCCATCCGGTAGCCCGGGTCCAGGCCCATGGTGACCTTGCCCTTCACCGGCGGCTGCATCAGCAGGGGCTTGAGGTTCAGGGCGAACTGGCCGATGGCGCCCTCGTCCGCCTTCTCGGTGAGGGCGGAGCGGGCCTCCCGCTCCAGGGCGGGGAAGATCAGACGGTCCCAGGCGTCCTCCGCTGCGGCCTTCACGAACGCCATGGCGGCGCTGCCGGGCACCACCACCCGCCGGCGGAGGGCCTGGAGGGCCGTCTCCCGGTCCAGCTCCACGCGGACCTTCAGAA
>CALWOF010000127.1 GCA_944382995.1 uncultured Oscillospiraceae bacterium | reverse complement strand
GTCTCCTCCTCGTCCTTGGGGAAGACGCAGCCGATCTGCTTTTTCATCTCCTCGGCGGTGCGCTCGCCCACCAGCAGATTGTGCTTGCGGCGCATGTACTTCACCACGGATTCATTGAGCTGGTCGCCGGCGATCTTGATGGAGGCGCTCTCCACCACGCCGGAGAGGGAGATCACCGCGATATCCGCGGTGCCGCCGCCGATGTCCACCACCATGTGGCCGTCGGGCTGGGTGATGTCGATGCCCGCGCCGATGGCGGCGGCCACCGGCTCCTCGATGAGGTAGACCTTCCGGGCGCCGGCCTGGATGCCCGCGTCGATGACGGCACGCTCCTCGACCTCCGTGATGCCGGAGGGCACGCAGATGATGACCCGGGGCTTGAAGAAGGAGAAGCCCGCCACCTTGTGGATGAACTCCCGCAGCATCCGCTCCGTCATGTCATAGTCGGAGATGACGCCCTCCCGTAGGGGGCGGATGGCGATGATGTTGCCGGGGGTGCGGCCCAGCATGGCCTGGGCCTCGGCGCCCACCTTCAGGAGCTTCCCGGTGGTCTTGTCCATCGCCACCACAGAGGGCTCGTTGAGCACGATGCCCTTTCCCTTCACATATACCAAAACCGACGCGGTACCCAGGTCGATACCGATATCCTTCGTCATGGACATACCTCTTCCACCTCATTTGATCTTTCTGTACCAGTATTATAAGCGGATTTCCCGCAGACAATCATACAGGTCCTATTATACTGGCAGTTTCCAGGGATTGCAATAAGATTCTGTGAACAATCCCGGCAGTTTCAGCCTTTTTTCGCATCCGGGGCGGCTTTTTCCGCCCGCAGCGGGGTCAGGGCCGCAGCCGCGCAGACCACATCCGCCGCGCCGGCCTCCCGCAGGACCCGGGCGCACTCGGCCAGGGTGGCGCCGGTGGTGCAGATATCGTCCACCAGCAGGATGCGGCGGCCGCGGGTCCCGTCGGGGTCCGCCGCCCGGTAGACGCCCCGGACGTTGTCCCGCCGGGCGGAGCCCTCCTTCAGGCCGGACTGGGCGGGGTTGTGGACGGTCTTGTCCAGAAGGCGGACCGGGGCGGTGTCCCACAGGGCACAGGCGCGCTCCGCCAGCAGCCGGGCCTGGTCATAGCCCCGCTGCCGCAGCCGTTTCGCGCTGACCGGCACCCAGGTGACGGTGTCGAACTCCCCGGAGAGCTGCTCCGCCGCGCACCGGGCCACCAGCTCTCCCAGGGGCCCTGCGGCAGAGGACATCCCCTGGAACTTGAAGCGGTGGAGGCCCGCCTTCGCCAGCCCCTCGTACCGCAGGGGCGCGGCGCACCGGAGGCCGCCGGACAGCCGGCGCAGCGCCTCGTCCCCCTCCGTCCAGGGGAGCTCCCTCCGGCAGGCATCGCAGATGCCGGAGGTGTCCAGCACCCGGCCGCAGAAGGGGCACTTGGGCGGGAAGAGGAGATCCAGCAGGCTGGAGAGGAGGGTCATAGCCGATTCCTCTTCCGGGGATAGGGCTCCCTGGTATCTGTCAATCCCACCAGATAGTCCACACTGACCCCGTAATACTTTGCCAGTTCCACTGCCAGACGGAGAGGCAGCTCCCGCTCTCCCCTCTCATACTTGGAGTACAACGACTGATCGCACACCAAATATTTCGCAATCTGTTTTTGCTTCAAATCGTGATCTTCGCGCAGGTCACGGATCCTCAAATTCATAGCAATCACCGAAGTGATTTTATGTGTAGGACACATTGTACTGCGCTATATTGGACTATTCGTCCTAAAATTATTTGAAATCACCCCAATGGGTGAAGAATCCAGCCGTGATGGCGGCTTGCCCATTCCACCCCCCATTTTCTTTTCGGTCTTGCCGAAAAGAAAACGGGCCGTGAACGGTCCAAAAGAAAAGAACGCTTTTTTGTCGTGCTCCGGTGCAGTTGCCCTCCGCGCTGACGGGGGGCTCCAGAATCGGTGTCGACGAAGACTGCCGGCCTTCTGCCGACTCGCGCCGGGCAGCTCAGTTGTGTCAGCCCTGCGCCGCGTGTTCGGTGCAGCGGAAATCCGGGGTGGAAAATCGAATAGCCCCTGCTTCTGTCCCCGCTGCCGCTCACGACCCCGCGAAGTGGCTTTCCAACGGGCGGACACACAGGTCCGCCCCTACAGGAGAACAAGAAACCGCCAGCGTTTTGTAGGGGCCGACCCATGTGTCGGCCTTTGTCCCGCAAGGAAAGGCCAGCGGCAGCGGAAAGCGGAGCAGAATGTATCTGGGACTCCCCCGGGCTGAAGGATTCCCCAAGGGCGGCGCGTTTCCGTCCCTGACTGCCGCGCGGGATTGCTAACCTTCCATCGCCGGAGGCAGGAGGTCCGCACGCGTGCGGACCGACCCTCCGAAACATTTTTTCTTTTCCACCGTGCACGGCGCATTTTCTTTTTGATGTCTCAAAAAGAAAATGGGGGGTGCATTGCCCAGCCGCCATCGCGGCTGAATCCCCCGGGCGGCAGATTGCCGCCCCTACGCCATCTCCGGCAGCGCAGAATGTGCCAACCGCCATCGGAGGCCGGAATACCGCCGCTGCTGGCGGTCGTTGGCCGCCATGGCCCGGATGGCCGCGTCATCTCCCACCGCGATCAGCAGCTCCCGGGCCCGGGTCAGGGCGGTGTAGAGCACCCCCCGCACCATCAGGGACTGGGCCGCCGGCATGGCCGCCAGGACCACACACCGGTACTCGCTGCCCTGGGCCTTGTGGACGGTCTGGGCATAGGCCAGGTCGATCTCCCCCAGCATCTCCAGGGTGTAGACGGCCATCCGGTCGTCGAAGCTCACCGTCATCAGCTCCCCGGAGGGATCGATCTCCGTGATCCTCCCCACGTCGCCGTTGAACATGCCGGTGCCCGCGGTGCCGTCTGTCCTCTCCCACACCACGTCGTAGTCGTTGCGGGTCTGCATGATCCGGTCGCCGGTGCGGAACACCCGCTCCCCCCACTGGATCTCCCGCTTGTCCGGGGACGGCGGGTTCAGCGCCGCCTGGAGGCAGCGGTTCAGGTTCTCCGTGCCGCAGGGGCCCTTCCGGGTGGGGGAGAGCACCTGGATCTGATCTGCCGGGATGTTCATGTGGTCCGGCAGCCGGGACCGGCACAGCTCCACCACCGTGGAGAGGGCCCGCTCGCCGTCCCGGCGGCAGAGGAAGAAGAAGTCCCCCTGGTCGTTGGTCAGCTGAGGGGGCTGTCCCAGATTCACCGCGTGGGCGTTGCGGATGATGGCGGACTGCTCCGCCTGGCGGAACACCTCCCGCAAAAACACCGTCTCCACCCTCCCGCTGCGGATCAGGTCGGAGAACACGTTCCCCGCCCCCACGGAGGGCAGCTGGTCCGCGTCCCCCACCAGCACCAGCCGGGTGCCGGGCCGCAGGGC
>CALWOF010000126.1 GCA_944382995.1 uncultured Oscillospiraceae bacterium | reverse complement strand
GGCTCCTTTGACGCCTACGGCCCCATCCTGCAGGGCCTGAACGCCCCCATCAACGACCTGTCCCGGGGCTGCAACGCTCTGGAGGTCTACTCCATGGCCATCATCACCGCCGGTCTGTGCGAGGACTGATCGCCGATCCGTACATCTGAACGATACCGACGAGAGGCGGGCGCCGACGGCGTCCGCCTCTCGTTTTTTTTGGAGGGGATCAGGCCTCTGCAACCGCCGGTTGCGGAATCGTCAAGGAGCCTTGATGGACAATCCCGCCGCCCTCTGCTATGATGGTGGCAGAAACAGCAGAGGAGGCGGAGCCATGACCTTGGGAGAGCGGCTGATCCAGCTGCGGGCAAAAGCTGGGCTCAGCCAGGATGATCTGGCGGAGAGGCTGGGGGTATCCCGGCAGTCGGTGAGCAAGTGGGAAAACAACGTCAGTGTGCCAGACCTGGACAAGCTGGTGAAGCTGGGCGAGGTGTTCGGTGTATCGCTGGATGAGCTGGTGCGGGGAAACGTCCCCGGCCCAGCGGACCCCATCGCAAAGGCCGGCGTGACGGCAGAAGAGCTTCGGCTCCACCGGCAGCGGCTCCTGGGGCTTTTGCTGCTGTTTGCATCTGTGCTGTTGGGCTCTCGCAGCGAAGGTACCTGGGGAATTCTGTTTGCCTGGCCCCTGGTGACCTGCGGAATTCTGTGTCTGTTGTGCAGACGCCCGCTGGGACTTCTTTGCGCTTGGGGCGCATGGCTGACACATTTTGTCTCTCTAGGAGCCTCTGTAGTCTATATATTCGGAGGAACCCGGCTAGACAATTTTTTGGCGCTTACGCTCATTATTCCTCTGGGGTTCCTAACAGTTTATTCCCTCCGCCATCCTCTGCCCATTTCGGTATGCTGGCTTCTGCTAGCATCGTTTCTCTACCAGTACCGAAATATCTGGTGGCTTTCTGGAGAACCTCTCGGCTATTTAGATCTGTTCCGTCTTTCTGCGCTTCCATCCGGCGGAAAATTTCTGACGCTGTATTGGCTGGCAATGTCTCTGCTGGTGAGCTTCTATTCCTTGCGGACGCTGGTCTCCCGGCGACATTTGGGAAAAGTCCAGTCCGGATCATAGTATATATCAAAAATATTCCAAAGCGTATACTGCCGCTTCAAAAACAAAGCCGCCCGAACGGGCGGCTTTGCGCTGTTTTCTCATGCTCCGGGCTCCCCCGCGCTCTCTGCCGGGGCGCGGCGTCTCATCTGCGGCGGCGTCCGCCGCGGCGGCTGTCCAGGCTGCGGTTGAGATCCGCCATCTTCCCCTCGGAGGAGGAGAGGAACTGCTTGAGCTTGTCCTCAAAGGACTGGTCCCCGGAGGGGGGCAGCGGCTGCTGCGCCCGGGGAGCGGCGTGGGGGTGAGGGGCGGCATGGGCCGCGCCGGCCGCCGGATGTCCGCCGGGCCGGGGACCTCTGGCCGGATGCTCCGGTCGGGGGAGCGTCCGCTTGATGGAGAGGTTGATCTTTCCGTTCTCCACAGACAGGACCAGGACCTTGACGGCCTGCCCCTCCTGGAGGAAATCGTGGACGTCGTTGACGAACGTGTTGGCGATCTCGGAGATGTGGACCAGGCCGGACTTCCCATTGTCCAGGGCCACGAACGCGCCGAATTTGGTGATGGAGGTCACCTTTCCCTCTAAAATGCTCCCTACCTGAAGCTCCATACCGTGTACTGTTTCTCCTTCCGGACGATTTGTTGTCCCCGGCCCGCCCGCGGGCTCCGGGTATCAGAAAAGGCCGGCCTCTGTGCCGCAGGGGAGGCACACACGCCTCGCCCTGCCGCGCGGTGCCGGTCAGTTGCTGACGGAAAACACACGCTCATTGGGTGCGATCAGCCCCAGCTCCTCCCGGGCGATCTCCTGCATCTTCTCATCGGTGGCGCCCTCGGCGATGTCCGCCGCCAGGGCGTCGTTCTCCTGCTGCTGGGTCTGGACCTGACGGGCCAGATCGTCCCGCTGGGCCTCGGCGTCCTGCACCTGGAGGCGGAGGCTGTGCAGCTGCAGACCGATGGCCGCCAGGACCACCACGATCAGCACCTTTGCCAGAACGCCGCCTCCGGACCGCTGCTTCGGCTGCTTTTCCGCTCTTGCCATGCCGTCGTCCTCCTCTGTGATGGGCTGTGTGCCGTCTGATCCTTTTTATTGTATAGCATTTCCGGATAAAATAAAAGAGATTTTTTCCGTGTCTGCCAATTTTTTTACAGACTGCCGCCGCTCTCTCCGCAGGAACGGCCGCCAGATGCAGCAAAAAGGCCAGGGTGTCCACCCAGAAGTCCCACACCGGCCGCAGCGGCCGGGCCAGGAACCGGAAAAACAGCCACACGCCGCCGGCAGCGCCCAGGAGCATGTATACCCGCAGCTGCCCCTGGGCCCGGCGGAGGATGAAGAGAAAGGCCGCCGCGCCGGCGGTCAGGCAGTAGAGGATGTCCAGCGGCGCGGTCAGCCGAGGGAGCCGCAGGCGCAGCGCCCGCAGCAGATCGTACACCAGCCCTGCCGAGAGGCCCAGCAGCACGGCCTGGGAAAAAATCAGCAGGGGGGGAGCCGCGTCCACAGCCATGGCCGCTCACCCGAAGAGTCTGCGGAAAAAGCCCCCGCGGGCCTCGCCGACGTCCTCGTAGGAGACGGTGTCGATGCGCCCGTCCACATGGAGCTCCCCGCCGTCCAGGGACAGCTTGCCGATATGCAGGTCCTCCCCGGTGATCACCAGCGTCCCCTCGCCGGTGGACATGACGATGCCGGTCTCGTCGAACCGCTCCACGTCCTCCACCCCGGAGATCGTCAGGTGCTCCCGCCCTGTCAGCTCCAGGCGATGGCCCGCCTGGGGCACGGAAGTGCTGTAATCGTTCATTCCCCGTCCCTCCCCTGTCCCAACTATATGGGCGGGCGGCGGGGAATATGCCCGTTACCGGCCGATCTCCCGGTAGAGGGCGCCGGCATCCGCCTGGCGCACCGTCTCCTGGACGTCCAGGACCTCCACGGTCACGGTCCGCTGGCCGAACCGCAGGGAGATCTGGTCCCCCACCTTCACGTCGTAGGAGGCCCGGGCGGGCTTGCCGTTGACGGTGACAAGGCCGTTGTCGCAGGCCTCGTTGGCCACGGTCCTCCGCTTGATGAGTCGGGCGACCTTGAGATATTTGTCCAAACGCATGGATGAGGCTCCTTTCTCCCGGGAAACAGGACTGCCGGCACCCGGTGCCGGCAGTCCCCCTTGTTGCGGATGGGTCTTTACTTCGCCACAGCGTCCTTCAGGGCCTTGCCGGCCTTGAACACGGGCACCACGGAGGCGGGGATCTCAATGGACTCCTTGGTCTTGGGGTTGCGGCCCACGCGGGCGGCGCGCTTCTTGACCTCGAAGGAGCCAAAGCCCACCAGCTGCACCTTGTC
>CALWOF010000125.1 GCA_944382995.1 uncultured Oscillospiraceae bacterium | reverse complement strand
ATCTCCACCGCAACGGCGGTGGCGCCGGCGTCGATGGCGTTCTCCACCAGCTCCTTCACCACGCTGGCGGGCCGCTCCACGACCTCACCGGCGGCGATCAGATCCGCCACATGGGACTCCAGTTGTTGGATATGGGGCATCGTTTCTCCTCCTTCGTGGGGCGGCCCGCCATGCGAGACACCGGTGAGCCGCCGCATCCGCGGCGTACAAGCGTTTTGCGGAGCAAAACCTTGGGCGTGCCGGGCTCCGCCTGGCGCGCCAAAGTCAAATCAGGGGTCCCCGGCGAAGCGCCGCTTCGCTGGGGTCCGCTCCACGACCTCGCCGGCGGCAATCAGATCCGCCACATGGGACTCCAGTTGTTGGATATGGGGCATCTCGAGCTCCTTTCTCCGCTCACAGCAGCAGTACGGCCACGATGGGGATGGTGACGATGGAGCACACCGTGGTCAGGAAGGTGATCTGGGCCATGCACTCCGTGTCTCCGCCGTACTCCATGCTCAGAAGCGTCCCGTTCACCGCCGCGGGCATGGCCATCTGGGTGACGGCGATGCCCAGCACCAGAGGCTCCAGCTCCATGGGGTGCAGGATCAGGCACAGCGTCGCCGGCAGGACCAGCAGCCGGATGGCCGTCAGCACCCACAGTCTGGGGGACCGGAACACCTGCCCGGCGGGCATCCCCGCCAGCAGGGACCCCACCACCAGCAGGGAGAGCGGCACGGTGATGCCGCCTGTGAAGTCCAGGATCTCTCCCACCAGGGCCGGGGGGCGCAGACGGGTCAGGGCCAGCACCAGCCCCAGCACCGATGCCACGATGCAGGGGGCGAAGAGCTGCTTCCACCGGAACCGGGCGGCGCCCGCCAGCAGCAGCGGCCCCAGGCTGAAGGAGAGCAGGTTGAAGGGCAGGGCCAGGATGGCGGCGTAAAACAGCGCCCCCTCCCCGAACAGGGCCACCGCCACCGGATAGCCGATGAAGCCCACGTTGGGGAAGGCCAGCGCGTACCGCCACACCCCCTTCTGCCCCGGGGTCCCCGGCAGGAACCGGGGCACCAGCAGCACGAAGGCGAAGGCCAGCAGGTAGAACACCACGCTCACCTCCAGAATGGAGAGGATGGTGCCGATCTCCGGCAGCTCCTCGCCGGTGATGACCGCCGCCACGATCATGGCGGGCATGGTGATGTTCAGCAGCAGCTTGGAGATCTTCTGATCCGTCTCCCCGCCCAGATAGCCCAGGCGGTTGGCGGCAAACCCCGCGGCGATGGCCGCCAGGATCACCAGCATCTCTCCGAATACGTCAAAAAAGTCCATGGTCCGTCTCTCTTTCTCTCAGGCTCCGCCCCTTATGCCGCCATGGTCCAGGCGGCCAGGGCGTTGGCCGCCGCATGGAGGCCGATGGAGGTCCACAGCGTCCCCGTCCGGTCATAGACCCAGGAGAGGACCAGCCCCGGCACCAGGTACTGGACCATCAGCAGGAAGTAGGTGACGTCCCGGTTCACCACCGCGAACTGCCACACGTGGAGCAGGGCGAACAGCAGGCAGGAGACGAGGTACCCCACCGCCGCGCTCTTGCGCCGGAGATTGCCGAACACCAGCCCCCGGAACAGCACCTCCTCCACAAAGGGCGCCAGGAAAATGACGATCAGCAGCGTCATGTGGGGGGCGTCCTCGATCTGGGCGGAGATGGTGGTGTCGTTCAGATTGGTCTGGGTGGGCACCAGCAGGCGGGTCAGCCGGTAGGCCAGCTCGTTGAGTCCGTACAGGGCCACCAGCCCCACGGCGATATACCGGCAGGCGCCCCCCAGATTGTCCGCGAAGTTCCGGGAGGTCCTGCCCAGAAAGCCGTGGAAGATGATGACAGTGGCCGCGAAAAGAAGGTAGTAATAGAGGGCGTTCTGGAGCCCCTGGCCGATCTGCACCCCCAGCAGCCCGCCCAGCAGGCGGAACAGGGGCCCGGCGGCAAAGGGCAGCACCACCAGGTAGATCACAAAGAGCACGGTGCCCGCGATCTGCTCTCCCGCCGACATATACGCGGCGCTCTTCTTCCTCGGCATCTCGTTCCCTCCCGGTCGTCACTTCAGCTTCTTCTTCCACTCGTAGATCAAATTCATGGCCTCGATAGGCGTCAGGGTATCCACCTGGCAGCGCCGCAGGGCCGCACCCCACCGGGCGGGGCCCGGCGGGGACCCCGCATCGGACCCAAATGGCCGGGCGGAGCCCGTCCATTTCGAGGTTTTGCTCCGCAAAACGCTCGGACGCGCCACCGGGCGCGGCTGGACGCCCTGCTAGCTGAGCTTCTTCTTCCACTCGTAGATCAAATTCATGGCCTCGATAGGCGTCAGGGTATCCACCTGGCAGCGCCGCAGGGCGTCCAGGACCTCCCCCTCGCCGATGGCGGTGAGGGACACCTGGTCCTCCTCCCTCCGGGCGGCCACGTACTGCACGCCGTTTTCCTCCTCCAGCTCCTTCAGCACTGTCCGGGCCCGCTGGAGCACCCTGTCCGGCAGGCCCGCCAGCTTGGCCACCTCGATGCCGTAGCTGCGGTCCGCCCCGCCGGGGAGGATCTTCCGCAGGAAGATGATGTCCTCCCCCCGGGCCTTCACGGCGATGTTGTAGTTGACCGCGCCGGGGAGGGTGTTCTCCAGCTCGGTGAGCTCGTGGTAGTGGGTGGCGAAGAGCGTCTTGGCCCCCAGGAGCTTCTTGTCCGCGCAGTACTCCAGCACCGCCCGGGCGATGGACATGCCGTCAAAGGTGCTGGTGCCCCGGCCGATCTCGTCCAGGATCAGCAGGGAGTGCCTCGTGGCATGGCGCAGGATGTCCGCCACCTCCGTCATCTCCACCATGAAGGTGGACTGGCCGGCGGACAGGTCGTCGCTGGCGCCGATGCGGGTGAAGATCCGGTCCACCACGCCGATCCGGGCGCTGGAGGCCGGCACGAAGGAGCCCAGCTGGGCCATCAGCACGATCAGCGCCACCTGCCGCATGTAGGTGGACTTGCCCGCCATGTTGGGGCCGGTGATGATGGCCACCCGGTCCTCCCTCTCCCCCATGAAGGTGTCGTTGGGGACGAAGAGGCTGTCGGAGAGCATCTGCTCCACCACCGGATGGCGGCCGTCGTGGATCTCGATGACGCCGGACTCGTCCACCGTGGGGCGGCAGTAGTGGTTCCGCACCGCCACCGCCGCGAAGGACGCCAGGGCGTCCACCTCCGCCACCGCGGCGGCGGAGCGCTGGATGCGGGCGCTCTGGTCGGCGATCTCCTGGCGGAGCCGGGTGAAGAGCTCATACTCCAGGGCCACCACCCGCTCCGACGCGGTGAGGATCTCGTGCTCCAGGTCCTTGAGCTCCTGGGTGATGTACCGCTCGCCGTTCACCAGGGTCTGCTTGCGGATGTAGGTGTCCGGCACCTGGTCCCGGAAGGCGTTGGACACCTCG
>CALWOF010000124.1 GCA_944382995.1 uncultured Oscillospiraceae bacterium | reverse complement strand
GCCATGCCGATGCAGATGGTGGACACGTCGCACTTGACATACTGCATGGTGTCATAGATGGCCATGCCGTCCGTCACGGAGCCGCCGGGGCTGTTGATATACAGCTGGATGTCCTTGTCGGGGTCCTGGGCCTCCAGATACAGCAGCTGGGCCACCACCAGGGACGCGGTGGTGGCGTTGACCTCCTCGCCCAGAAAGACGATCCGGTCATTCAGCAGCCGGGAGAAGATGTCATAGGACCGCTCGCCGCGGTTGGTCTGCTCGACGACATAGGGGACTAAGCTCATTGGTAAAACCTCCTTGATTCCCGTGCCGTCAGACGGCACGGCTGACAGATCTGTTCCTCCCAAACCGGAATGCGCTCCCGCCGCCAGGCGGGCAGGAAAGGCAAAAGCGCCCGGCCCCTGCGGGCCGCCGGCGCTCCTGCCCGCGCATACGCCTGGCCACACTCTAGCACAGACGTCCTGCGGAATCTGTCAAATCCGCGCGGAGGGTCTGCCGACGGCGGCACACACTTTCCGCCGGCGGCAGCCGGTCCCCGGAATATTACTCGGCGGGGGTCTCCTCTTCCTTCTTGGCGGCCTTCTTGGTGGACCGCTTGGCGGGCTTCTTCTCCTCGCCCTCAGCGGTGTCCTCCGCCTTCTCAGCCTTCTTGCGGGTGGTCTTCTTGGCGGGCTTCTCCTCGGCGGGCTTTTCCTCCCCCTCGGCGTCCTCCGCCTTTTTTGCGGACTTCCTGGCGGTCTTCTTCTCGGGCTTGATGGCAGTGGCGCTGTCCGCGACCACGGCGATGGCCTTCTGGCTCTTCAGCTGGTCCTTCACCTGATCGGCCTGGAGGTACTTCTTCACAGTCTCCAGATCCATGCCGTACTGGTCGGCCATCTTCTGGAACTCGGCCTCCACCTCCTCGTCGGTGGCGTCGATATTCTCCTCCTTGATGATGGCGGCCATGGCCAGATCCATGCGGACCTGCTTGAGGGCGGGCTCCTTGGCGTCCTCCACCAGCTTGGACTCATCCATGCCGGTGGCCTTCATGTACTCATCATACTTGATGCCCTGCTGTGCCAGCTGCATCTTGAAGTTGTCCAGGAACTGCCGGGCCTGGGCCTCCACCATGGCGTCGGGCACGTCAGCGGTGATCCCCTCCGCCACCTGTTCCATCAGGGCGTCCTCAAAGGCGCGCTTGGCGGTATCCTCCCGCTCGGCGGTGATCTTCTTCTTCAGGTCGGCTTTCAGGTCCTTCAGGGTGTCGAACTCGCTGACGTCCTTGGCGAACTCGTCGTCCATGGCGGGGACTTCCTTCTCCTTGACCTCATGGACCTTCACCTTGAACACCACGGCCTTGCCGGCCAGGTCCTGATGATAGTCCTCCGGGAAGGTTACGTGCAGGTCCTTCTCATCGCCGGCCTTCATGCCGACCACCTGCTCCTCAAAGCCGGGGATGAAGGTATGAGAGCCCAGCTCCAGGCTGTAGTTCTCGCCCTTGCCGCCGTCAAAGGGCTTGCCGTCCAGGAAGCCCTCGAAGTCGATGACCGCGGTGTCGCCCTCCTTGGCCTCCCGGTCCACGCTCACCAGACGGGTGTTGCGGTCCGCCAGGGCCTTGAGACGGGTATCCACGTCAGAGGCGGAGACCTTGACCTCCTCCTTCTCGGCGGAGAGGCCCTTGTACTGGCCCAGCGTCACCTCGGGGTACACGGGGACCGTGGCCTTGAAGGTAAAGCCGTCCTTCGTCACCTGGCCCTCGACCTCCACGGCGGGATAACCCACCACCTGGAGCTCCTGCTCCTTCACAGCGGCCTCATAGGCCTCGGGAAATGCGATATTGATGGCCTCCTCGTAGAACACCTCTGCGCCGTACATGCCCTCGATGATCTTCCGGGGGGCCTTGCCGGGACGGAAGCCCGGCACATTGATCTTCCGGCGCATCTTCTGATATGCCTTCTCTACGGCGGCCTCGAACTCCTGCGCGCCCACCTCGATGGTCAGCGCGACCTGGCTCTTTTCCACTTTTTCACAGCTTTTGACACTCATCTTGTTTATTCCTCCGTTCATCGCCGGTCATGCGCCGGTGCGAAATGGTATTTTACCATATAATCACCGAAAAAGCTATACTTTTTTCCGTTATTCGCAAATTTTTTTTGGGACAAATCCCAGGTGGTCCGCCGAGATCAGGGCGAATGCGGTACCTCCCCGCTCCCCCTCCATCCGGAGCCGGATGGCATGGCCGTGGAGGTGGCCGTAACAGCACAGCTCCACCGGATGGCCCGCCAGGGTCCGCAGGATCTCCGGGCACTCATAGCCCTGGTACAGAGGCGGGTAGTGGAGGAAGCACCAGACGGGCCGCTCTCCCGCCGCCTGGAGCGAAGTCTCCAGCCTCCCCACCTCCCGGTTCAGGACCTTGGCGTTGTGGGGCTTCTGGTCCTCCTCGAAGAACCAGCCGCGGGTGCCGCAGAGGGCGTGGTCCCCGTAGAAGGCGCAGTTGTTGTGGAGAAAATCCAGGGTGGTGAACCCCTTCTCCGCGAAGAAGCTCTTCATCTTGGACACCGTGGACCACCAGTAGTCGTGGTTCCCCTTCACCAGATATTTTTTGCAGGGGAACTGGTCCAGAAATCGGAAGTCCGCCTCCGCCTCATTGAGGTCGATGCCCCAGGACGTGTCCCCCGCCAGGACCAGCACATCGTCCGCGGTGAGCTGACTGAGAGATGCACCGATCCGATCCACGTAGTTCTCCCACGCTGGGCCGAACACCTCCATGGACTTGTCCGCTGTCAGGGAGAGGTGCAGGTCCCCGATGGCGTAGAGGGCCATACGACCACTCCCTTCCGTTTTGTTTTTACCGACCGGCAGCCGGCGGCTCCCCGCCATGGGGCACATCGTCAAAGACGATCTCCCTGCCGCAGCGGGAGCAGTAGCGCCGCTCCCCCCTCCGCCACCAGGGCATGGCGAACCCACGTTCGCAGCAGGGACAGCGGAGGTTCCGGATCCAGCAGACTGCCGCGCTGCCCAGCAGGGCGAAGGGCAGGAGCTGAAGGCTCCGTTTGAAGTAGTACAGCGCGTCCACCACCCGATACTCCCCGATGGTGTGGTAGGGGATCAACTGGTCCAGCACCAGACAGACAGCGGAAAACACCAGCTCGATCAGCACCAGACGGGCCATGCCGCGACTCAGGGGCTTCTTCACGGAGGGTCCCTCCTCTCCTCTTCTTCCGGAACGGCTTTACTGCAAAAAGTCCAGCACCACGTTGTCCATACCCGGCTTCTCGCAGGTGAGGTCGAAGCGGCGTTCCTTGCCCTTCAGAGCGGCAAGACGCCGGGGGATGGCCACGCCGGTGACATCGTGCAGCTGGTCCAGCAGCTCCACGCCGTCGCCGGCCGGCGTCTCGCCGATGGCCCGGAGCACGTGGTCGCAGAACTTGTAGGGGGAGGCGGTGGAGACGAACACCGTCACGGTCTTATCGCCGGTGGTCTGCCGGTACTG
>CALWOF010000123.1 GCA_944382995.1 uncultured Oscillospiraceae bacterium | reverse complement strand
GAGGACCGGCTGGGCATGGGCCTGGTGGGCTCCATGGGCATGGCGGACAACATGATGCTCAAGACCTACCGCTCCGGCAAGGGCCCCCTGCTGGACCGGAAGCCGCCCCGCCAGCTGGCGGAGCAGGTGAAGCAGGAGCTGGACGTGCTGACCCCCAGCCTCAACACCCCCGTCCGCCGGCTCTCCGGCGGCAACGTGCAGAAGGTGCTGGTGGGCCGTGAGATCGCCCAGAACCCCTCGGTGCTGATGACCGCCTACGCCGTGCGGGGCCTGGACATCAACACCTCCTACACCATCTACAACCTGCTGACGGAGCAGAAGATGAAGGGCGTGGCCGTCATCTACGTGGGCGAGGACCTGGACGTGCTGCTGGAGCTGTGCGACCGGATCCTGGTGCTCTGCGGCGGCCAGGTCAGCGGCATCGTGGACGGCCGCACCACCACAAAGGAGGAAGTGGGTCTGCTGATGACCCGGTTCGTAAAGGAGGCGAAGGAGGCATGACGCAGGAAAAGGTCCATAAGGAGCCCCTGCTGCGGATCGCCAAACGGGACTCCATCCCCCGCCCCAAGGCCTGGGCCATCCGCATCGTCGCGGTGCTGCTGTCCCTGGTGGTGAGCGGCGTGTTCATCTTCGCCGTCACCAAGCTGAACCCCCTTCAGGTGTACCAGGGCATCTTCGAGGGCGCCTTCGGCACCTCCAAGCGCAGCTGGGTCACCATCCGGGAGGCCATGATGCTCCTGTGCATCGGCGTGGGCCTCGCCCCCGCCTTCAAGATGCGCTTCTGGAACATCGGCGCCGAGGGGCAGATCCTCATCGGCGGCATCGTCACCGCCGGCTTCATGCGGACGTTCGGCGGCGACATCTCCACCCCGGTCCTGCTGGTCATCATGGCGGTGGTGAGCCTGCTGGCCGGCGCGGTGTGGGGCATGATCCCCGCCGCCTTCAAGGCCAAGTGGAACACCAATGAGACGCTGTTCACCCTGATGATGAACTACGTGGCCATCCAGCTGACCAGCTATTTCGTGGCCGTGTGGGAGAACCCCGTGGGCTCCAACACCGTGGGCGTCATCAACCAGAAGACCCGGGACGGCTGGTTCCCCGCCATCTTCGGCATGGACTACGGCCTGAACGTGATCCTGGTGCTGGCGCTGACGGTGGGCATGTTCCTGTACCTGAAATACTCCAAGCAGGGGTACGAGATCTCCGTGGTGGGCGACAGCGAGAACACCGCCCGGTACGCCGGCATCAACGTGAGGAAGGTCACCATCCGCACCATGGCCATCTCCGGCGCCATCTGCGGTCTGGCGGGCTTCATCGCCGTGTCCGGCGCCAGCCACACCATCTCCACCTCCACCGCCGGCGGCCGCGGCTTCACCGCCATCATCGTGGCCTGGCTGGCCCAGTTCAACACCTTCGTGATGATCCTGATCTCCTTCCTGCTGGTCTTCCTGCAGCAGGGCGCCATCCGGATCGCGTCGCTCTACAACCTGAACGACTACGCCTCGGACATCATCACGGGCATCATCCTGTTCTTCATCCTGGGCAGTGAGTTCTTCATCAACTACCGCGTCATCCTGCGGGGCGGAAAGGAGGGGTCCAAATGAGCATCAGCATCGACCAGATCGTACAGCTGATCCAGTCCGCCGTCCAGTTCGGCACCGTCATCATGTTCGGCGCCATGGGTGAGGTCCTGACGGAGAAGTCCGGCAACCTGAACCTGGGCGTGCCCGGCATCATGTACCTGGGCGGCATCGCGGGCCTCGCGGCCTCCTTCTTCTACGAGTTCAACAACCCTGCCCCCTCCGGCGCCGTCTGCCTGGTGATCTCCTTCCTGGCGGCCTTCGCCGCCTCGGCCCTGGGCGGCCTGCTCTACAGCTTCCTGACCATCACCCTCCGGGCCAACCAGAACGTCACCGGCCTGACGCTGACCATCTTCGGCGGCGGCGTGGCCAACTTCTTCGGCGGCACCCTGAACTCCATGGCCGGCGGCGTGGGCCAGATCTCCGTGGCCACCACCAGCGCCGTGTACCGGGCCTCCGTCCAGAACGTGACGGACCTGGGCCTGCCGGGCCGGCTGCTGCTGAACTACGGCTTCATGGTGTATCTGGCCATCGTGCTGGCCGTGGTGCTCCACCTCTTCCTGAACCGGACCCGGAAGGGCCTGAACCTGCGGGCCGTGGGCGAGAACCCCGCCACGGCGGACGCGGCGGGCATCAACGTCTCCCGGAACAAGTACCTGGCCACCTGCGTGGGCGCCGGCATCTCCGGCCTGGGCGGCCTGTACTACACCATGGACTACATCAAGGGCACCTGGGCCAACGACGGCACCATCGAGTCTCTGGGCTGGCTGGCCGTGGCGCTGGTCATCTTCGCCACCTGGCGGAGCGTCAACGCCATCTGGGGCTCCTACCTGTTCGGCCTGCTGTTCTGGGTGTACCTGATCATCCCCGGCCTGGGACGGCGGGACACCTACCTCTTCAACATGCTGCCGTACCTGGTGACCATCGCGGTGCTGATCTTCGTCTCCCTGCGGAACAAGAAGGAAAATCAGCCTCCCGCCAGCCTGGGTCTGGCCTACTTCCGGGAGGAGCGGTAGTCCCCTTTCCCCGGAAAACCCCCGTATATCAAGCACACAGCGCCCCGTGCCTTTCGGCACGGGGCGCCTTTATGTTTTCCTCTGTAGTTTCCCCGGTCAGGCCAGGTGGTTCCGGGCGGCGGTGAGGATGTTCTCCATCAGCATGGCGCGGGTCATGGGGCCCACGCCGCCGGGCACCGGGGTGATGTAGGACGCCTTGGGCTCCACGCCGGCGTAATCCACATCGCCGCAGAGCTTGCCCTCCGCATTCCGGTTCATGGCCACGTCGATGACCACCGCGCCCTCCTTCACCATGTCCGCCGTCAGGAAATCCACCTTTCCCACGGCGCTCACCACGATGTCCGCCTCCCGGGTGACGGCGGCCACGTCCTGCGTATGGGAGTGGCAGACGGTCACGGTGCCGTCCTGCTGGAGCAGCAGCATGGCCATGGGCTTGCCCACGATGTTGCTGCGGCCCAGCACCGCGCACCGCCTGCCCCGGACGGGGATGTCATAGGCCCGGAGCATCTCCATGACGCCGGCGGGGGTGCAGGGCAGGAACACCGGGTCCCCCGCCGACAGCCGCCCCACGTTGTAGGGGTGGAAGCAGTCCACGTCCTTGTCCTGGGCGATGGCGTTCAGCAACGCCGTCTCGTTCAGCTGGGCCGGCAGCGGGAGCTGGCACAGGATCCCGTCCACCCGGGGGTCCCGGTTCAGCTCCTCGATGAGGGAGAGCAGCGTCTCCTGGTCGGTGTCCGCCGGCAGGGCGTGCTCGAAGCTCTCAAACCCGCACTCGGCGCAGTCCCGCTCCTTTCCGTTCACGTACACCCGGGAGGCGGGGTCGTTCCCCACCAGGATCACCGCCAGACCGGGCCGCCGGGGCAGGGCCTTCGCCGCCTCCGCCGCCCGGGCCTTGACCTGGGCGGCCAGGGCCTTTCCGTCAATGCGCACTGCCATC
>CALWOF010000122.1 GCA_944382995.1 uncultured Oscillospiraceae bacterium | reverse complement strand
GAGGTCACCTTCACCTGCGGCAAGAAGCAGCTGGGCCAGATCGTGGACCGCACCATCAACAAGCACGGCTTCACCGTGGCCGCCGAGGTGCTGGACGCCATCAAGGCCACCGGCTACAAGCACTCCACCCTGGCGGCCATCACGGTCTCCATCGCGGACATGACCGTGCCCCCCGAGAAGTACGAGCTGGTGCAGGCCTCCGAGCAGAAGGTGCTGGAGATCGAGAACCAGTACAAGATGGGCTTCATGACCGACCACGAGCGCTACAAGCAGGTGGTGCAGGTGTGGGAGAAGACCACCAACGACGTCTCCGACGCCCTGCAGAAGAACCTGGACCGCTACAACCCCATCTTCATGATGGCGGACTCCGGCGCCCGCGGCTCCATGAAGCAGATCCGCCAGCTGGCCGGTATGCGCGGCCTGATCGCCAACACCGCCGGCCGCACCATCGAGATCCCCATCAAGGCCAACTACCGGGAGGGCCTGACCGCCCTGGAGTACTTCGTCTCCTCCCGCGGCGCCCGGAAGGGCCTGGCGGACACCGCCCTGCGGACCGCCGACTCCGGCTACCTGACCCGCCGGATGGTGGACGTCTCCCAGGACGTCATCATCCGGGAGGAGGACTGCCACGTCACCCACGGCATCAAGGTCTCCGAGATCAGCGAGAACGGACAGGTGATCGAGAAGTTCTCCGACCGGATCCGGGGCCGCTTCCTGGTGGGCGACGTGGTGGACGCCGACACCGGCGAGGTGCTGCTCTCCAACACCAGGATGATGGACGAGAGCGACGCCAAGCTGCTGGAGACCCACAAGTGGGTCCAGGCCAACTACCGGGACGAGGACCGCTGCGCCTTCGATCCGGCGGCCGATGAGCATCCCACCGTCATGATCCGCACCGTGCTGACCTGCAAGGCCCACAGCGGCGTGTGCGCCAAGTGCTACGGCATGAACCTGGCCACCCAGCAGCCGGTGGGCCCCGGCGAGGCCGTCGGCATCATCGCGGCCCAGTCCATCGGCGAGCCCGGCACCCAGCTGACCATGCGGACCTTCCACACCGGCGGTCTGGCCGGCGGCGACATCACCCAGGGCCTTCCCCGTGTGGAGGAGCTGTTTGAGGCCCGCAAGCCCAAGCGGATGGCCACGCTGGCCGAGATCGGCGGCACCGTCAAGTTTGAGGAGACCACCAAGGGCAGCCTGGTGAACATCATCATCACCGCCCCCGATGGGGACACCCGCACCTATGCGGTGCCCCACACGGGCCTGCTGGTGAAGGACGGCGACGTGATCGAGGCCGGCCACCAGCTGACCTACGGCGCCCTGAACCCCCACGAGGTGCTGCGGATCCGCGGCGCCGACGCGGTGTACAACTACCTGATCCAGGAGGTCCTGCGGGTGTACCGCCAGCAGGGCGTGGATATCAACGACAAGCACATCGAGATCATCGTCCGCCAGATGATGCGCAAGGTCCGCCTGGAGGACGCCGGCGACACCAATCTGCTGGATGGCTCCATGGTGGACGTCCTGGAGCTGGACGACGCCAACGAGGAGATCGACCGCCGCAACGCCGCCGGCGAGCGGCAGGAGAACGGCGAGCCCCTGCGCCACGCCGTGGGCACCCAGCTGCTGATGGGCATCACCAAGGCCTCTCTGGCCACGGACTCCTTCCTGTCCGCCGCCTCCTTCCAGGAGACCACCAAGGTCCTGACGGAGGCCGCCATCAAGGGCAAGAGCGACCATCTGGTGGGCCTGAAGGAGAACGTCATCATCGGCAAGCTGATCCCCGCCGGCACCGGCCTGACGGCCTACCACACCTTCGCGGAGGAGCTGGTCCCCGGCGCGGAGCCCGCCCCCGTCCAGGAGGAGGAGCAGCCCGTCCCCGCGGAGCTGTGAGCCCGCGCCCGACAGTGCGCACAACGAGGAAGCCTGACCGCGCGGTCAGGCTTCCTCTTTATTATAGTGGTATAGCGGGGGAGCGCCCAGGGGCGGGGCACGGTGAAGGACTGCGCCCCGTGGGCGGCGTCGGTGGCGGTCCCCGCCGGAAAGAGGCTCCTCTGCGAAAAAGACGGCGGAGCGGCAGGAAAAGTTTGGGCCCGACGGAATTTTTCATGGAAAAACGTCTTGACGGGGCTTCTCCGCCATGGTATAATCCAAAAATGCGCGGATATTGAAAATTCGCGAATTTTGCCATGCGTTTCAGGAGGAATCCCCGTGCTCACGGAACTTGCTTCTCAGGAGAAAGTCGTCGGCGTGAAGCAGTCCCGCAAGGCGATCCGGGAGGGCCGGGCCAAACGGGTGTACCTCGCCTGCGACGCGGACCCTGCCATCACCGAGCCGGTGGCCGCCAGCTGCGCGGCGGCAGGCATCCCGGTGGAGACGGACTACACCCTCTCCCAGCTGGGGCAGGCCTGCCGGATCACCGTGGGCGCGTCTGTGGTGGCGGTGCTGTCCGCCTGAATCTGGTTTTTTCGGAATAGCTTCACGGCGTTCCGCAAAAAATAAAGGGTGCCGCGGCTATGCGGCGCCGAAATCATGAAAGAAAGGAGAAATACACCGAATGCCTACTTTTAACCAGCTGGTCCGTAAAGGAAGAGAACAGGCTTCCTACAAGTCCACTTCTCCCGCCCTGCAGTTTGGACTGAACACCCTGAAGAACAAGTCCACCGACCTGCCTTCTCCCCAGAAGAGAGGCGTCTGCACCGCCGTGAGAACCGCGACCCCCAAGAAGCCCAACTCCGCTCTGCGTAAGATCGCCCGTGTGCGTCTGACCAACGGCTACGAGGTCACCGCCTATATCCCCGGCGTGGGTCACTCCCTGCAGGAGCACTCCGTCGTGATGATCCGCGGCGGCCGTGTCAAGGACCTCCCCGGTGTCCGTTACCACATCATCCGCGGTACGCTGGATACCCAGGGCGTCTCCGGCCGTATGCAGGGCCGTTCCAAGTACGGCGCCAAGCGGCCCAAGCAGAAGTAAGTCTGCAAGATCAAGAGCTTTGCCGAACAGGTTTATATAGATGGCGCCGGACCGGCGCCGGAACGACCTCTTTGGCAGGCATCCACGGAAGGCTGCAATACGCCTTTTGAGTACCTATGAGATCATAGAATCATTATGAAGGAGGGAAGCATAGTGCCCAGAAGAGGTAATGTTCCCAAGAGAGAGATCCTGCCGGATCCCGTTTACGGCTCCGTCCTGGTCACCCGGCTGATCAACAGTGTCATGCTGGACGGCAAGAAGGGCGTGGCCCAGAAGGTGGTCTACGGTGCTTTCGACCAGATCAAGGAGAAGACCGAGAAGGACCCCCTGGAAGTGTTCAACCAGGCCATGGAGAATATCATGCCCAGCCTGGAGGTCAAGGCCCGCCGCGTGGGCGGCGCCAACTATCAGGTGCCCATGGAGGTCCGGCCTGCCCGCCGCACCACCCTGGGTCTGCGGTGGCTGACCAACTATGCCCGGGCCCGCAGCGAGCGGACCATGGCTGAGCGTCTGGCCGGCGAGCTGATGGACGCCGCCAACAACACCGGCGCTGCTGTGAAGAAGCGCGAGGAAGTCCACAAGACCGCCGAGGCCAACAAGGCCTTCGCACACTTCCGCTGGTAAGTTAGGAGAAACAGTATGCCGAGAAAAACACCGCTTGAAAATACCCGCAATATCGGCATTATGGC
>CALWOF010000121.1 GCA_944382995.1 uncultured Oscillospiraceae bacterium | reverse complement strand
CCGGTGCGCCAGCGGCCGGTGCTGCTGATGGGCCCGCCCGGCGTGGGCAAGACCCAGATCATGGAGCAGATCGCCGCTGAGACCGGCGTGGGCCTGGTGGCCTATACCATCACCCACCACACACGGCAGAGCGCCATCGGCCTGCCCTTCATCGAAAAGCGGTCCTACGGCGGGGAGGAGGTCTCCGTCACCGAGTACACCATGAGCGAGATCCTCGCCTCCGTCTACCGGCTGATGGAGCGCACCGGCCTGAAGGAGGGCATCCTCTTCCTGGACGAGATCAACTGCGTCTCCGAGACCCTGGCCCCCATGATGCTCCAGTTCCTCCAGTGCAAGACCTTCGGGAACCAGAAGCTGCCGGAGGGGTGGCTCATCGTGGCGGCGGGCAACCCGCCGGAGTACAACAAGTCCGTCCGGGACTTCGACGTGGTGACGCTGGACCGGGTGAAGCGCATCAATGTGGAGGAGGACTACGGCGTCTGGAAGGAGTACGCCCGGCGGAGGGGCCTCCACGGGGCCGTCCTCTCGTATCTTGACATCAGGAAGGACAGCTTCTACCGCATCGAAAATACGGCGGACGGGCTGCAGTTCGCCACCGCCCGGGGCTGGGAGGACCTGAGCGAGCTGCTGTACGCCTATGAGAAGCTGGGGCTCCGGGCGGACCGGGAGGTGGTGGGGGAGTACATCCAGATGCCCCGCATTGCCAAGGACTTTGCCAATTACCTGGACCTGTTCTACAAGTATCAAAAGACCTACCATGTGGAGGGCATCCTCTCCGGCACCTGGGAGCCCATCACCGTCCGTGAGCTGCGGGCGGCCCCCTTTGACGAGAAGCTCTCCGTCATGGGGCTGGTGCTCTCCCGCCTCTCCGAGGAGGCACGAAACACCCGCCGGCAGGACGCGCTGACGGACGCCCTCCACAAAGCCCTGACGGAGTTCCGGGAGAAGATCGCCGACGCCCCGCCGGCGGCGGTGCTGGACCAGTTGCTGTGGAAGCGGCGCACCGCACTGAAGCAGGCCCGGGAGGCCGGCCGGCTGGACCGGGAGTCCCGGGACCTCGGGCAGCGGGAGATGAACGCCCTGGAGGACTACCGCCAGCGGCTGGACCGGGAGGCGGTGCCTCCGGAGGAGGCCATGGATTCCGTCCGGGGCTGGTTCGGCGAGGAGGTGGCCCGGCGGAAGCAGCTGGCGGAGGAGACCGGCGCCATGTTCACCAATGCCTTCCGCTTCCTGGAGACCACCTTCGGCGACAGTCAGGAGCTGGTGATCTTCGTCACGGAGATCACCGCCGGGTACGACACCTCCTGGTTCGTGGAGCAGTTCGGCTGCGACGCCTACTACCGCCACAACCGGGAGCTGCTGTTCGACGACACCCGCCGCCGCATCCGGGAGGAGATTGCCGCCGCAAAGGCGGAAGAGCAGAGAGATACCGCTGAGGAGGATCGCCATGAATGAGGAACTGAAGAGGATCGAGGCTGTGCTGGACGAGAAGGTCCGCCCCGCCCTCCGCTCCCACGGAGGCGAGCTGGAGATCGACCGCCTGGAGGGCCGGGTGCTGTATGTCAAGCTGCTGGGCCAGTGCGCCGGGTGCCCTTCCGCGGACCTGACCAACGAGACGGTCATCGAGGCGGAGGTGGTGAAGGCCCTGCCGGACCTGGTGGAGCGGGTGGCGGTGGTCCAGACCGTCAGCGACGAGCTGTGGGAGCAGGCCAAGCGGCTCCTGCGGGACCACCATCTGTAAACAGAAAACAGATCGAAAAAAAGCGGCGCCTCCGGCATTGTGCCGGAGGCGCCGCGCATATTCGGATCACCAGCTGTGGTGCTGCCGGGAGACCTCGGGGGTCATGGCAAAATAGTCGTAGTTCGGAGCGGGACCGCTGTCCCCCCAGGTGGTGTCGATGTGATATTCCGTGCCGTCCAGGGTGGCCACGGTCCAGATGTGGGAGCTGTTGGAGAGAGCGGTGCAGTCGATGCCCTCCAGCTTGAGCAGCATGTTGTAGGCGCCGGTGTAGCCGTCGCACA
Source organism: uncultured Oscillospiraceae bacterium (assembly GCA_944382995.1). Taxonomy (GTDB): domain Bacteria; phylum Bacillota; class Clostridia; order Oscillospirales; family Oscillospiraceae; genus Oscillibacter. The sequence continues at coordinate 1,722 of CALWOF010000121.1, read as the reverse complement.
CGGCGGTGCCGTTCTCAAACAGACTGTAGGCGATATGGCTCAGGGAGTGATCCCCGGCGCCGTAGTCGTAGACGCAGTTGTCGCAGATCCAGGCGAAGTAGACCCGGGCCTTCTCATAGTCGCTCATGGAGGCGTTGAGAGCGCCGCTCTCCCACAGCTGATCGTGGACGGCGATGGCCGCATCCATGGCCGCGTCCCGGTAGGTGAGGATGCGGTCCCCCGCATCGGCGGCGGAGAAGGTGAGGGTAAGCGTGCCGTTGGTGGAGTAGGTGCAGTTGACGGTGTTGTAGCACTGCTCGCAGTAGGTCTTCACACCCGCCAGGGCCGCCTCCATCACATCCTGGGCGGCGGAGACGGTGATGTTGTCATAGCACAGCTCCAGCACGTTGGTGTTGTTGGAGAGCATGTACCGGATGCTCTCATCCAGCTCCTCCGCCGAGGCGGGGTCCGGGATGTAGCTGCCCAGGGGCACCAGGTCCCCCAGCGTGGCGCCCTGGGCGCTCCAGGAGCTCTCTCCCAGCTCCCAGTCCGGCGTCACCCGCAGGGACGGGTCCACCATCCGCGTCAGCATGGCGGCCGCCGCGCCCCGGGTGAGGGGCTGATCCGGCAGGAAGGAGCCGGTTTCGTCGCTGCCCATGGACACACCGGTGCGGTACAGCTCCAGAATATCCTGATAATAGGGGGTGTACTCCGTCACATCGGTGATGAACTGCCGGCTGGCGTAGGCCTGGGTCACCATGTCGGCGTGTATCGGAGGCAGGGCCTCCTCCGGCAGGGTATTCGCCAGCACGTGGGCGGTCTGGGCACGGGTGGCTGTATCTCCCAGGGCGCGGTCCAGCTCCGTGCCCAGCACGCCCTCTGCCTGCATGTAGCGCAGATACCGGGCGGTAGTGGACTCATCGTCCCCACCCCGGAAGGTCTCGGGGCCGGCCTCCGGGTCCCCGGTGCGGTACAGGCTGCGGATGCGGGCGGCGAAGATGACCAGCTGTCCCACCGTCAGGTTGTCCCGGAGACCGAAGGTGCCGTCGGTCTTGCCCACAGACAGGCCGTACTCATACAGGGCGGCGGCGTTGTCGTAGAACACCGAGTCTGCGGTCACGTCCGGGAACTGGCCGGTATAGGTCTTGAAGCGGATGAAATTGCCGGTGGAGTCCTGGGCGGCGTGGGCGGGGACGGTCAGCAGCAGCGCCAGGGCCAGAGCCAGAGCCGGAATGCGTTTTTTCATGACGGCACCTCCTTGTCGGTCGGATGAAAGCGGATGGGAAGAGAGGCGGGGGATCAGGCGGGGATGTTCAGATCCTCCATGGTCCGGTCCTCCACATAGGGATTCAGGTATGTGTTCACCACTTCCAGCGTGGCGGCGGGGTCCAGGTAGATGTACGGGGAGCGCCACTCGTTGGGCAGGGTGGAGAAGGTGATGTTCTCCGCCCCCATGGAGATGGCCTCCTTCCCCAGCCAGGCCAGATTGCCCAGGGTCAGGTCCGTTTCCACATACTCCCGGAAGATCTTCACGAAGTCGTCGATCTTGTCCAGGTTGGAGAGAGTCAGGGTCTGCCGGGCCACAGCCTTGAGAAATTTCTGCTGGGTCTCCATGCGGCCGATGTCCTCACTGCCGTAGCCGGAGCCGTCGTTGTTATGGCGGAACCGGACCACCTTCAGGGCCTCCTCGCCGGTGAGGTGCTGCATCCCAGCATTGAAGTGGATGTACAAATCCTGGTAGGG
>CALWOF010000120.1 GCA_944382995.1 uncultured Oscillospiraceae bacterium | reverse complement strand
GGTATGCCCATCATCCTGGGCGCCGTGCTGGCCATGGGCGTGCAGGACACCGGCGCCGCCAAGTCCATCGCCAACTTCTTCATCCGCCTCTTCAAGGGCAAGAACCTGGAGCTGGCCCCGTCTCTGACGGCCTATGTGGTGTCCATCCCCGTGTTCGGCGACATCACCACCATCCTCTGCTCCAACATCGCCAACGTTCTGGGCAAGCGCAAGCACATCTCCATGTCCACCATGGCCTCCTTCACCCAGACCGGTCTGAACCTGACCCACGCCATGGTGCCCCCCACCCCTGGCATCCTGGCCGTGTCCGTGGCCCTGGCCGCTGACCTGGGCCTGGTCATCTCCTGGGGCATTCTGGTCACCATCATCACCTTCTTCGCCACCTGGCTGATCCTGCGCGGCTGGGCCGCCAAGGAGTGGATCCCCGCCGTGCCCGAGGTCACCGCGGAGATCCAGGAGACCAACTCCGACAGCGTGGATGACCTGCTGATCAAGGACAAGGATCTGCCCGGCACCTTCGCCTCCTTCCTGACCATCCTGATCCCCGTCATCCTGATCGCCGGCGGCTCCTTCGTGGGCATGCTGATCCCCGACTCCACCCCCGATGACGCCTTCGTCCGCACGCTGGTGGCCATCGCCAGCGACAAGGTCGTGGCTCTGTCCATGGGCGTGATCTACACCATGTTCCTGGCCCTGGGCCACAAGGCCGCTGTCCGCAAGAGCAACCTGGACGCCACCGGCAAGGATCCCGAGTGCTTCCGCGAGGTCGTGCTGAACAGCTGGATCGCCCGCGGCATGGAGGTCGCCCTGATCGCCCTGCTGGTCACCGCCATGGGCGGCGGCTTCTCCCAGGTCATCAAGTCCTTCCCGGGCATCAACGACCTGGCTCTGCTGATCCAGGATTCCGGCGTGCCCGGCCTGCTGATCCCGTTCCTGGTGGGCGCCATCATGATGACCGCCGTGGGCTCCATGACCACCGCCGGCGTCACCGCCGTGGGCGTCGTGGCTCCCATGATGGATATGCTGGGCCTGGAGCCCGTCTCCACCGCCCTGGCCATCGGTGCCGGCACCCTGATCTTCAACCACGTGACCAACTCCGGCTTCTGGGTGGTCAGCAAGTTCTTCAACCTGGACCTGAAGCAGGGCCTGAAGTACATCACCATTCCGGACGCTGTGGCCGGCGTGATCGGCTTCATCCTGGTGTTCATCCTGAACACCGTGGGTGTGCTGCACTGATCCCGTACCCCCTGGCCGTTGATTTCTGTCTCCGGAAAAGGCAGCGCTTTGCGGCTTGAAAGAGGCGGCCGGTCTTGAAAAAGACGGCCGCCTCTTGTTTTTTGAGACCCCCTATTTTGAAAAAAGGAGAATCATTTATGATCCAGAAGAGCCATGACGACCGGATGCTGTGGGCCCAGTTCGACGCCCTGGAAATGGGCAGCGGCTGGGAGGATACCGACATCCTCAGACCCCAGATCATGGTGGAGAGCGTCTACGGCGACTCCCACCCCGGCAGCACGCACCTCAACCAGATGGTGGAGCAGGCGGTCTACGGCGTGTATCAGTGCGGCGGCAAGCCTGCCAAGTACTACGCCACCGACATCTGCGACGGCTGCGCCCAGGGCCATGACGGCATGAACGTGGTGCTGGCCTCCCGGGAGGCCATCGCCAACATGGTGGAGGTCCACGCCTCCGCGGTGCCCTGGGACGGCATCATCCTGGCCTCCAGCTGCGACAAGTCCATCCCCGCCCACCTGAAGGCGGCGGCCCGGATGAACGTGCCCACCATCTTCATGCCCGGCGGCTCCATGCGCCCCGGCCCCAACCAGACCACCTCCCTGGTGGCCGGCGACATCTCCCTGCGCCAGAAGCGCAAGGACGCCATCACCGAGCAGGAGGTCCGGGACTACAAGCTCACCGGCTGCCCCTCCGTGGGCGCCTGCACCTTCCTGGGCACCGCCTCCACCATGCAGTGCGTGGCCGAGGCCCTGGGCATGACCCTGCCCGGCGCCGCCCTGGTGCCCGCCACCATGCGCGATCTGCTCCAGTACGCCCGCTATGCCGGCCGGAAGATCATGGAGCTGGTGGAGAAGAACATCACCCCCTCCCAGATCATGACACCCGCCGCTTTCCGCAATGCCATCATCGTTCACAGCGCCATCGGCGGCTCCACCAACGCCACCATCCATCTGCCCTCCATCGCCCGGGAGCTGGGCTATGACCTGCCCATCGAGCTCTTCGACGAGATCAACCATCAGGTGCCCCACCTGGGCAACATCAATCCCTCCGGCAAGCACCTGACCGAGTCCTTCTGGTTCGCCGGCGGCGTGCCCATGGTGCAGTGGATGCTCCGCGACATGCTGGATCTGGACGTGATGACCGTCACCGGCAAGACCCTGGGCGAGAACCTGGAGGACCTGCACAAGGACAACTGGTTCAACCGCAACCTGGGCTACCTGGCCAACTATGGCCTGACCCGCGACCAGGTGATCTTCCCCGTGGAGAAGGCCCCTGAGAAGGGCTCCGTGGCCATCCTGAAGGGCAACATCGCCCCCGAGGGCTCCGTGCTGAAGTACTCCGCCTGCGCCATGAACCAGCGCGAGGTGGTCAACGCCGTGGCCCGCGTGTTCAACTCCGAGGAGGACGCCCACGACGCCGTAGTGGACAACAAGATCAACCCCGGCGAGGTCGTCATCATCCGCTATGAGGGCCCCCGCGGCTGCGGCATGCCCGAGATGCTGATGACCACCGAGGCCATCGTCTGCGACGAGCGGATCAACGGCTCCGTGGCCCTGATCACCGACGGCCGCTTCTCCGGTGCCACCCGCGGCGCCGCCATCGGCCACGTCAGCCCCGAGGCTGCCGCCGGCGGCCCCATCGCCTTCATCGAGGAGGGCGACCTGATCTCCTACAGCGTGGAGAACCGGACCATCAACCTGACCGGCATCCACGGTGTCCCCTGCTCTGTGGAGGAGGCCACCAAGGTGCTGGAGGAGCGCTCCAAGGCCGGCATCATCCCCCGCGAGCCCCGCAAGGGCTTCTACAAGCTCTACACCGACCACGCCCTCTCCGCCATGAAGGGCGCCGGCCTGGAGTAAGATCCGACCGTGAACCGATTCCTGCGGCGGGTCACGCCGCCACGCGGCTGAACACGAACTGCGGGAACAACTTGACAGGCCGCCGGCGCCTCCGCTCCGGCAGACACGTTCCCGCCCCGGCCGTTTTGGCCGGGGCGGGCGCGGTTCCGGGCGGGCCGCGGCGGCCGGGTGAAAGGAGAATCACTCTATGGCACTGAATCCCGAGACCTATCTCAGCTCCATCTTCAGCCTGAAGGGCAAGACCATCCTGGTCACCGGCGCCGGCGGCGGCATCGGCCTGGCCATCAGCGAGGGCCTGCTGCGCGCCGGCGCGGAGGTGGCCATGTGCAACCGCACCCCCGCCAAGTGCCAGCCCCTGGCGGACCGGATCAACGCCGAGGGCGGCACCGCCTCCGTCCACAAGCTGGACATCACGGATCTGGACAGCATCCGCGCCTGTGTGGATGAGGTCGTCGCCAAATACGGCAAGATCGACGTGCTGTTCAACGTGGCCGGCGTCAACAAGCGGGAGGGCCTGCTGGACGTGGAGGAGGCGGATTACGACCGCATCATGGACACGAACCTGAAGGGCCTGTTCTTCATGAGCCAGGCCGTGGCCCGGGAGATGTACAAGCGCCGCACCGGCAGCATCGTCAACATCGGCTCCCACAACGACGAGGGGATGCTGGG
>CALWOF010000119.1 GCA_944382995.1 uncultured Oscillospiraceae bacterium | reverse complement strand
CCTTCAGCAATTCACGCAGTTTTTGACGGGCCCGGGTCAGCTGCGCCCGGACAGTGGAGGGAGACCGGCCCAGGATCCGGGCGATCTCCTCCGTTTGATACCCCTCGTAATAGAACAGGTGGACGACGGCCCGGTATTTGCCGGGCAGCCGGGCCATGGCCGCATCCACATTCGACGATTCCGGGTCTGTGTACGCGTAGACGTCCTCCAGCGGGAGGGCCCGCCTCCGCCAGGGGGAGGAGAGCAGGCTTCGGGCACAGTTGGCCGTCACCCGCAGGAGCCAGGCGCGCCGGTGCGCCTCGTTTTCAAAAACCGGTGCGGACCGGTGGAACCGGAGAAAGACCTCCTGGAACACGTCGTCCGCGTCGCTGCGAGAGCGGGTCATGGCATAGGCCAGCCGGTAGACTGCGGAGCCGTATCGCTCCACGGCCTCGGCGGTGTCGGGCATGCGATCACCTCCTTCTACCAGGAATACCCGGCAGGGGGCGGGATTGCTGCAAAGGGAGAGAAAAAACTTTTTTGGAGGAGATGTTGCGTTTGGTTGCGGCCGTGTCAGGTCCCCGCGGTGGACTTTCCCGCTGTCATCTGGTATGATGGAGCCATTCAAAGGAAAGGGAGGGGAAGGCCCATGACCTTTGCCGAGAAGCTCCTGCGGCTGCGCCGGCGGGAGGGCCTGAGCCAGGAGGCTCTGGCGGACGCCCTGGGCGTCTCCCGCCAGGCGGTGAGCCGCTGGGAGCAGGGAACGGCCCTGCCGGACGGGGCCAAGCTGCTGCCCTGCGCGAAATATTTCGGCGTCAGCGTGGACTGGCTGCTGGACGAGGCCCGGGGCTGGGAGGATCAGGCGGAACAGCCCTCCGCCGGGGCGCCCGCCTCCGGGGACCGGAAGTGGTATCTGGCCGGGGGCCTCGCCACCGGCGCCGGCGTCACAGGGCTGGTGGTCATGGGGATCCTGAGCGCTGTCTTTCCGGCCGTGGTGTCCGAGGCGCCGGCGGGCGTGGAGTGGGTGCATGTCTACACCGGCCTGGCCGGCTTTTTGAAGCTGCACGGCGTGGAATGGCTCTTCGCCCTGTGGGCGGCAGCGGCGCTGGCGGGGCTGTGGCTGCTGGCACAGCCGGCCCTCCGGCGGCGGGAGGGGGTCGCCGCCCGGTTCTCCCGCCGGTACGCCGCCGGAGTGGCGGCGGCCCTGTACGGCGTTGGCCAGACCGCCTGGTATGTCCAGCTGGGAAAGACGCGGGACCTGCCTCTGCTGGTCCTCTTTCTGGCGGCGGCTGCTTACTGCGCCGTGCGGCTGTTCCTGGGATTTGGCGGAGAGGCAGACCTCCGCCGCCGGCGGGCGGGCCGGATCGTGGCCCTGCTCTACACCGCCGCCCAGGGGATCGTCCTCCTGCTGACGGCGGAGGCGGGGTTCGGACTGGCGGCGCTGGTGCTCCAGGTGGGGATCTATCTTCTGTGTACGGGGGTCCTCACCGGGGGCGTCCTGCCCCGGCGGAACTGAAGGGACATGGCGGCAAAAAAGCCGGAGGCCCATGGGCCTCCGGCTTTTTCCGTTCCAGTTATCCCAGCAGATAGGCGTACTTGGTGAGCACCGTCCAGATGAACACCTCGATGTCGGCGGGCAGGTCGTTCTTGGCGTCCAGGTCCGCCTCGAACACCTTTCCGTTCAGCCGCACCAGCACCTTCTTCCCGCCCAGGGGCAGGAAGCCCTGGTTGTTGATGCTCTCGTCAAAGCCCTCCCGGGTCAGGAACAGGGTGAACTTGTCCCGGTAGGGGGCGGAGTCGTAGGGGCAGAACACGGCGCAGTTGCCGCACTCGTTGCACATCCGGTCCACGTGGAGGATCTGATGGCGGCCGTCGGGAAGCTCGATGACCACGTTGGCCCGGTTGGGGCACACGTCGGCGCAGACCTGGCACACCACGTTGCAGGTCAGGCACCGGTCGCCCTCGCACTTGGCGCTCTCGCAGAGGATGCCCTTCTTGGCGACGGCCTCCTCCCGGGTGGCCACGGCCTTGCCGGGGATGGAGAAGCTGTGGGCCGCTCCGATGACGGCGTTGGCGAAGTACTGGGCGTCGGCGATGCCCTCCACCACCGTGGCGGGGCCCCGCATGGCGTCGCCGCCCACGTAGACGCCCTCCAGGTTGGTCTTGAAGTCCGGGATGCCCCGCTGGTCCACGGCGATGCCGTTTTTCGTGAAGATCTCGCTGTCCACCTTCTCGCCCACGGCGGACACTACGGTGTCGCAGGGGATCTCCACCGTCTCGCCGGTGGGAACGGGCTTCCGGCGGCCCTTCTCATCCGGGTCGCCCAGCTTCATCTTCTCGCAGATGAGCCTGCCGTCCTTCTGCTCCACGGGGGCCACCAGCTCCAGGAACGCCACGCCGTCGGCGATGGCCAGCTCCAGCTCCTCCGCGTCGGCGGGCATATACTTCTTCGTCCGGCGGTACACCAGGGTGGAGGACTTCGCCCCCGCCCGCAGGGCGGCCCGGGCGGCGTCCATGGCGGTGTTGCCGCCGCCCACCACAGCCACATGGCCCAGGGGAACCTCCCTGCCGGCCTTCATGTCCTTGAGCCACTGGATGACCGGCACCACATTGCCGGGGATGTCCAGCTTCCCGGCCTTCCAGGCGCCCACGGCGAAGAAGATGTGGGTGTAGCCCATGGCCTTCAACTCCGCCACGGAGGGGGCCTCGGTGTTCAGCTTCACGTCAACGCCCATCTTGAACATCAACGCCACGTCGCGGTCGATGGCGTCGTCGCTGATGCGCCAGGCGGGGATCACCTGCCGGACCACGCCGCCCAGGCAGCCCTCCCGCTCGAAAATCGTGACGGGGATGCCCGCCCGGCCGCAGAAGTAAGCCGCCGCCATGCCGGCGGGCCCGCCGCCGATGACGGCCACCCTCCGGCCGTCGGTCACCGGCACGGTGGCCCTGAGCTTGGAGACGTATTCGTCATAGCCCTTCTCGGCGGCCACCAGCTTCGTGGCCCGGATGTTGACGGGCTTGTCATAGAAATTCCGGGTGCACTTGGTCATGCAGTTGTGGGCGCAGATGGTGCCGGTGATGAAGGGCAGGGGGTTCTTCTCGGTGATGAGCCGCAGGGCGGAGGCGTACTCCCCCTTCCGGCACAGCTCGATATACTCCGGGATGTCCTGGCCGATGGGGCAGCCGCCCTTGCAGGGGGCGGTGAAGCAGTCCACCAGGGGGACCTTCTCATAGAGCTTGCGGCGGGGCAGGGGCTTGATGGCCTTCACGTGGTACTTGTCGGACCGGGCGGCGAGGCTCAGGGCCTCGATGGCGCCCACGTCCACGCCGGTGAAGGGCTTGAAGTCCAGAGCGTCCAGCTTGTCGCCGATCTGGGTGAACCGCTGGTAGCCGCCGGGCTTCAGCTCCGTGGTGGCCATGGTGATGGGCCAGATGCCGCACGCGAACAGCTTGTCGATGTTGAAGGCGTCGGCGCCGCCGGCGTAGGAGAGGCGCAGCTTCCCGCCGAACTCCCTGGCGATCCGGGCGGCCATGGCGGTGGTCAGGGGGAAGAGGGACTTGCCTGCCATGTACATCTCCTCACTGGGCAGCTCCCCGGCCTTCACGTCCACCGGGAAGGTGTTGGAGAGCTTCAGGCCGAACTCCAGCCCCTCCCGGTCCGCCAGGGCCTGTAGACGGTGGAACATGGGCACCGCGTCGGTGTACTGCAGGTCTTCCTTGAAGTGGTGGTCGTCAAAGGCGATATAGTCGTAGCCCATGGAGTCCAGAATGGACCGGGCGGTCTCGTACCCCAGGATGGTGGGATTGCATTTGACGAAGGTGTGGAGGTGCTTCTTCTCCAGCAGGTAGCTGGCGATCCGCTCGATCTCGTCCGGCGGGCAGCCGTGGAGGGTGGACACCGTCAC
>CALWOF010000118.1 GCA_944382995.1 uncultured Oscillospiraceae bacterium | reverse complement strand
GACCTGGCCCTGGAGGCCCGGGAGCTCTGGCAGGAGTCCGCGGAGCGGACCACCCGTCTCATGGGAGTGAAAGCCACCAAGCGGAAGCTGGAGGGCTATCCCGTCACTCGGGTGGACATCCTGGACCACCGGGGCGAGGAGGCTCTGGGCAAGCCCCGGGGCAGCTACTTCACCATCGACCTCACCACCTTCTGGCAGCGGAAGGCGGACTTTTTCGAGCGGGCCGTCCGGGCCGTGGGCACAGAGCTGAAGGCCCTGCTGCCGCCGGAGGGCTCCGCCCTGGTGGTGGGTCTGGGCAACGCCGCCATGACGCCGGACGCCGTGGGCCCCCTGGCGCTGGACAGCGTGCTGATCACCCGGCACCTGCTCTCCGCCATGCCCAGGCAATTCGCCGGATTCCGGCAGGTCTCGGCCTTCCGCACCGGCGTGCTGGGCACCACCGGCGTGGAGTCCGCCGAGGCGGTGCGGGGCCTGGTGGCGGAGGTCCAGCCCGCCATGGTCCTGGCCATCGACGCCCTGGCCTCCCGCCGGTGCGGCCGGGTGTGCGCCACGGTGCAGCTCAGCGACACGGGCATCATCCCCGGCTCCGGCGTGGGGAACCACCGGGCGGCATTGAATCAGGAGACGCTGGGGGTGCCGGTGTTTGCCATCGGCGTGCCCACGGTGGTGGACTCCGCCACCCTGGCGGCGGACATTCTGGAGGAGTCCGGCGCAGAGAAGGTGGACGAGGACCGGCTGCGGGGGGAGCATGAGGCCTTCATGGTCACCACCCGGGACATCGACCAGCAGGTGCGGGACCTTTCCAAGGTGGTGGGCTACGGCATCAACTGGGCCCTGCAGGATCTGGAGATCGAGGAGATGAATGCCCTGCTGAGCTGAGGCGCCGCCGCGCTGCCGAAAAGGCGCAGACCGGGAAGCGGTCTCGGCTTCCCGGTCTGCAAGCAGGGCGTCATGACTGGAATTTGGGGAGGGTGTTGGCACCGTGGGGCAGCAGCGTGGCCCGCAGGTCCCGGCCGCCGTTGAGCCGGCGAGACAGCTCCAGTGCCTCGTCCAGGGTCTTGACCACGTGGATCCTGGCGGTGCCGAAGTCCTCCTGGGCCATGTCGGTGACGGCGATCATGTGGTACTTTTCGGCGCTCTCGGCAAAGAGGTAGCCGATGAAGGCGCCGATGGAGAAGTTCTCCCGCAGGTCCTTCTCCCGCTCCTCCATGGTGGCAAAGCCTGCGATCTGCCGCTGGGTATCCTCGCTGCCGAAGCCCTCTTCCGACTTGGTCACCAGGATCAGGGTGCCGCCGTCGGCCACCACCTCCAGGGCGTTGGAGAGGGTCTTGATGGTCTGGTAGAAATTCAGGTCCTTGGGATAGCCGCCGGCGCTGGCGATGACCAGAGGGGTCTTCTCCTTCACCGGCACGCCGTACATCCGGTCCACCAGATCACAGGCCGCCCGGTGGGCGGTGACCCAGTTGCCGGCAAAGGCGGCGATGATCTCCTGCTCGTCATTCACCACCACGTTCAGCAAAAACGTGGGGCGGACCATGGAGCAGGCCTCCATCATGTCGGCGTGGACCGGGTTGGCGGCGTTCATGTTGGCGCTGCGGACATTGGGGTTGGAGCCGCTGCCGATGCCGGGATTCAGGGCCAGGTTGTGGTTTTTCATAATGGTCTCACGGCCGGCGATGCCCGGCAGGATGCTCTTGCGGCCGCCGCCGAAGCCCGCCATGAAGTGGTACACCACGCCGCCGGTGAGGATGATCTTGTCACAGGCCAGGGCCCGCTTGTCCAGCCAGACGGGGGTGCCCCGGCTGGTGGTGCCCACATAGGCCAGGTTGTCCTGGTCCGTGCAGACGTGGTCCTCCACCCGGATCCGGTCGTACACCGGCTTGGTCACCAGGCCGATGTGCTCTTCCTCCGTCTGGCGGCGGTGGGTTCCGGTGGCGGAGAGAATGAGGATGTCCTCGTCCCGGACGCCGGCGGCCTCCAGCTCCCCGATGAGGATGGGGAGATAGGTGTCCGGCGCCTGCCAGCGGCGGGTCACGTCGGAGATGACGACGCAGACCTTGTCGCCGGCCTTCACCAGTTCCTTCAAAGGGGCGGAGTCGATGGGATGGTCCAGGGCCCAGCGGATGTGCTCCGCCGTGGTCCGCTGAGGCAGATCCACCTGGTTGGGCTCCAGCTCTGCGGCGATCAGCTCCGGGGGCAGATGAACTTCAAATTCCGTCTGTCCGTATTTCATGGGTTCTGTCATGAGGGTCACTCCTTGTTTTGGCACAGGGCCCTATCAGGGCCGCTGCTGATGTCATCCTCTTTATACGCCGATTCGGCGGAAATGTCGACGGCAAATGTCACAAAATTTGCCCGTCAGATGTCCAGCTCCAGCACCACCGGGCAGTGGTCGCTGCCCAGCACCTCGCTCCAGATGTCGGCGTTTTGGATCTTGTCCTTCAGCCGGTCAGAGACGATAAAGTAGTCGATCCGCCACCCGGCGTTGTTCTTCCTGGCATTGAAGCGGTAGCTCCACCAGGAGTAGGCCCCGGTCCTGTCCGGATAGAGATAGCGGAAGGTGTCGGTGAAGCCGCTGGAGAGCAGCCGCGTCATCTTCTCCCGCTCCTCGTCGGTGAAGCCGGGGTTCCGGCGGTTGGGGCCGGGGTTCTTGATGTCGATTTCCTCATGGGCCACGTTCAGGTCCCCGCAGTACACCACCGGCTTCTGGGCGTCCAGCTCCAGCAGATAGTCCCGGATGTCGTCCTCCCAGGCCATGCGGTAGTCCAGCCGGGCCAGCTGGTCCTTGGAGTTGGGGGTGTAGCAGCACACCAGATAGAAGTCCGGGTACTCCGCCGTGATGACCCGGCCCTCGTGCCGGTGCTCGTCGATGCCGAAGTCATAGGTGACATCCAGCGGCTCCTGCTTTGTGAACACGGCGGTGCCGGAGTAGCCGGCCTTGTCGGCGCTGTTCCAGTAGCGGTGGTAGCCGGGCAGGTCGAAGTCCGCCTGCTCCGGGCGCATCTTCGTCTCCTGCAGGCAGATGACGTCCGCGCCGGCGAAGGCGCAGAAGTCCAGAAAGCCCTTGTTCAGGCAGGCCCGCAGGCCGTTGACGTTCCAGGATACCAGACGCATGGGCACGTCCTCCTTTGTCTGTCGGATCATTTCGTGCCCCCATTGTACCGGATTTCCCGGGGAAATACAATCCTTAAAGGGAGTGCTGCATCTGTAGGGACCGATGCCCTCATCGGCCCGGCGGGATGGCCTGCGGTGGGACCGTAGGGGCGGCAATCTGCCGCCCGGGGGTATCTGCTCCAGCAGAGGGCCGTTTCCACGAGGGATGCGCCCCCCATTGTCGTCGGCACAAGCTTCGGATCGTTCGCCCCGGCCCGCAGGGCCAGGTCTCGCTCCCTCCGCTGCGCCTCCTCTCCCCACCGCGCGGGGCGCGGCGGGGGCCCTGGTTTGAGACATCAAAAAGAGAATGGGCCGCGCCCGGTGGAAGAGAAAAAGGCGCTTAGGCGCGCTTCGGTGCAGTGGCCCTCCGCGCGCGACGGGGGTCGGCGAATCGGTGCAAGCGTCGATTTTGCCTTGCCTTCGGGCACGCTACAATCTTCTGCGAAGTCGGTACTGCTGTCCCGTGGCGGATGGTGCCGACCTCGTCGGGGTGCAAGAACGCATTTGGGCTGCTTCTCTTTTACTGTCTCGCGCTGCGGCGCTCCCAGTATTTCCGTCACCAGTGTTCCACTGGTTCCTCCCTCCGCGCGTTCCGCTTGCCCGCAAGGGGGACGCGACATCCGTAGCGCGGCGAAGCCGCGAACGGCTGTCCAGCGTAAGGCGGCAAAGCCGCCAACGGCTGCGCAGTCGCTACGCGCTACCGGGGCAGTCGAGGTGGACTGTGCCAGCAGATGGCTACGGGTGTTCCTTGATGGAAATGACCTCCCACGCCCC
>CALWOF010000117.1 GCA_944382995.1 uncultured Oscillospiraceae bacterium | reverse complement strand
ACCCGGTCCACCTGGTCCATGTCCCCCTCCGGGTAGTGGTGCTTCACCCCCAGCTGGTAGCCGTAGGCCTTGCCGATGGAGCCGGTCTCGTCCGCCCACTGGTCCCAGATGTGGCCCCGCAGGTCGCGGATGTTGTTGGACTTCTTCTGCCAGATCCACAGCAGCTCGTCCACCGCCGTCTTCCAGTAGGTGCGGCGGAGGGTGAGGATGGGGAACTCCTCCCGCAGGTCATAGCGGTTGACGATGCCGAACCGTTTGACAGTGTGGGCGGGCGTGCCGTCCTCCCAGCGGGGGCGGACGGTCTGATCGGTGTCCCAGACGCCGTGGTCCAGGATGTCCCGGCAGTTCTGAATGAAAATCGCATCGGCGCGGCTCATGGCGGTCCCTCCTTGGCGCAGATTGCCTTCCATGCTTTTCACAGTATAGCAAATCCCGGGGGAAAACTCAATCGGCACTTCCCCCATTTCCGGACGAATCCGGGGGATTTTCCGGGGGGTCGGTTGTGTAAATCGGCGGGATGTGGTATGATGTCCCGGAACAGAGAGGGGGCGCGGCCATGGACCGGGACGGCATCGACAGGCGGGGATATCTGAAAGAGGACTTCCGGCTCTTCCATCTGCGGGACAGCGAGGCCCCGCAGGTGGACTATCACTACCACGCCTTTGACAAGCTGGTACTGGTGCTGGGCGGGAACGTGACCTATGTGGTGGAGGGCGTCACCTACTTTCTCCGGCCCTGGGATCTGCTGCTGGTGAGCCGGGATCTGATCCACCGGCCGGTCATCGACCCCGGCGCGCCCTACGAGCGGGTGGTGATCTGGCTGGGTCAGGCCTGGCTGGAGGCACGCAGCGACCCGGGCGAGCCGCTGGACGCCTGCTTTGCCACCGCCCGGGAGCGGGGGTTCCACCTGCTGCGCTTCGACGGGGAGCGGCGGCTGCGCTATATGCAGCGCATCCAGCAGCTGGAGGAGGCCCTGCGGGACACCGGCTTCGGCGCCGCCCGGCTGGCGGATACCCTGTGTCAGCAGCTGCTCATCGACGTCAACCGGGACGTGCTGCGCTCCCGCACCGCCCAGGAGGAGACGGACAGCTACCGCCGGGACCCGAAGATGGAGGAGGTCCTGCGCTACATCGTCTCCCACCTGGGGGAGGAGCTGACGGTGGACGGTCTGGCGGCCCGGTTTTTCATCAGCCGCTATTACCTCATGCACCGGTTCAAGGCGCTCACGGGCTATTCGGTCCACCAGTATATCAGCCAGAAGCGGGTGCTGCGGTCGGCGGAGCTGATCCGCTCCGGCGTGCCGGTGATGAAGGCGGCCGAGCAGGCCGGCTTCCGGGAGTACACCGCCTTCCTGCGGGCCTTCCGGAGCGCCTTCCACATGAGCCCCCGGGAGTTCCGGTAACAAAGACGAACACACAAGGGCGCCCGGGGAGTTCCCCGGGCGCCCTGCATCGCACACGCGCCGTTACTGGACCTCGCCGGCGGCCAGGCGCAGGATGGCCTCCATGTCGGCGGGCTGGATCTTCACAAAGCCGCCGAAGGGGAAGCCGCCGGGCTTCTCCGCCCGGTGGGCCACCATGTCCGGGATGTCCCGGACCTTGGCGCCCAGCTCCTCAAAGGTGATGGGCATGCCCAGGGAGTGGAAGAACAGGCACAGCTTCTCGATGCCCGCCCGGGCAGTGAGCTCCGGGTGGGCAAAGTCCATCTCGCAGCCGAAGACCCGCACGGCGAACTGAGCCAGCCGGACGGGATCGTGGGGCAGCACGTACTCCAGCCAGGCGGGCAGGATCACCGCCAGGCCCGCGCCGTGGGCGCAGTCGTAGAAGGCGGAGAGCTCGTGCTCAATTTGATGGCTGGCCCAGTCCTGATCCCGGCCCACGCCGCAGGAGTTGTTGTGGGCCAGCATGCCCGTCCACATCAGGTCCGCCCGGGCGGCGTAGTCGTTGGGGTCGGCGATGGCCTTGGGGGCCGCGTCCAGGACCGTTTTCAGCAGGGCCTCGCACAGCCGGTCCGTCAGGGCCACGTCGGGGGTGTTGGTGAAATACCGCTCCATGATGTGGGCCATCATGTCCACCGCGCCGCAGGCGGTCTGATAGGCGGGCAGGGAGCAGGTGAAGCGGGGGTCCAGCACCGCGAACTTGGGGCGGATCACGTCGGTCTTGGGGCAGCCCCACTTGAGATTGCCCCGCTCCTGGGTGATGACGCAGCTGTCGGACCCCTCGCTGCCGGCGGCGGCGATGGTCAGCACCACGCCCACGGGCAGCGTCTTTTCGATTTTGGCGGCTCCGGTGAAGAAGTCCCAGAAGTCCCCCTTGTACAGGGCGCCGAAGCCGATGGCCTTGGCGGTGTCGATGACGCTGCCGCCGCCAACCGCCAGCAGGAAGTCCGCCCCGGTCCGCCGGACGATGTCGATGCCCTCGTAGACCTTGCCGCTGCGGGGGTTTGCCTGGACGCCGGAGAGCTCGGCGTAGGGGATGCCGGCCTCCTCCAGGGAGGCGGTGACGGCGTCGTAAGCGCCGTTGCGGCGGACGGAGCCGCCGCCGGTGACCAGCAGCACCCGGGTGCCGCCGAACCGGCGCACCAGGGCGCCGGTGTTCTTCTCCTCTCCGTCGCCGAAGGCGAAGAGGGTGGGGGCGTAGAAGGTGAAGTTGTTCATTGCAATCATTCCTTTCCAAATCAGAGCGGCTGTACAGACCCGTTTTTTCGGAGCCAAACCCGGATCGTGATACCGGTGATCATCATACCGATCCCAACGGCCAAAAGAAGGCCGTACCAGCCGCCAAACAAACCATTAAGAGCCAGTACCAGACAGAATGTCCGAGCCGCTGGCAAAAATCCCACACGGAATAGAAGAGCGCTAGCAAGGTCGCCAGCACGCACAGACCTCCCAAACGAAGCAGAAGCGCCGCGGCCAGGCTGGCCCATTGCCGTCCGGAGGGCACCGGACCGGGAGGGTTCCCGTTGCCCCCGGAAGAGGGCGGAGTGTTTTCCATCAGCAGCTCGTCGGCAGAGACGCCAAGGATCTGACACAGCTGAACGATTTTCTCCGCATCCGGGAGGGACTCGCTGGTCTCCCAGCGGCTGACCGCCTGACGGGAGACACCCAGCTGCGCGGCCAGCGCCTCCTGGGAGAGCCCGGCAGTCCGCCGCCGGAGGGCGATTTTTTCACCGATGGTCATGGGCAAAACTCCTTTCTTAGACAGCTCCAGCATATCACGAAACTGCCGGGAAGTCTGCCGCTGCCAGCGGGCAATGCTGCAATTTTCGCTTGCGGACTGCTCAGTACCCCCGCCTGCGGTCCACCAGTCCCGCCAGGGGCCGGCCGGCGGCGTAGTTTTTCAGGTCCTCGCAGAACAGCTCCACGTTCCGGTCGCAGGTGTAGCCCAGGGTCATGTTGCCGGAGACGTGGGGGGTGATAATGAGGTTTTTGGCATCCCACAGGGGATCGTCCTTGGGCAGGGGCTCCGGGACCATCACGTCCAGGGCGGCGCCGGCCAGCTTTCCGGCGTTCAGCGCCTCCGCCAGGGCCGCCTGGTCCAGGGCGGTGCCCCGGCCCACGTTGATGACACAGGCGTCGGCGGGCAGCAGGGCAATCCGCCGCCGGTCCAGGATGTGGACCGTCTCCGGCGTGCCGGGCAGGGCCATCACCAGGATCCTCGTCCGGGGCAGGACCTCGTCCAGGGCGGAGATGGGGTAAACCTCGTCAAAGGCCGGGTGGGGACGGCCGCTGCGGCTGAGACCCACGATCTTCGCGGCCCCCATGCCCCGCATCCGCTCGGCGACGTTCCGGCCGATGTCGCCGGTGCCCAGGACGGTGAACTCGTTGTCCCGGATGGAGCGGATGGACAGCTGGTTGGACCAGCTGCGGTCCCGGACGATCTCGATGTACTCCGGCATCCGCCGCAGCAGCATGAGGGTGACCATCACCACATGCTCAGCGATGGTGACGCCGTAGACGTTGGAGTTGGTCAGCAGGCAGTCCGGATTTGCGAAGATGGACGGGTCGGAGCAGTA
>CALWOF010000116.1 GCA_944382995.1 uncultured Oscillospiraceae bacterium | reverse complement strand
TTGCTGACGCCCTCGTGGACAAAGTATCCGAAATTATGTCTCGCCATGGATGCGTCCTCCCACATAGCCGCCCACAGAGTCGTTGATGACGTGGCCGGATTCGATGGTGACCACCCGCTTGCCGAAGCGGTTCACCAGGTCCTTTTCATGGGTCACCACCACCACGGTGGTGCCCAGCTGGTTGATCTTCACCAGCAGGCTCATCAGCTCCAGGGACCGGTCCGGGTCCAGGTTGCCGGTGGGCTCGTCGGCGATGATGGTGTTGGGGTTGTTCACCAGGGCCCGGGCGATGGCCACCCGCTGCTGCTCGCCGCCGGAGAGCTCGGTGGGATAGCTGCCGGTCTTCTCCGTCAGGCCCACCAGCTCCAGCACGTAGGGGATGCGCTTGCGGATCTCCTTGGGGCTGGCCCCCACCGCCCGCATGACGAACTCCAGGTTCTCATACACGGTCTTTTTCTCGATCAGCCGGAAGTCCTGGAAGATGACCCCCAGGGTCCGCCGCATCAGGGGGATCTGCCGCTCGGAGATGTTGCTGACGGAAAAGCCGTTGATCATGATGCGCCCGGCGCAGGGCTCCACCTCGCCGGTGAGGAGCTTGATGATGGTGGACTTGCCGGACCCGGAGGGCCCCACCAGAAAGACGAACTCGCCGTCCTCTATGGTCAGGGAGATCCCCTTGATGGCCCGGGTGCCGTTGTCGTACTCCATCTCCACGTCTTTCAATCGGATCATATCCGCACCTCGTCTGATTCCGTGATTGCTGCAGCTGATACACGCCCGGCGGGCCGGGATCGCTCCCCGCCGGTCGACATAATCTAAGCGCAGCTCTCATTATATCCGGTTTTTCGGCGCATTGCAACGGTCTTTTGAAAATCCGCGCAAGTTCTTCCGGGACAGAAGAAGCGCCGCGGCCGATGCACTGGCCGCGGCGCGTTCCGCCGGTATATGTACCCCGTCTGTCAGGAGTCGATGCCCCGGCTGGTCAGGTACTTCTTGACCATCAGGGCCACCTTGAAGGTGATGGCGTCGTCAAACTCCCGCAGGTCCAGGCCCGTCAGCTTCTTGATCTTCTCCAGCCGGTACACCAGGGTGTTGCGGTGGACGAACAGCTTCCGGGCGGTCTCGGACACGTTCAGGTTGTTCTCAAAGAACTTGTGGATAGTGAAGAGGGTCTCCTTGTCCAGGGCGTCGATGGGGTTCTTCTTGAAGACCTCCTGGAGGAACATCTCGCACAGGGTGGTGGGCAGCTGGTAGATCAGCCGGCCGATCCCCAGGTTCTCATAGTTGATGACGTACTTCTCCGTGTCGAAGACCTTGCCCACCTCGATGGCGATCTGGGCCTCCTTGTAGCTCTTGGCCAGGTCCCGCAGGTGGACGGCCACGGTGCCGATGCCCACCACCACCGTGGGCTCGCCGCCGGAGCGGAGCGTCTCCTCAATGGAGGCGGCGATCTTGTTGAGCTCCTTGAGTCCGGTGCCCTCGGGCATCTGCCGGATCAGCACCACGTCCCCCTCGCCGATGCTCAGGACAAAGTCGTTCTGCCGGTCCGGGAACAGGGACTGGATCACATCCGTGGGCACGGACTCCCCCTTCTTCAGGGGGCGGACCACGAAGACGCCCCGGGGCACGTCCGCGGTGACCCGCAGCTCCTTGGCGCGGACATAGATGTCTCCCAGCATGATGTTGTCGGAGATGATGTCCTTGATGAAGGCGCCCCGGTCATGCTTCTCCTCATAGTAGGACTTGGCGGCGTTGAGGGCCACGGTGGCCATGGCGCAGACCGTGCGGCTGATCTCATTGTCGCCGAAGGCGAACACCGCGTAGTCGAACTGGGCGCCCCAGCCGTTGAGGGCCTTGAAGGTCTTCCCCTCCGACGCCACGATGGCGCCCCCGGCCGCGTTGATGACCGGCACGTGCTCCGCCCACCGCTGGCCGATCATCGCCAGCTCGCTGCAGGCGATGACGACGCCCTCACCGTCAATGACGCCGACAGTCCGGTCCGTGTTCTCCTTCAGCTGCAGCACCACATTTTGAAAAATCCTTCCAGACATGGTCGTCCTCCTCCTCAAAATCACACGTGGGGGCGTTGTGCAAATTGTCAATGTATATATTATACCGTTGGATTTGGCAGATTGCAAGATGTTTTTTCTTTTTTCAACAAAAAGCGTCTGCTTTTTTTGGGCAACATTTGAGTTTTCCTCCGTGTCTACCGGGGATTTCGCAGGAGGGCGACCTCTTCCTCTGTCAAAAACCGGTATTCGCCCGGCTCCAGCGCCGGATCCAGCGTCAAATTGCCCATTTTCATCCGCTTCAGGTACAGGACCGGCTTCCCTCTGGCGGCGAGCATCCGCTTCACCTGATGGAACTTGCCCTCCCGCAGCGTCACCAGCGCCTCGCTGCCCCCGGCGCCGGCGGAGAGGATCTCCAGCCCCGCGGGCAGGCACTCCAGGCCGTCTCCCAGCACCATGCCGGCGGCGAAGGCCCGGCAGTCCGCCTCCTCCAGCTCCCCGGCGGTGCGGGCGTAGTAGACCTTGTCCACATGCTTTTTCGGGGAGAGCAGGTCGTGTGCCAGCCCGCCCTCATTGGTCAGCAGCAGCAGTCCCTCGGTGTCCTTGTCCAGCCGCCCCACCGGGAACAGCTCCCGCCGCCGCAGCTCCTCCGGCAGCAGGTCCAGCACCGTTTTCCCCCGGCCGTCCTCCGTGGCGGAGAGGACGCCGGCGGGCTTGTTCATCATCAGCCAGGTGTAGCGCCGCCACGCCAGCCGCTCCCCGTCCACGGTGATCTCCGCCGTCTCCGGGGCCATCCTGTCCTCGGCGGACCGGGCGGGGACGCCGTCCACCAGCACCCGGCCCTGCCGGACCAGCAGCTTCACCTCTCTCCGGCTGAAGCGCCCGGTGGAGGCGATGATCTTGTCCAACCGCTGCTTTTCCATACCGCACCTGCCATTTCCCGTTTTGTATTATCCTATCATAGTTCTGCGGAAAAATGAATAGGAAGATGCAGGAGGGATGCAACATGCTGATTTGGACCGCACGGGTACCCAAAAAGAAGACCGCGGCCGTCCTGGCCGTGCTGCTGCTGGGCGCGCTGATGGCCGCCGCGGTGCTGCTGGCCGGCCGCGCCGACAGCCGGGAGGCGGCGGAGGTACAGCTGGAGGACAACGGCGACCGGGTGGCCTACCTGGAGTCCCTTGGCTGGCAGGTGGAGGCGGAGCCGGTGGAGACGCTGCAGTTCCTGCTTCCGGCGGAGCTGGAGGAGCCCTACCTCACCTACAACGAGCTCCAGAGCGCCCAGGGCTTTGATCTGGCCGCCTGCTGCGGCGAGCAGGTATCCCGGTACACCTACACCGTCACCAACTACCCCGGCCGGGCGGAGGGCGTCCAGGCCAATCTCTATGTGTGCCAGGGCCGGCCGGTGGCGGGCGACATCCTCTGCGCCGGGGCGGACGGGTTCCAGGACACCCTGGTCTACCCGGAGACGGCGGACTGACCGCCCGCAGCTGCCGGGCAGCGGCTGCCCGCCGTGCGCGCAAAAAAGGACTGCCGCTTTTCAGCGGCAGTCCTTTTGTCAGCCTTGTGGGGTCTGTGACCTCATCAGGGAAGGGCTCAGCCCTCGATGATGTCGGTGACAGCGCCGGAACCCACGGTACGGCCACCCTCACGGATAGCGAAGCGCAGGCCCTTCTCAATGGCGATGGGGGTGATCAGCTCCACGCTCATCTCGACGTTATCGCCGGGCATGCACATCTCGGTGCCCTCGGGCAGGGAGATGACGCCGGTGACGTCGGTGGTGCGGAAGTAGAACTGGGGACGATAGTTGTTGAAGAAGGGGGTGTGACGGCCGCCCTCGTCCTTGGTCAGGACGTAGACCTGGCCCTTGAACTTGGTGTGGGGGTGGATGGAGCCGGGCTTGGCCAGGACCTGGCCGCGCTCGATGCCGTTGCGGTCGATGCCGCGCAGCAGGGCGCCGATGTTGTCGCCGGCCTCAGCGAAGTCCAGCAGCTTGTGGAACATCTCGATACCGGTGACGACGGTCTTCTTCTTCTCGTCGCTCAGGCCGACGATCTCGACTTCCTCAGAGAGCTTCAGCAC
>CALWOF010000115.1 GCA_944382995.1 uncultured Oscillospiraceae bacterium | reverse complement strand
ATCATGGGCTTGTGGAAGTGGTGGGCCACGATGGCGGACAGGGCGATGCCGCTGGCCTCGGCGGTGAGGATCATGGTCACCTCATCCATGTTGAAGTGCTTGCCGAACTCCGCGGCGATGTCATCCATCAGGTCCGTGTCGATGCGGTGGTTCAGAAAGCCGTCCACCTTGATGATGTTGCCGGGCAGCACCTTGCCCTCTTTCACGATGCGCTCTTTCAGTTCCTGCATGGGAATTTCCCCCTTGATCTCTATTTTTTCACAAAGTTTATGATAAAATTGACCTAATTCCTATTATCTCGAATCCTATCGGAATTTGCAACTGTTTTTGCCCACAAATCTGCATTTTTTCTCCTGTCAAATTTGCATAGGACGGACAAAAAAGAGGGAAAACGCCGCACTGCGGAAGACACAGCGCGGCGTTGTCATTATTTGCCCTCCAGCTTGTCGGCAGCGGTCTCCAGCCAGGTGCCCTGGAAGGACTCGATATCCCCGGCGTCGGTGAGGGCGGCCAGGGCCGGGTCGATGGGCATCTCCGCCAGCACGGGCAGATGGTGGCGCTCCGCGGCCTCGGCGGTCTTGCCCTGGCCGAAGAGGTAGATCCTCTTTCCGCAGTCCGGGCAGGCCACATAGCTCATGTTCTCCACCAGACCCACGATGGGGACCTCCATCATCTCGGCCATCTTCACGGCCTTCTCCACCACCATGCCCACCAGCTCCTGGGGGGAGGCGACGATGACGATGCCGTCCAGAGGGATGGACTGGAACACGCTGAGGGACACGTCGCCGGTCCCCGGAGGCATGTCCACGAACAGGTAGTCGCAGTTCCACAGCACATCGGTCCAGAACTGCTGCACCACGCCGGAGATCACGGGGCCCCGCCAGATGACCGGGTCCGTCTCATTGGGCAGCAGCAGGTTGGTGCTCATGACCTGGATGCCGGTCCTGGAGGTCATGGGGAACAGCCCGGCCTCGCTGCCCATGGCCTGGCCGTGGATGCCGAAGGCCTTGGGGATGGAGGGGCCGGTGACGTCGGCGTCCAGGATGCCCACCTGGTAGCCCCGGCGGCGCATGGTGACCGCCAGCTGGCTGGTGACCATGGACTTGCCCACGCCGCCCTTGCCGGACACGATGCCGTACACCTTGCCGATGTGGGCGTCAGGGTGGTGCTCCTTCAGAAGGGACTGGGGTTGCTGCCGTTCGCTGCAGCTCTCGCCGCAGGAGGCGCAGTCATGGGTACACTCGCTCATTGCTCTATCTCCTTTTTCCGCTTGCGCGTGATCAGACGGTTTTCCGCCGGCTCTCCGCCGGCGCATTTCATATCTTATACCCTTCCGGCGGCGCTCGTCAACCGCTGGACGAAAACTTCCCCGTGTCCGGCAAAGAAATCCGCCTCCCGGCTGTGGCAGGTGAAGAGCAGGATCTGCCGCTCCCCGGCGGCCTCCTTCAAATAGCGGAGGGCGGCGGCGCACCGGGCGTCGTCAAAGCTGGCCAGGGCATCGTCCAGCACGAGGGGCGCCTGCTTCTCCGGCGGCAGCACCAGATCGCAGATGGCCAGCCGCACCGCCAGATACAGCTGGTCCAGCGCCCCGGCGGAGAGCAGGGCCGCGTCCCGGAACACCGCGTCCCCGGCGGGCTCTGCGGACAGGCGGAACTGCCGGTCCAGCGACACGCCGGTGTAGCGGTCCCCGGTGAGGCGGGCGAAGATCTCTGCCGCCCGGCGGCCCAGCTCCGGGGAAAAACGGTTCTGCAGGGCGGTGTTGGCGGCCTCCAGGGCCTCCAGAGCCAGAGCGATGGCGCTGTACTCCCCCTCCAGGGCGTCGATCCGGTCCGTCAGCTCCCGGATGGACCCTTCCAGCGCCGCAGGGTCCCCGGCGGCCCGGAGCTGGCCGTCCAGCCGGTCTGCGGCGGAGCGGGCCTCCGCCAGACGGGCGCGGGTCTCCGCCAGCTCCGCGGCGGCGATCTCCCGGCCCCGGGCGGGAGGCGCGGCCTCCGGCCCCTCCGGGACCTCCGGCACCTGCTGGGAGAGGGCCTCCCGGCGGGCGCGGGCCTCCCGGGCGGCGGACTCCGCCTCCGTCAGCTCCCTCCGGCGGACGGCGCAGGAGCGCAGCAGCTGGTCCGCCGTGGGGATGTCGAAGGCGCCAGGGGCAAAGCGCCGGACCTCCAGCAAAATGGCCTGCTCATTGGAGCTGAGGGAATTATATAAGGTGTCCGCGGCGGCGGACTTGGCATTGGCGTTGGCCTGGGCAGCGTCCCGGGCTTCCCACAGCTTGACATAGGCCTCTGCCAGCTGGCGGATGGCGTCCTGGTCCGCAGTGCCGAAGCGTTTGAGTAAGGCCGTGCTCCGGGCGGCGCTCAGCGCGTGCCTGCGGTAGAGCCGGGAGAGCACGCCGCCCACTGCCGTGAACGCCGCGAACACGGCTCCGGGCAGAAGCCAGGAGAGGGCGGAGGAAAGAGCGCTCTGGGACAGAAGCGCAAATGCAGCCCCCACGCCTGCCGCCAGAAACAAAAAGAAGATCGTCAGTTCCCGGACAGCCACGCCGCCAGGGATCTTGCTGCTCTGAGCGGTCTGCTGGATCTCCTTCCGGGCGCTCTCCGGGCTCTGCCCGGCGAAGGGGCTCTCGCTGACGGCGGCCTCCGCCCGCAGCAGGGCCTTCATGGCTTCGTCCCGCTCCGCCCGGGCCCTGTCCACGGCTCTCCGGGTGGTCTCCAGATTGACGATGGCCCCCCGGAGCCGGGCAATGGCGTCGTTCTCCGGGACCCGGTCCGCCCCGATCCGTCGGCGGAGATCCTCGGCCCGCTGTTCCGCGGCGGCGGCCTCGGCCTCGGCCGCGGTCAGAGCGCTCCGGCGGCGGAGGGCCTCCCAGCGGTCACAGTGGTCCAGCTCCTCCAGGAGGGCGGCCTCCCGCGCTGCCAGAACCTCCGCGTCCCGGCGGGCCTGAGCCAGCTGGCGGGACAGCTCCGCGCTCTCCGCCCGGCGGCGCTCCAGGTCGGACCGCTCCGCCTCCAGCGCCGGCAGCTGGCCGGTCTTGTTGTGGCGGCGGCGGTTCAGCTGCCGCTTCAGGGCGTCCCTGGCCTCCGTGAAGGAGGTGTCCTCCTCGCCGGAGGAGATCAGGGCGGCGATGCGCCGCTCCAGCTCGGCATCCTGTGAGATCGCCAGCCCGTTCTGGCGGATGAAGGCACTGCGGGCATAGACCTCCCGGCTGACGCCCAGCAGCTCCTCACCGCAGTTGCTGCCGGTGAGGCCGGGCACCGGCTCGTTGGTGCCGGCGTATACCGCGCGGAACTCCCCCATGGGGCTGGTCTGCCGCCGGGTGGAGCGGGTCAGGGTGATCTCTCCCTGCTCCGCGGCGCAGTCCAGCCGGCCGGACATGGGGATACCGGACCAGGGGGCGTAGCGGTTCTTGTCGGCAATGAAGCCGGCCCGGTCACGCTCCCGGCTGTTGATGCCGTATAAGATGGAGAGAAGGAAGGCGCACCAGGTGCTCTTTCCCGTCTCGTTGGGCGCCTGCAGGATGTTCAGGCCTTCCCGGAGCTCCAGAGATTCCCCCTGGAGCCGGCCGAAGGCGGCGGTCATACGATGGATCCGCAGAGTGATCCCTCCCATACATAGATTTGCTCTCATGGGTCATTATAGCACCGGAGGACCTGTTTGCCCAGCCTGTTTTCCGTCGCCAACTTGATGGGGGGAGAAAAAAGAGGAAGAGAAGGGAAAAAAGGTATTGACAAGGGGGAAAGGATTTGGTATTCTAACAAAGCTGTCGGGGCGGGAGACCGCACCGGGAAAGAGGAAAAGAAAAAACCTCTTGACAGCAGGAAAGAAATGTGGTAACTTAAACGAGTTGCCGCAATACGGGGCGGACCGGGCGCCAAAAACTTTCTGAAAAAAGTTCTTGACAAACGGGATGAAACCACGTATAATAGCAATGTTCCGCCGGGTACGGCGTGCACCTTGTAAATTAAACAACGTAACGAAAAGGAAGCACCAGAAGGGAATACCATTTAGGTGGTATGACCAAAGGACAGAGCCGTTCCGTCGGGTTGAGTCAATTACCGGCGGGATGGAAAAATGAAGCTATGGAAAATAGCTCT
>CALWOF010000114.1 GCA_944382995.1 uncultured Oscillospiraceae bacterium | reverse complement strand
GTGGTTAAGACACGGCCCTTTCACGGCTGTAACATGGGTTCGAATCCCGTACGGGTCACCATCCCATAGGACGCCGTGGTGCGCGGCGTCTTATGGGCAGACAAAACTGCAGATCTCATGGAGGCTTAGCTCAGCTGGTTAGAGCGCATGCTTCACACGCATGAGGCCACTGGTTCGAGTCCAGTAGTCTCCACCAGAAAACGACCGGAAATCGCAGGATTTCCGGTCGTTTTTTCGTGTCCGCACCATTTGTGATCCCTGTTTTTCTTCCGGCCGCAGCCAATGCCGCGGACGCTTCTTTGGCGCTCCCGGGCAAGTCCCCCACACCTCTTGACAAATTGGTCTATTTTTGATAGACTCACATCAGAAAGAGGTTTATTGTTAATAGACCAGAGAGGGGTGAACACATGGAGGACACCAGACTGGGCGCCATCGAGAGCCGCTTCGCGGATCTCATCTGGCAGCATGCGCCCCTGCCGTCGGGAGAACTGGTGAAGCTGTGCGAGCGGGAGCTGAACTGGAAGAAGTCCACCACCTACACGGTGCTGAAAAAGCTCTGCGGCCGCGGGCTCTTCCGCAATGAGAACGGCACCGTCAAAGCCGCCGTCTCCCGGGAGGAATTCCAGGCCATGCAGAGCGAGCGATTCGTGGAGGAGACCTTCGACGGGTCCCTGCCCGCGTTCCTCACCGCTTTCACCAGCCGCAAGAAGCTGTCTGCGGAGGAGATCGCTCAGCTGCAGCGAATGATCGACCGGAACAGGGAGGTGTGAGCCATGGGAGACTTCTTTTCCTACGAGTGGATCCCCATACTTCTGAATATGAGCCTCACCGCCAGCGCGGTGATCCTGTGCGTGCTGCTGGTCCGGCTGCTCCTGTGCAGGGCGCCCAGGGTGTTCTCCTACGCCCTGTGGGCGGTGGTGCTGTTCCGCCTGCTGTGCCCGGTGTCCCTGACGGCGGGGTTTTCCCTGCTTGGGCTGACGGACGCCCCGGTCCGGGCGGCGGCCGCCCACGCCACTGTGGTGGAGTATGTGCCGCAGGATGTGGTCCACGCTCCGGATCCGCAGGTGGTTCTGCCCGTACCGGATGGGGTGAATGATGCCCTGAACACCGTGCTGCCCCAGGGAGCGGAACAGACCGCAGCCGATCCCCTGGAGGCCCCCGTGGCCATCGCCGCCCTGGTGTGGCTGGCGGGGGTGCTGGCCATGGCGGGGTACAGCGCGGTCTCCCTGGTCCGCCTCCGGCGGCGGCTGGCAGGGGCGGTCCCCCTGGAGGGCAATGTCTGGCTGGCGGACCACATCTCCACCCCCTTCGTGCTGGGGCTGTTCCGTCCGAGGATCTACCTCCCCTCCGCCCTGCCGGAGGGGGAGCGGAGCTACATCCTGCTCCACGAGCGGCACCATATCCGCCGGCTGGACCACATCGTAAAGCTGATCGCCTTTGCGGCGCTGTGCGTCCACTGGTTCAATCCCCTGGTGTGGCTGGCCTTTGTCCTGCTGGGCCGGGACATGGAGATGAGCTGTGACGAGGCGGTGCTGAAAAAACTGGGGGAGTCCGTCCGGGCGGACTACTCCGCCTCCCTGCTGAGTCTGGCTACCGGCCGGCGGATCATCGCCGGGACGCCTCTGGCCTTCGGCGAGGGAGACACCGGGAGCCGGGTGAAGAATGTCCTGCGGTGGCGGCGGCCCCGGACGGGACTGGTGCTGCTGGCCGCGGCGGTCTGCGTGGCCGTCATCGCCGCCTGCGCCGCCAATCCCCGGGAGGACGGCGGAGAGGTCCCGGGAGAGCTGGCCGGCACCTATGCCAGCATGGAGGATTTCGTCCGGGAGGCCATGTCCGCAGACACGGTGACTTACTACACCACCGACGGCCGGGAGGCCACCGCTCAGGTCACCGCCGCCAAGCTCGCATGGCTGGAGAAGGTGGGCGAAGTGGAGGGCCTGGCCCCGGAGGGCACCCTGGAGGCCTGGGGCTTCAACTACCTGGTCCAGGTGGACGCCGATGACGTGATGCTGGTGGGCGGCATGTATGAGGAGGACGGCTGGTACGATCTGGAGGGCCAGGGCGGCCACGACCTCGTGGCCCTGCGGTATCCAGACGGCAGCTATGATATCCTCTACGACGCCATCGTCAACGACGGCCTGGACTTCTACGGCTATCACCACAGCTACGAGGAGGCCATCTATGACTGGTACGTGGCGGAGTACGGGCTGGACCTGCCGCTGTATGTGGAGGACTGGATCGACCGGGTGGAGGTCCCGGAGGGCGGGAGCCTGGGGAATCTCCCGGCCCACCGCTTTGACGGAGACGGGTGGTACCTCTACATCCCCGTCTCGGCGTGGGACCGCGCCGCAGCGGAGGACCCGGAAAACCAGTGGCAGTGGGTCTCCGGCTACGGGACCGGGTCCTGCCTGCTGGTGGACCGGTTCACCACATCGGTGCATGACCAGCAGACCGTATGCCGGAAGCAGGGGTTCGTCTCCGCGGACGAGAGCGGCACCGTCTGGTCCCATCCCGACAGGAACACCCGCTATTACCT
This sequence comes from uncultured Oscillospiraceae bacterium, assembly GCA_944382995.1. GTDB lineage: Bacteria > Bacillota > Clostridia > Oscillospirales > Oscillospiraceae > Oscillibacter. Next base: position 1,643 of record CALWOF010000114.1, on the reverse strand, counting down.
CCATGAGCTGCCCGACGGCGGCAGCATACGGGTGACCATCGACTATGACGACGGGCGCATCACCGACTACCCCTATATCGCCATGGAGCCCCAGGTGCTGCGGCTGATGGCGGAGAGCTTCACCGTGGACAGCCGGATAACCGCCCCGGATGCCGGGCCGGAGCAGATCTCCGGGGCCTTGGCCGCCGTCCGGGAGAATGATCCCGTGACCCTGTCTCTGCGGCAGAGCGGTGGACCGGCCGCGGTCTGTGACGACTGCTGGGGCACCGCCGACGCCCTCCGCAGCCTCCAGAGCCTGATGTCCCTCACCTGGACCCGGGCGGAGCCGCTGGATGCGGCAGATACGGAGGACCTCACCGCTGTCACTCTGTCGCAGGTGAACGACTGGAGCATAACGGCCTACGAAGGCCGGGAGGAAGTCCTGTTCTTCGGGCCCACCGGCAGCTGGTGGCTGACAGCGGATACGCAGGACGCGTCTCTCGGATCGCCCTATGCCCTGCTGCGGGGCTGGTACGACGAGGCGGGCGGCGCCCCTCAGGGCTCGGCGGGCGTGGAGCCGCTGAGCGACGAGGAGGTTGCGGACTTCAATGAGCGCCTTCAGTCCCTCGTCTGGGACAGGCAGGGGGATCTCATCGGCGTCAATGCGGTCAGCTGCTTCTTCACCTCCTATTATGACGATGTGACAGAGCTGGATTTTGAGGAATTCATGCGTTACTTCCCGGGAGACGGCAGTCAGACCAGCGAGGCGGAGTTCCAGGCGCTCAAGGATGTGGAGGGCTGGCCCTTTCAGGAGGTGGGAGCCCTGTCTGATATGCCGGTGCCTGTCCACAGATACCCCCGGCGGCTGGTGGACCTGATCCTGGGCGAGTACGCGGGGATCACCACGGCGGACCTGGACACCTCGTCCGTGGCTTACCTGCCGGAGTACGATGCCTACTACAACTACACATCGAATTTTGGCCCCGGGATATTCACCTGTACCTGGGGAGAGCGGAACGATGATCTGATCCGGCTGTATCAGGAGACAGGAGAGCGCACCATCGTGCTGACGCTGCGGGAGCTGGATGGGGAGACCTGGCACATCGTCTCCTTCCGCCCGGCGGAGGGATGAGAGGCGGAGCTTCCAGGTACGGGAGTTCTTCCTGAGCTGCCTCCACGGCCTGCAGGAGCAGGGACGCCGGTTCCGGTGCGTGAGAAAAGGGGAGCGCCCCGCCGACAAAATCGGCGGGGCGCCCTTTTGATCCGGGGAAAAGCCCCACGGCACTGGGCCGTGGGGCTTGAGATCCTCTTTGGGCTTAGTACATGCCGCCCATGTCGCCGCCGGCGGGGGCAGCGGGAGCGGGGGGCTGCGTCGCCGCAAAGTCCGTTCAGCTCCGTTTCCGCCTGCGGCGAAAACTGCGCCCGCTCCCTTGCGGCTCCTTTCCCCACCGCGCGAGGCGCGGCGGGGACCCCGTGGGAAGCCCGCGCCCCCACGAGAAAAGCCCCGCAGCTGAAAAGCTGCGGGGCAGACGTTCTCTTTCGGCTTAGTACATGCCGCCGCCCATGTCGGGGTTGGCAGCGGGCGCTGCGGGGGGCTCGGGCTTGTCGGCCACCAGGGACTCGGTGGTCAGCACCATGGCGGAGACGCTGGCGGCGTTCTCCAG
>CALWOF010000113.1 GCA_944382995.1 uncultured Oscillospiraceae bacterium | reverse complement strand
TGCTATGACCACCATTCAGAATCAGACCTTTGACCAGGAGCGGGCCCTGTACGGCAAGCATGACCTGCTTGTACGGGACTGTTCCTTTGCCGGCCCCGCCGACGGGGAGAGCGCCTTCAAGGAGTGTACCGGTATCCAGGTGGAGCACTCCTTTTTTGACCTGCGCTACCCCTTCTGGCACGACCACGGTCTCACCATCCGGGACTGCGAGCTGACGGACAAGTGCCGGGCGGTCCTGTGGTACTCCGACCACATCACCATCGAGGATACTAAGCTCCACGGCATCAAGGCTATGCGGGAGTGCGCCGACGCGGTGGTGCGCAACTGTGACATTCTCTCCCCGGAGTTCGGCTGGAACTCCCGCCATGTGACCATGGAGGATTGCACCGCAGTGAGCGAGTACTTCATGATGCGGGGCGCCGACCTCCACTTCCGCAATGTGACCTTCCAGGGCAAGTACTCCTTCCAGTACATTGAGAACTCCGTGTTTGAGCACTGCTCCTTCGACACCAAGGACGCCTTCTGGCACGCAAAAAATGTGGTGGTTCGGGACTGCGTAGTGAAGGGGGAGTATCTGGCTTGGTACTGTGAGAACGTGACCTTTGAGCGATGCAGGATCATTGGCACCCAGCCTCTGTGCTACTGCGAAGGCCTGACGCTCATCGACTGCGAGATGGTGGACTGCGACCTGGCCTTTGAGCGCAGCCAGGTACAGGCCACGGTCACCACCCCGGTGGGGAGCATCAAGAACCCCTTGGCCGGTAGCCGCATCACCATCCCCGCCGTGGATGAGATCATCCGGGACATCCCGGAGGCCGTGGGAGAGGTCATCGTGGGGGCCGGAGACAGGGCAGTTTGCGCGTGAGTGGGAGGCGGAAATGAAGCTGTATAAAACGCCGCTCTTCTTTCTGCTGTTCTGCCTGTTGACCCTGACACTGCTGTCTGGGTGCAGTAGCGACCCGCAGGCGGCTGGACAGTCTATCGACAGTCCAGAGGCCAGCTCCCCTGAACAGTCTGTGGAAGAAGTCCAGCCAGAGGAAGATCCGGCACAGGCGGAAGTCCTCGATCCAGAAACGAATGATGAGGGCGGAGAAGGGGCTGTTCCAACGGTGCCGCAACCGCCCAGCACTTCTACGGTGCAGACGGATGAACCTGTCCAGCCGGGAAACGAGACGGCACCAGATATGGAACCGGCCCCGCCGGAGCCGGAAACACCCGGCGGGGCTTCGGAGCCGCCGGAACCGGCGCCTGGAAATACGGCAGTGGACAATACCGGGAGTGAGGAGGAGATCACTGAGATGAAGATGACCGTGCAGGTCGGCGAGAGCACCTTTACCGCCACCCTGGAGGACAACGCCGCTGTGGACGCGCTGGTGGAGATGATGGAAAATGGGCCGGTGACGGTTCAGATGAGCGACTATGCCGGCTTTGAAAAGGTGGGTGCCCTGGGAATCAGCCTGCCCACCAACAATAGCCAGACCACCACCCAGGCGGGGGATATCATACTCTACCAGGGCAATCAGATCGTCCTGTTCTACGGCTCCAACTCCTGGAGCTACACCCGTCTTGGAAAGATCGACGACCTCACCGGCTGGTCAGAGGCCCTGGGCAGCGGGGATGTGTCGGTCACGTTCTCTTTGGGAGGCTGAGCGATGCAGATCCTTGTGCTGAATGGCAGTCCCCGGCCCCACGGCAACACCGCCGCCATGGTGGAGGCGTTCCGGAAGGGCGCGGAGGAAAACGGCCATGTTGTCACCGTGGTGAATGTCTGCCAGAAGAAGATCGCCGGGTGTCTTGCCTGTGAATACTGCCATCAGGAGGGCAGCGGCCATGAGCGTCAATGCGTCCAGAAGGACGATATGCAGGATGTCTACCCTCTGCTGGACGAGGCGGAGATGATCGTCCTGGCCTCTCCCGTCTATTATCACGGATTTTCCGGCCAGCTCCAGTGCGCCATCAACCGCATCTATGCTCTGGATAAACCGAAAAAGCTCAAAAAGGCGGCTCTGATCCTCTCCTCCGGTAGCGACCATGTGTATAGCGGTGCGATCTACGAGTACCAGAACTCCTTCCTCAACTACCTCCGACTGAAGGACATGGGGATTTACACCGCCTATGATCAGCAGAACCGATCTCCGGAGAAGCTGGAGGAGCTCTATCAATTTGGCAGAAGTCTGGCACCGGACGTACCGGCGGCTCCCGCTCCCATGCCTGTCCCAGACTTCCTAACGGCCTTCGCCGGCGGGGAGCCGGTGCGCCAGGGCTCGGTGGCCATGGCCGCTTCCGGCTGGTACTCCCAGGAGGCCCTGCGGATCACCACAGAGCTGAACAACACCTACCACACCCCGGAAGAGATCCAGCACATCTTCGCCCGGCTCACCGGCAAGCCGGTGAACCGAACCTTCAGCCTGTTTCCACCCTTCTATACGGACTGCGGCAAAAACATCACTTTGGGACAGCACGTGTTCATCAACAGCGGCTGTCGTTTCCAGGATCAGGGAGGCATCACCATCGGTGACGGGGCGCTGATCGGTCACAATGTAGTATTGGCTACCCTGAACCATGGATTGAAACCCGAGGAGCGCCACGACCTGTTTCCCGCCCCTATTCACATCGGGAAGAATGTCTGGCTGGGGGCCAATGTCACCGTCCTGGGTGGCGTGACCATCGGGGACAACGCGGTGATCGCCGCCGGGGCGGTGGTGACCCGGGATGTGCCCGCCAACACCGTCGCGGCCGGCGTTCCGGCCCGGGTCGTGCGAACTCTTTAAAACGGCCCGGCGGAAAACTTCTCAACGGATTCCGATACATTCTTGAACTTGATTTTTCATCATAAGGAGGTAAATCACCATGCTGAAACCAGCAGAACTCCATCTGACACGGGAGTGGGACAAGACCTTTCCCAAGAGTGACAAAGTGGATCACAAGAAGGTCACCTTTATCAACCGCTATGGCATCACCCTGGCGGCGGACCAGTATACGCCGAAAAACGCCTCCGGAAAGCTGGCGGCAATCGCCATGTGCGGGCCCTTCGGGGCGGTAAAGGAGCAGTGCTCCGGCCTCTACGCCCAGACGTTGGCGGAGCGGGGCTTCCTCACCATCGCCTTCGACCCCTCCTTCACGGGCGAGAGCGGCGGCGAGCCCCGGTATACCGCCTCGCCGGACATCAACACCGAGGACTTCCAGGCGGCGGTGGACTTCCTCTCTATTCAGGACAACGTGGACCCGGAGCGCATCGGCATCCTGGGGATCTGCGGCTGGGGCGGTCTGGCCCTGAATACGGCGGCCATCGACACCCGCATCAAGGCCACCGTGGTCTCCACCATGTACGACATGAGTCGGATTGCCGCCAAGGGCTACTTTGACGAGGCGGACAGCGAGGAGGCCCGCCATCAGGCCCGGGAGACCTACAGCGCCGCCCGAACCGCCATCTACCGTAGCGGTGATTATGGTCGCGCCGGCGGCTGTCTGTCCCTGCCTGTGCCGGAGGACGTTCCCTTTTTCGTGAAGGATTACAGCGAGTATTACAAGGGCCGGGCCTACCACGCCCGCTCCCTCAACTCCAACGAGGGCTGGAACACCATCGGCACCATGTCCTTCCTGAACCAGCCCATCCTCCAGTACACCAATGAGATCCGCAACGCTGTCCTTATCATCCACGGAGAGAAGGCCCACTCCTGCTACATGGGCCGGGATGCCTATGCCCACATGATGGAGGGGAACCCCAATCCAGAGAACAAGGAGCTACTGATCATCCCCGGCGCGGTGCACACGGACCTGTACGATAATCTGGAGGTCATCCCCTTTGATAAGATCCAGCACTTTTTCCAGACCTATCTGAAGTGACCTCACAAAAAGCAAACTGACAAGGAGGCAGAAACATCATGAAGAAGCCCTATATCGTCTGCCATATGATGACCTCTCTGGACGGACGAATCGACTGCGCCATGACAGAACAACTGCCCGGTGTGGATGACTACTACCAGACCCTCGAGGCGTTGCGGGTCCCTACCACCGTCAGCGGCCGGGTGACCGCCCAGCTGGAGATGGCCCTGCCCGGGGAATTCCAGGCCGGTGATCCCACGCCGGTGGGGAAGGAGGCTTTCTCCAGGAAGGCCGACGCCCCCGGCTACGAAATCGTTGTGGATACCCACGGCAAGCTCTTGTGGCCGGATGCCGG
>CALWOF010000112.1 GCA_944382995.1 uncultured Oscillospiraceae bacterium | reverse complement strand
CGACGGGGAAAACCTGCTGGTGTACAAAGATCTGGTGAACTACACGGACCATGTGGCGGACAACATCCACGTGCCGGAGGCGGTGCTCTCGGCGGCGAAGGACGCGGTCCTCTCCGACCTGGACTACTGGCGCACCCACACCGGCGCCATGCGCCATGTGGACGGCCAGTGGCAGCAGACCGGCACCCAGGCGGAGTGGGACGACTGGCGCATCACGGAGCTGGCGCTGACGGACACGGTGCCCGCCTATCCGGAGCTGGGGCTGCGGGTGTACGGCCTGGGCTATGAGCTCCACACCACCACGCCGGAAAACGTGATGCTGGCCGGCGGCATGTATATGGATGCGGACGGCTGGGTGGGCGGCCTCAATACCCTGCCCCCGGTGCTGGTGTTCCACACTATGGCCGACAGCGGCCCCGTCCTGCTGCAGAGCAGCATTCCCAACGACGTGGGCCGGACCAGCGACAACCCCATATTCGCCGGACTCATGGCCCAGGTGGCCCTGGAAAACGGCCTGCTGACCCCATCGGAGGTGCGGCCGGTGGACCTTTACTACATGTTCTACAACGGCCAGGATGTGTTTTTGAACCTGATCGGGGCCTTCCCTGTTGAGGAGCAGAACGCGGCCCTGAACGCTATGGCGGAGTACGCCGTGTCTGTGGAGGACACCGGTGACGGCGGGCTGCTGGCAGACGGCCTCCAGCGCCTGGAGGAGTATGACTACTACGAGCTCACAGAAGAGGGAGAAGCAGCTCACCGGCGGCTGCTGGAGATCGTAAACGGCAGGACTGCCCCCGCCCCGCCCACGGAGGCGGAGCTCCAGGCGGCGATTTTGAACCATCAGGGCAGCATCCTGCCCATGGCGTCCGACTACTGCGCAGAGGCTCATCAGGTGCTGCAGGAGACCTCCGGGCAGGACACCCACACCTTCCACCTGTACGTCTATTTCAGCAGCTACCTTCAGGAGGACGACGCCTGGGTCCAGGACTGGTACTCCCTCTTTCCCGCCTCCGTGACGTTCCGCTGTGAAAACGGCGTCTGGCAGCCGGTGGAATACTGGGGCTTCTATGGCAGTGACAGCTATGACCGCGTCGATCTGTTCCCCGATTTCCCGGAGGATGTGATGAACGCCCTGTGGAGCGGCGGAGAACCCACGGAGCAGTTTGACGAACTGGCCGCAGCACTTCGCGCGGAGTGTCTGGCTGCGGCGGACGCCTATTTTGCCCAGCACCCCGGCAGCTCCTGACCTACCGGAGACCGGCAGCACGTTTGCCGCCGCCCCTTCCCCATACCGCAAAACGCCGCCCCGGCTTTCAGCCGGGGCGGCGCTCCTAATTTACCTGATATGCGCGGGCTTACTCCTCGTCCTTGGGCTCGTCTTCCTCCAGACCGTTCAGGTCAAACTCCAGCTTCTCGCCGCAGTTGGGGCAGATGACCTCGCCGTCCTCCAGGACGGACTCGTCGAAGTAGATGGTCTCCTCGCAGGTGGGGCAGGTGGTGGCGTAGCAGTCCTCGTCCTCCTCCGGCTCCTCGAACTCGTACTCGTCGTCCTCGTCGTCTTCCTCATCCTCGCCGAAGACGGCGTCCTCCACGTCCTCCAGGTCGTCGCTGACCGCGTCCAGGCCGTCATACAGCTCCGCCTGATCCGCCTTCATGTCCGCGATCTCCAGGGCGATATCGTCCAGCACGTCGATGATGGCGGCCAGAAGCTTGCCCTCCTTCTTCTCCGTGTCCAGCTCCATGCCCTCGGCAAGGCCCTTCAGATAGGCGACTTTCTCAGTGATCTCCATAAACAGCAGCTCCTTTCAAAACAGCGTTGCGGTTTTACCGGAATGAAAAGGGGGGATCTCCTCCCCCCTTTTTTCACATTCAGGCCTTGCTCCGGCCCATATACTCGCCGGTGCGGGTATCCACCTGGATCTTCTCGCCCTCGTTGATGAAGATGGGCACCTGGACAACGGCGCCGGTCTCCAGCGTGGCGGGCTTGGTGACGTTGGTGGCGGTGTCGCCCCGGACGCCGGGCTCGGTCTCGGTGACCTCCAGGTCCATGAAGTTGGGCACCTCCACGGTGAACACATTGCCCTTGTAGCTGACCAGCTTGCAGGGGGTGTTCTCCTTCATGAAGCGGAAGGCGTCGCCCAGCACGTCCTGGTTCAGCGGCGTCATGTCATAGGTCTCGGGGTCCATGAAGTAGTACAGGTCGCCGTCGTTGTAGCTGTACTCGGCGTCCTTGCGCTCCACGGCCACCTGCTCGAACTTGGCGGTGGGGTTGAAGGCCTCCTCGCGGACGGCACCGGTCATCACGTTCTTGTACTTGGTGCGCACGAACGCGGCGCCCTTGCCGGGCTTGACGTGCTGGAAGTCCACCACCAGCATGGGCTTCCCTTCCATCTCAAAGATCATACCCTTGCGAAAATCGCCGGCAGTAATGGTAGGCATAGTTTTTCCTCCTCACAAATCTACGAGAAAACGACCTGCGGGAGGGCATTTTCTCTTTAAGTTATTTCTCGTCATACCCAAGCTATTTTATCGTATGTTGTCCGGTAATGCAAGTATTTTTCAGGACTTTTTTTCCATTCTTCCGGAGCAGGCCGCCTTGAAGGGGGCCTGCAGGGCGTGGAGCACCTTCTGCCAGGCCGTCACAGCCCCGCCCAGGGGCTCCACCATCAGCGGCAGGACCCCGGCCCGGTTGGCGGCCAGCATGTCGGTGAGCAGCTTGTCCCCCAGCATGGCGGTGTGGGCCCGGTCCGCGCCCGCCCGGGCCATGGCGGCCTCCAGCCCCCGGGGGCTGGGCTTCCCGGCGCGGCCCTGATAGGGCACGCCCAGATCGGCGCAGAACTCCGTCACCCGTGTGCCGGAGCGGTTGTTGGAGACGATCATGAAGTCGATCCCCGCTGTCCGCAGGGCGGCGATCCAGTCCCGGAGGGGCTGGTCCGGCCGGCGGACCCGCTTCGGGGCCAGCGTGAAGTCCAGGTCGCTGAGCAGCAGGGTGACTCCCTGCTCCCGCAGCCAGGCGGGCGTGATATCGCTATAGCGCTGGAACACCCAGCGGGGCATCAGGGAAAATGGCATAGTCCGCTCCTCTTCCGCATAGTCTCTTTTCAGTATACCAGTCCTGACGCGGGACCACAAGGGGGAGTTTGCCATGCAGATCTATCTGGCCGCAGCGCCGGACGAGGCCCGGGAGGCCGCCCGCTTCCGCCGGCCCCTGGCCCACCGCGCCTACCGGATCGGGCCGGAGTCCACCCTGCTGCGGCGGAACCTGCTGCTGGGCACCCAGGGCGGGCTGCTGGCTGTCACCGACCAGGATGCACCGCCTGTCAGCCGGCCGGAGGAGCTGGCCGCCGCCGCTGTGCGGGAGTGCGGGCGCCGAAGCTACAGCGGGGTGCTGCTGGAGCTGACGCAGCCTCCCGGGCCGGACCGGCTGGCCCTGGCGGAGGCGCTGGCGCGGGCGCTGGCCCCCCGCCCCCTCTATGTCCCGGAGAGCTGCGGCTCCGTGCCGGGGACGGTGCCTTTGATCTCCACCGCCCTCTCCGGCGGGAACTTCACCCAGCGTCTCCGGGAGGCGGCCGCCGCCGGCGCGGGCCGGCTGGCGCTGGATGTGGAGCGGCTGCGGATGGACTTCCCCCTCCCCTCCCCCAGCGGCGAAGGGCGGCCCCTCAGCGGCCGGGAGCTCCGGGACCTGCTGGACCGGGAGGCTCCGGCGGTGTTCTTCTCCCAGGATCTCTGCGCCCGGTACTTCACCTACACCCGGGAGGGCGAGACCCACTTCGTCCTCTTCGACGATGCCGACACCCTCCAGCAGAAGCTGCGGACCGGCAGCTCTCTGGGCTTCTCCGCCGCCTTTCTCCTGTTCCCGGAGGTGCGGGACCTTCTGCCCCGCCTGTTCCCGTCCCGGCGGAACTGAATCTGGCCGCGTGGAAAATCAAAAGTGCTGTACCGGACCGGTACAGCACTTTTTCATCAATAGTAGCGCTTCTTGTTCTTGCGAGCGGCTTCGGACTTCTTGCGGCGCTTGACGCTGGGGCTCTCATAATGCTCTCTCTTCCGCACTTCCGCGATGACGCCGGCCTTGGCGCAGCTGCGCTTGAAACGCTTCAGCGCGCTGTCGATGGACTCGCCATCCTTCACATGGATCTCAGACATCTATATTTCCCTCCCTCCGAGGTATCCGGCTAAATCCAGGATACTTTAAGGGCCATAACA
>CALWOF010000111.1 GCA_944382995.1 uncultured Oscillospiraceae bacterium | reverse complement strand
TTCCGGGGCAGGAGGAAGTTCCGGGCATAGCCCTCGGACACCTCCACCATCTGGCCCTTCTTGCCCTGGCCCTTCACGTCCTGCTGTAAAATCACTTTCATTGCGGAATATCTCCTTTGCCTGATGTCAGTTATTTTTCAAAATACGCGTCGATGGCCTCCAGCAGACGGGTCTTCACCGTCTCCACATCCGCGTTCTCCACACGGCCGCCGGCGGTGGTGGAGTTGCCGCCGCCGCCCAGGGCCTCCAGGATCACCTGGACATTCACCTCGCCCAGGGAGCGGGCGGACATCTGCACATCCCCGCCGTTGGGGAACACCACGAAGGACGCGTGGACGCCCTTGAGGCTCAGCAGCTCGTCAGCGGCCTGGGCGGCCGTCACCCGGTCCACGCCGTCCCGGTCGATGACCGCCACGGCGATGTCCTCCCGGTACAGCTCCGCCCGGCGGATGATGTCGTACCGGGACACCATTTCATTGAGGTCGCTCTGGAACAGCCGCTGGACGTCGGTGGTGTCGGCCCCCGCCCGGCGGAGGAAGGCCGCCGCCTCAAAGGTCCGGCCGCCGGTGCGGAGGGTGAAGTGCTTGGTGTCCAGCACGATGCCGGCCAGCAGCGCCTCCGCCTCCTCCCGCAGAAGGTCGGCGGGCTCCGCCAGATACTGCAGCAGCTCCGTCACCAGCTCACTGGCGGAGGAGGCATAGGGCTCGTGAAAGCTGAAGGCGGCGTTCTCGATATAGCTGGCGGCCCGGCGGTGGTGGTCGATCACCGCCACGCGGTTGCAGGACTCCAGCAGCTGGGGGCTCTCCACCATGTCGGGGCGGTTGGTGTCCACCACGATCACCAGGGCGCCGGGCTGCATCCGCACCAGCGCATCGGACCCGGAGGTGAACACCCCCTGGTATTCCGGCAGGTCCCGGAACTTGGCGAGGACCGGGCCGGCGGCGTTGCGCTCCAGGTCGATGACCACCTGGGCCCGTTTGCCCCGCTTGCGGGCGATGCAGCAAAGGCCCGCCGCGGCGCCCACGGCGTCCATGTCGGCAAAGCTGTGGCCCATGATGTAGATCTCCGCCGCGTCGGCCACCAGCTCGTTGAGGGCGCTGGCCATGACCCGGGACTTCACCTTGGTGCGCTTCTCCGTGGACTTGCTGCGCCCGCCGAAGAACTCGAAATCCACCTTTCCCCGGACCACCGCCTGGTCGCCGCCCCGGCTCAGGGCCATCTCCAGGGACAGCTGGGCATTCCTGTACAGCTCCGCCATGGTGTCGGCGTCCTTGCCGATGCCGATGGAGAGGGTGGGGCAGGTGTCCCCCACCCGGATGTCCCGGATGGTGTCCAGGATGGAGAACCGCTCCTCCGCGAAGTGGTCGTAGTGGCACCCCTCGAAGATGAAGAGGTAGCGGTCCCGCTCGGTCTTGAGCAGCAGCCCGTCCGCGCAGGCGGCCCACTGGTTCAGCTTCTCGTCGATCTGGGCCAGCACGGCGCTGCGGGCCGTGTCGGCGCAGGCCTTCATCAGATCCTCGTAGTTGTCCACCATCACAAGGGCCAGCACGGGACGGGTGGCGGTGTAGCGCTCCTTCAGCTCGTCGGCCTCGGTGGTGTCCACCCAGTAGGTGGTGGCCACCAGATTCTGCTCGCCGCTGCGGCCCTTGGCCCGCACCAGACTGCCGTAGACCCGGAACCGGCGGCTGTTCATCACCACCCGGTCCGGGCACTCGCTCTTCCCCTCCAGCAGCCACTGGACCGGGAAGTCCGTCACCGCGTCCTCCACCTTCATCTCGAACAGATGCTCCCGCACACCGGCCAGCTGGAGGAAATTCTCATTGCTCCAGATGACCTCGCCGGTGTCCGGCCGGAACACCATGATGGGCAGCGGGGAATTGATGAGGGTGGACTTGCTGGCCGTGTCCACGCTGCCGGTGACGGTGTCGATATACTGCAGGATGTTCTGCCGGCGCATCTGGTTGCGCTTGGTGGAATAGGCGTACAGCGCCGCGGCGCAGGCCAGCTCCACCAGGCCCAGAGGCAGGCTCACCGTGCAGGCGGCCGCCGCGAAGATGATCATGCAGAAGAAATAGAGCTTCAGGTTGGGCTCCAGCAGGCGGGAGAGCTTTTTGTTGTTCATGTCTCATGTCTCCTTTGCAGGGACGTGTGTACCGCATACTTATGGATAAGTATAGCAGTTTTCCCCCGGAGAAGCAACTGTAAAAACAGCCTCCCCGCCGAAAGACGGCGGGGAGGTGCGGTCGGGGGGCTGGACGGGAGAGCGGGGCCCTTCCCTCATCCGAAGAGCGCGTCGCCGCTCTTGAAGCCCAGGCCCGGGTGGAAGTCGAACTTCACGGCCCCCACGGCCACGTCCGGGCCGGCGGCCCGCTGTACGCGGGCGATGCCCTCGTTGCCGAAGCCGGCGCACAGCTCGATGGCGGTGACGCCCCGTGCGGCCAGGTCCTTCGCGGCGGACTCCGCCTCGGCGTAGTTCCGGCAGCCCACCACGTTCAGCGCGATGCTGGGGGTGGAGAGCACGGTGCGGGTGGTCTCGTCGGCGTCCCCGACGAGGAAGATGAATGCGGCGTTCAGTGCCATGGTGATGACCTCCTTGAAAAAGATAGACCGGGGAGATAGGAGATAAAAGATAAGAGATAAAATCTTGTTGACCGCCTGTCTTTTATCTTTTCACTTTTATATAGATATCTTATAGTCTGGTGATCACCGGGATGACCATGGGGTTGCGCTTGGTGGTCTTGAACAGATAGCTGCTGACGGCGGACTTCACCGCGCCCCGCAGCTCCCCATCGTCCCGGCGGCGGTGGGAGACGTTCTCCGCCGCGTCCAGCGCCACGGACTGGAGCTCCTTCATCAGGTCCCCGGACTCCTTCACATAGATGAAGCCCCGGGTGATGATCTCCGGCTGGGAGAGGAGCGCGCCGTCGTGGGAGGAGATGGGCAGGACCACCACCACCATGCCGTCCTCGGCCAGGCGCTTGCGGTCCCGCATGACCACGGCCCCCACGTCGCCCACGCCGGAGCCGTCCACGTACACCTCGCCGGCGGGGACGGTGCCGTTCACCTTGATGGTCTTGGGGGTGATCTCAATGACCGATCCGTTGTCGGCGATGGCGATGTTGTTCCGGGCCATGCCCATGTCCTGGGCCAGCTGGGAGTGGATCTGGAGCATCCGCTGCTCGCCGTGGAGGGGGATGAAGAACCGGGGCTTGGTGAGGGCGTGGATGATCTTCAGCTCCTCCTGGCAGGCGTGGCCGGAGACGTGGAGGATGTCCGCCCGGTCATAGACCACCTTCACGCCCTTGCGGAAGAGCTCGTTGATGACCCGGGAGATGGTGACCTCGTTGCCGGGGATGGCGGACGCGGAGATGATGACCTTGTCCCCGGCCCCCAGCTCCACCTGCTTGTGGGTGGAGAAGGCCATGCGGTACAGGGCGCTCATCTCCTCGCCCTGGGAGCCGGTGGTGACGATGACCTGCTTGTTTTTGGGCAGGCCCTTGATCTTGTTGATGTCCACCAGGGTGTTCTTGGGGACCTTCATATAGCCCAGCTCCGTGGAGACCTTCATCATGTTCTCCATGCTGCGGCCTGTGACGGCCACCTTCCGCCCGCACTGGGCGGCGGCGTCCAGCACCTGCTGGATCCGGTGGACATTGGAGGCGAAGGTAGTGACGATGATCCGGTCCTCGCAGTTCTGGAACTGGCGGGTGAAGGTGGCGCCCACCGTCTTCTCCGACGGGGTGAAGCCCGGCCGCTCCACATTGGTGGAGTCCGCCAGCAGCGCCAGCACGCCCTCCTTCCCCAGCTCGCCGAAGCGGGCCAGGTCGATGACCTCCCCGTCGATGGGGGTGGAGTCGATCTTGAAGTCGCCGGTGTGGACCACGGTGCCCATGTGGGTGTGGATGGCGAAGGCCACGGAGTCGGCGATGGAGTGGTTCACATGGAGGAACTCCACGTTGAACTTGCCGGCCCGGACCATCTTGCCCGGCTCCACGGTGATGAGCCGGGTGGACTTCACCAGGCCGTGCTCCTCCAGCTTCAGCTTGATGAGGCCGGCGGTAAAGCGGGTGCAGTAAATGGGCATGTTCACCTGCTTGAGCACATAGGGGATGGCGCCGATGTGGTCCTCGTGGCCGTGGGTGATGAAGAGCCCCCGGATGCGGGAGCGGTTCTTGATGAGATACGTCACATCGGGAATGATCAGGTCGATGCCGTACATGTCGTCCCCGGGGAAGGCCATGCCGCAGTCCACCACGATGATCTCGCCGCCGTA
>CALWOF010000110.1 GCA_944382995.1 uncultured Oscillospiraceae bacterium | reverse complement strand
AGCATGTCCGTCACCTCGCACCAGCCCACGTTGGGCATGCAGGCGTTGTGCCGCTGGGAGCACAGGGCCACCTTGATAGACTCCAGCATGTCGTTGGTGTAGGCGTCGGTGCCCATGCCGATGAGAATGCCCTTCTTGTAGAGCTGCAGCACCGGGGAGATGCCCACGGCGTTGCCCATGTTGGACTCCGGGTTGTTGACGCACATGGTGTCCGTTGCCTTGATGATGTCCATCTCCGCCGTGTTCACGTGGATGCAGTGGCCCAGAATGGTCTTGGGACCCAGGATGCCGTGGTCCTGGAGCCGCTGGACCGGCCGCCGGCCGTAGTTCTGGAGGGAGTCGTACACGTCGTTCATGCCCTCGGACACGTGGATGTGGTAGCCCACCCGGCCGTTGTTGGCCTCCACCATCCGGTCAAAGGTCCTGTCGGAGATGGTGAACAGGGCGTGGCCGCCGAACATGGCCTTCAGCATGTCGCTGGGGTTGCGCTCGCAGTAGTCGATGAAGTCCTTGTTCTCCTGAACGGACTGGAGGGACTTTTCCTCGCCGTCCCGGTCGCTGACCTCGTAACACAGGCAGGCCCGCATGCCATATTCCTTCGTCACCTCAGCGATCTTCATCAGGGAGCCGGGGATCTCGCAGAAGGAAGCGTGGTGGTCGAAAATGGTGGTGACGCCCTGCTTGATGGAGTCGATCACCAGGGCCTGGGCGCTGGCCTTGGTGGCCTCCAGGTCCAGGTTCCGGTCAATGTACCACCACTGGCCGTCCAGCACCTCGTAGAAGTTGGTGGGGTTGTATCCGTCAATGGAGAGGCCTCTGGCCAAGGCGGAGTATATGTGGGTGTGGGCGTTGATGAGACCCGGCATGATGACGCCGCCCCGGGCGTCCACGAACTCCGCCTGGGGGTATCTGGCCTTCAGGTCGGCGGTGGCGCCCACCTCCACGATCTTTCCCCCGTCAGTGACCACACCGCCGTCGGGGAGATAGCCCACGCCCTCGCTGTCCCGGGTGATGACCTTGCCGTTTGCCAGTAAAATCATAAAAAGACCTCCTTTTCGTCCCGCATGGATGCCTCCGGTAAAAAGAAAAGGCGCTCCAAACCGACTCTGGTTTGAAACACCTATCAAAAAGACCGGAATGATAGGTGTCAGCCCGTGCGCGCGGCACTCCGTTACAGCTATCATTCTTCCCTTGTACTTGTATTTTACCGGACGAGCCGTTAAAATGCAAGCAGACGGGATCAAAATTTTTTCGGGGGATTTTGTGTAGTTTGCCGGAAGGCGGCGGAACTTCTTCCGGACCGGATGCGTCTATACCATATAAGAGAGAAACGGAACGACAGACCGAGACAGGGAGGATACGGAGATGAAGCGAATTTGGAGCTGCCTGCTGGCGCTGTTGCTGCTGGCTGGGTGCGGAGGAGAAGCGCAGGAGAGCGCCGGAGAGACTCCGGCGGAGGAGGCTCCGGCCGCCGGCTCCTACAGTTTGGAGATGATCACGGAGTGGGCGGAATATGACCCCTCTGTGGACACGATCTGGTGTGTCCTGTCCCATGAGGGGGAGGGAGATCCCCTGGAGTTCGGCTCTGAGTACCGGCTGGAGGTCCGGACGGACAGCGGCTGGGAACAGGTGCCCTTTGCGGAGGGCACAGGATGGGACGACATCATGTACACCCTGCCCGCGGGGGAGTCCTGGGCATTTCCCTGTGTGCTGTCCCTGTTCGGCTGCGACTTCACCGAGGGCACCTACCGGGTGGTGAAGGAGGTGGCGGTCCTGCCCGGCGAGACGGAGTTCACCCTGCCCATTGAGGCGGAGTTCACCCTGGCAGAGGGGGCCCGCATCTCCGCTGAGACGCCCTACGGCTTCTGGCCGCTGGAGGATGTGCCGGAGGAGGCCCACCCGTCGGAGCTGGCCGAGGGCGGCGCGGTGGTGTTCACGGAGGCGGGGACGGAGAACCTGGACCTGACGGCGGAATTTCTGGACAAGGTGTCCCTGGGCATCCCCTGCCAGCTGCGGACGGTCCAGGACTACTACGAGAGCTGGCCCATGCTGATCGACGTGATCTATGAAAACGACAGCTTCCTGTGGCGGATGCGCACCGGCGGGGAGATCACGGAGAAGCGGTTCTCCTACGTCGTCACCGACGGGACGGACGTGTACCTCTCCAACGGCGCGGACTGGGAGAGCACGGAGAAATATGACGGCGACAAGGCCTTTTTGCTGCCCGCCGGGTCCGGCAGTGCTCTGGTGCCCAAGGCCCAGGCGCTGATGGAGGACCAGACGGCGGGGAACATCACCCGGTATCGGCTCTGGTCCCCCAGCGGGGAGTGGTGTGTGCGCCGCTCCGAGGGGGATGACCCGCTGGACCTGTCCCTGGTTTACAGCAAGCCGGGATACGGCTCCGGCAGTCAGGGGCTGGACCTAGGGGAGCTGCGGGCCGGCATCACCGGCATCCGGAACATGGTCTGGCAGGCGGATGACACCCTGCACCTGACCTGCGAGACCCTGGGGGAAGGCATCCAGATCTTTGTCTATGACCCGGAGACGGAGGAGCTGACACCGGAGCTGTGCGGCTATCCAAAGGCTGAGTGAACGGGAGCGCCGGAGAGGGAAAAGGCCTCTCCGGCGCTTTTTGCAATTCCGTCCTCCCGGCCCTGCATTTTGCCATTGACAAGGGGTCGGAAGTTCTGATATTCTGGACAGGCTGACAGTACACGCGCCGGGAATTGCATCCGGCGGGGAAAGAGAGAGGGATTTTCCGATGCTGGGAGACATGATCGCCGCCCTGAGCAACTGGATGTACACCTACCTGCTGGTGATATTGCTGATCGCCGCGGGGCTGTTTTTCACGGTCCGGAACCGCTTCCCGCAGCTGCGGCTGCTGAGAGAGTCCATCCGCGTGGTGGTGGAGAAGCCGGAGAAGGAGGGGAGCGTGTCCTCCTTCCAGGCGCTGATGGTGTCCACCGCCTCCCGTGTGGGCACCGGCAACATCATCGGCGTGTCCGTGGCCATCTGCGTGGGTGGCTACGGCGCCGTGTTCTGGATGTGGCTCATCGCCCTGATCGGCGGCGCCACCGCCTTCACCGAGTCCACCCTGGCCCAGATCTACAAGCGCCGGGATCCGGAGACCGGCGAGAGCTACGGCGGCCCCGCCTATTACATCGAGGCGGCCCTCCACAGCCGCCCCCTGGCGATGCTCTTCGCCCTGAGCCTCATCGCCACCTACGCCGGCGGCTTCAACATGCTCTGCTCCTATAACCTCCAGTCCACCTTCTCCGGCTACAGCTTCTATAACGCCGAGGTCACCCCCTGGGTCATCGGAGGCATCGTGGCCCTGCTGACCGGGTACTGCGTCATGGGCGGCGGTAAGCGGATCATCGCCTTTGCCTCCACCCTGGTGCCCGTCATGGGCGGACTGTATGTGCTGGTGGCCCTGGTGGTCATCGTCATGAACCTGGGGATGCTGCCCCAGGTGCTCGGCCGCATCTTCGCCGGCGCCTTTGACTTCCAGGCCATCTTCGCCGGCTTCACCGGCTCCGCCGTCATGCAGGGCATCAAGCGGGGACTGTTTTCCAACGAGGCCGGCGTGGGCTCCGCCCCTAACGCCGCCGCCTCCGCCAACGTGGGCCATCCGGTGAAGCAGGGGCTGGTGCAGATGCTCTCCGTGTTTCTGGACACCCTGGTGATCTGTTCCGCCACCGCCTTCATGCTGCTCTGCTCCGGCGTGGAGCCCACTGAGGCAGCCCAGGGAGCCCCCTATGTGCAGGCGGCCCTGTCCGCCTCCTTCGGCGCCGCCGGCCCCATCTTCATCACCGTGGCCATGGTGCTCTTCGCCTTCACCACCCTGATCGGCAACCTCTACTATGTGGACAACGCCCTGGCCTATCTGCTGGGCCACGTGCCCTCCAAGCGGTTCATGGTGGTGTTCCGCCTGATCGCCTTGGGGCTGATCTTCCTGGGGGCCGGGCTGACGCTGAATCTGGTGTGGAACCTGTCCGACGTGCTGATGGGCATCATGGTGCTCATCAACGTCCCGGTGATCGCCGTCCTCTCCCGGCCGGCGGCGGCCGCCCTCCGGAACTACACCGAGCAGCGCAGGGCCGGGAAGAACCCCGTCTTCCGGGCCGCGGATATCGGGCTGAAGGAGAAGACGGACTACTGGAACTAGAGTCGAAAAAGGCAGGGCCTTTTTCGAGAGAGATGCAGCCCTCTGCGCGCGAGGGGAGGCCGCGGCGGCCTCCCCGCACACTTGCGGGCTGAGCGGAGTTTTCGGCCACGCACATGTCGCGGCCGAAAACAGATCGGATCTTGATTTCCGCAGCTGCGGCTGCGGAAATTTCCCTGACGCG
>CALWOF010000109.1 GCA_944382995.1 uncultured Oscillospiraceae bacterium | reverse complement strand
GTCCCCGCAAAAGCGCCGCTTTTGTGGGGTTCCCCGGAGGGCTGATATTCAGAGACAACTTCAAATTTCGGCATGGCAGCAGACCCTCCACCCAACAAACAGATTTTCAGTCACGGCCATCCTATCACACCTGCCATCTTTTTGCAACATTTGTTCGATTTTTTTATCAAAGGAACCCTGCCCGAAAAAAGAAAGCGGAAGGGGCAAAACGGCAAAGGGGCCTGGGGGAAAACCTCCGGTTTACACCGTTGCGGCATTGCGGTCCCCGGCCCTAGCGGGCAAAGGGGGACGCAGTCCCCTCTTTACCCCAGCCTGCTCCCCCTTTACACCAGCAGCCCGCTGTCCGCCATGGACACAAAGTCCTGATCCGCCACGATGATGTGGTCTACCAGCTCCACGCCGATGGTGGACAGGGCCTGCTGCACCTGGCGGGTGGCGGCCTCGTCGTCCGCAGAGGGCAGGGCCACGCCGCTGGGATGGTTGTGGGCCAGGATCACGGCGCTGGCAGAGGTCAGCAGCGCCGTCTCCACCACCTTGCGGATGTTCAGGCTGGCGCCGGACACATCTCCCTCCGCCAGCTGCTTGCAGGAGAGGAGCTTGCCCTTTCGGTCCAGGCACAGCAGGTAGATGATCTCCCGCTGTTCGCCGGCGAAACGCTCCAGAAGGTAGGCACCCGCCCGCTCCGAGGAGGTGAGGATGGTCTCCAGGGACGCCTCCGCCAGCCGGGCCTTCCGGCTCAACTGGGATACCAGACGCAGCAGAACGGCGGCGCTCTCTCCGATGCCCTCCACCTTCTGCAGATCCTCCGCCGGCGCGTTCAGCACGGCGGAGAGGGAGCCGTACCGTTCCATCAGGGCGTGGGCGATGGGGTTGGTGTCCCTCCGGGGAATGGCGTAGTAGAGCAGCAGCTCCAGGGCCTCATGGTCCGCGAAGCCCTCCAGCCCGGTGGTCAGAAACCGCAGACGCATCTTCTCCCGGTGTCCGTCGTGTATGCCCATGGCTGTTGCCCCCCTGAAACCGCCCCTCCGGGCTGTTGTTCGGAATACTTAATTATACCACATACGGTACCATATCACAAGGAAAATCGGGGGAGAAGGCCCTGTGTTAGATCCGCCGGAGGGCTGTCAGAAGTTCCTGTAAAATTCTCCGGACTTTGACCGCTCCGCCTTGACACCGGGGAGAAATTGGCATAATATGAAGAAAGAGTTCTGACAAAACTGCATACCGTCCGGTAGGTAAGGCTACCACAGGGATACGGGTCGCTGCCGCGGAGTGATGGAGACATCATGAGAGGGTTTGAACAGGCGTTATCGAACGCGAAGGTAACGTCTAACGCGATTTCACCGCCTTGTGAGGCTAAAGCTTGAACGGCAGCAGGGTCCGCCCGGGGCGTCCCTGTCTTGAGCGGGAGTTTCCGACTGCGCCGGACGGAGCGGTCGGGCTTTTTTGTTTCGCGGAGACGATGTGCGGGCGCCGTCTTTCCGCCTCCCCGGAGGGGGCGGAGCGGCGCACGGCCTGTTTCCGCCGCCGCGCTGCGGGACTGCCCCGCGGGCACAGTTCCGGGGAAAGGAGGAGGCACCCATGTTTGAAGAGGAAGAGCAGCAGGAGGCCATGGTGGAGAGGATCGAGGATCTGATCTCCCGAAAACGGTACGCCGAGCTGCGGGATCTCCTCCTGCCGCTGGAGGCGCCGGATATCGCCCACCTCTGCGGGGACCTGGACGAGCAGATGCTGCCCCTGGTGTTCCGGCTGCTGCCCAAGGAGCAGGCGGCGGAGGTGTTCGTGGAGCTGGACAGCGACCAGCAGGAGCTGCTGATCCAGGGCTTCTCCAACACGGAGCTGAAGGAAGTGCTGGACGAGCTCTACCTGGACGACACCGTGGACATCGTGGAGGAGATGCCCGCCAACGTGGTCAAGCGCATCCTCCGCCACTCGGACCCGGAGATGCGCAAGAGCATCAACGAGATCCTGAAGTACCCGGACGACTGCGCCGGCAGCATCATGACCACGGAGTTCGTGGACCTGAAGGCCACCATGACCGTGGAGGACGCCCTCAAGCGCATCCGCCGGACCGGCCCGGACAAGGAGACCATCAACATCTGCTATGTCATCGACGCGGGACGGCACCTGCTGGGATACCTGTCCATCCGGACCATCCTCCTCTCTGAGGAGGACGATGTCATCGGCGACATCATGGACACCAACGTGATTTCTGCCAACACCCTGGACGACCAGGAGGATGTGGCCCAGGCCCTGAACAGATACGATTTCCTGGCTCTGCCGGTGGTGGACACGGAGAACCGGCTGGTGGGCATCGTCACCGTGGACGACGCCATGGACGTTCTGCAGGAGGAGGCCACTGAGGACATCGAGAAGATGGCCGCCATCCTGCCCGGCGACAAGCCCTATCTCAAGACCGGCGTGTTCGAGACCTGGCGGGCTCGGACCCCCTGGCTGATGATGCTGATGCTCTCCGCCACCTTCACGGGCATCATCCTCACCCATTTTGAGACGGCCCTGGCGGCGGTTCCGGTGCTGACCAGCTATATCCCCATGCTCTCCGGCACCGGCGGCAACTCCGGCACCCAGGCCTCCACCGCGGTGATCCGCGCCCTGTCCCTGGGCGAGGTCCGGTTCGGCGACCTGCTGCGGGTGGTGTGGAAGGAGTGCCGGGTGGCCCTGATCTGCGGAGCCTGCCTGGCGGCGGCCAACTTTGTCAAAATGATGCTGGTGGACTGCTGGCTGCTGAACAACCCGGCGGTGACGCCGTGGGTGGCCGCGGTGGTGTGCGCCACGCTGGTGGGGACCGTGGCCTGCGCCAAGCTGGTGGGCTCCGGCCTGCCCATCCTGGCGGAGAAGATCGGCTTCGACCCGGCGGTGATGGCCTCCCCCTTCATCACCACCATCGTGGACGCCATGTCCCTGCTGATCTACTTCCGGTTCGCCACCTGGATCCTGGGGGTATAGATCCGCTGAGGCCAGATCGCTTGAAAAGGCGGGCCGCTCAGACAGAGCGGCCCGCCTTACATAATCCGTCCGCTCCTGCGCACACTAGAGGGCGGCGAAAGCCAACATCTTTCACGCAGGAGGATCATCGCTATGAACAAAGACTGCACCCCCAACACCAGCATCAAGTGCACTGTCAGCAACTGCGCCCACCACTGCCAGAGCCAGGACTACTGCGCCCTGAACACCATCACCGTGGGCACCCATGAGACCAATCCCACCAAGGTGGAGTGCACCGACTGCCAGAGCTTCCAGATGAAATAACTGCCCGGCCGGATCCCCGGGAGCTCTCCTGGCTCCCGGAGGTCCGGCCTCTACATATTGGAAGGGGGGAGGACCATGGAAAAGCGCGCTCCGGCCCGTATCGCCGGCGCCGCCGCAGGTGCGGCCAACGGCCTGTTCGGCGGCGGGGGCGGGATGGTGTTCCTGCCTATCCTCGCCCGCTGGGGGGACCTGCCGCAGAAAAAGCTGTACGCCACCTGCGTGGGCGTGATCTTCCCGGTATGCCTGGTGTCCGCCGGCATCTATCTCCTGCGGGGCGAGCTGTCCCTGCTGACGGCCCTGCCGTATCTGGCCGGCGGACTCATCGGCGGCTGGATGGGCGGAAGGCTGTACGGCAAGGTCTCCCCCAAGTGGCTCAAACGGCTCTTTGCCGCCTTTCTCTTCTACGCGGGGGTGAGGTATCTGCTGTGACGGACTGGATCGTGCCCTTTCTCTGCGGCCTGGGGGCCAGCGTGCTCTCCGCCTGGGGCGTGGGCGGTGGGACGCTGCTCCTGCTGGTGATGACCCTGTTCCTGGGCGTAGACCAGCGGACGGCCCAGGGCATCAACCTGCTGTTCTTCCTGCCGGCGGCAGCTTCGGCCCTGGTGTGCCACGCCCGGAACAGCTATCTGGACAGGCCCACCCTCCGGCGGGCCATCCCCCCGGCGGTGGTCTGCGCCCTGGCGGGGGCCTGGGCCGCCACGGCGGTGGATGTGGAGCTGCTGCGGCGCCCCTTCGGCGTGTACCTGCTGCTCTCCGGCGTGAGCCTGGTGTGGCCCAGACGTCAATGAGGAAGGCATTCTGCCGGCCCCGGGCATTTGGATCACCAAAGGGTGGAGCCGCCCTTTGGGCGGAACGGTTAAAATCGATATTTTCTGCTTTGGGGCTGCTAACAGGAAAACCGCCCAACTGCCCTTCTGGGCCGCGGCGCGTTTGCCGACCCCGAGCATTCAAATGCCGAAGGGTGGAGCCGCCTTTGGGCGGCGGAGCCCAAAACGAAAGGACATCCATAAGGATGTCCTTTCGTTTTGGTGCGCGAGGCGGGACTTGAACCCGCACGTGCGTAATGCACACTAGAACCTGAATCTAGCGAGTCTGCCAAT
>CALWOF010000108.1 GCA_944382995.1 uncultured Oscillospiraceae bacterium | reverse complement strand
GGGACCCACACCGTCCACTTCTTCGGCCCCGACGAGGAGCTGGAGCTGACCCACCGGGCCGCCAGCCGCCGGATCTTCGTCAGCGGCGCATTGAAGATGGCCCGGCTGCTGCCGGAGAAGCCCAACGGGGTCTACGACCTGCAGAATATCTTGTTTGGAGAGTGACTATGAACGCACAGGAGATCATCGACTATATCGCCGGTTCCCCCAAGAGAACGCCGGTGAAGCTCTATGTCAACCTCACCGGCCCGGTGGACTTCGGCCCCGCCAAGGTGTTCGGCGAGGGCAAGAGCCGCATCGTCTTCGGCGACTGGGAGGAGCTGCGCCCCATTCTGGAGGGAAATCGGGAGCGGGTCGCGGACTGTGTGGTGGAAAATGACCGCCGCAATTCCGGCGTCCCCCTGCTGGATCTGAAGGACATCCCCGCCCGGATCGAGCCGGGCGCCGTCATCCGGGAGAAGGTGACCATCGGTGAGAACGCCGTCATCCTCATGGGGGCCGTGCTGAATATCGGCGCTGTGGTGGGACGGCGGACCATGATCGACATGGGCGCCATCCTGGGAGGCCGGGCCACGGTGGGGGACGACTGCCACATCGGCGCCGGCGCCGTGCTGGCCGGTGTGGTGGAGCCCGCATCCGCCACCCCAGTGGTGGTGGAGGACCGCGTGCTCATCGGCGCCAACGCCGTGGTGCTGGAGGGCGTGCGCATCGGGGCCGGGGCCGTGGTGGCCGCCGGCGCCGTGGTGACGGAGGACGTGCCCCCGGGCGCCGTGGTGGCCGGTACGCCCGCCCGGATCATCAAGATGAAGGACGAAAAGACCGCCGGAAAGACAACGCTGGTGGATGCCCTCCGGAGCCTCTGAGCGGAGGCGGAGAACAAAAACAGCAGCCTCCCTGCGGCACCGGCCGCAGGGAGGCTTTTTATCAGAATGTCAAAATTTAGGACAAAAATTCGGCGGACGATCCCCCTGGTTTTGATTGCCTGAGACACGGTCATGTGATAAGGTAATAACAACAATCGAACAAGGGGGGCTGGACATGCTGGTACTGGACTTCATCAACGTGGGCAACGGCGACTCCATCCTGGTCCGGGAGATGGAGGGAGACCGGCCGTGCTTTTCCATGCTGGTGGACTGCGGCCACGACAGCCTGGTGCGGGACGACCATCCGCCGGTGGAGGCTGCCCGCTCCAGCCGGATCTATGCCGGGGATTTTCTGCAGAAGCACGGCGTGGAGCACCTGGACATCCTGCTCATCACCCACTTCCACAGAGACCACATCGGAGGACTTGCACGGGTGCTTCAGGCGGTGACCGTGGGGGAGCTGGTGACCACATATATCCCGCCCGCCGGTGCCGCCCCCCTGGACCCGGACGGGGACAACGGCCTGCCCAAGGCGGCCCGGAACGTGCTGCGCTGCCTGGACTTCTATGCGCAGCCCCTGGAGGCGTACGGCGGCCGCATAGGGCACAGGACAGAGCTTGCCGGAGACCGGATGGAGCGCCGGCAGCTGACGGAGGCGCTCTCCATGGACATCCTGTTCGGAGAGCCGGCCCTGTACCCCCGGCAGAAGGCGGTGTATGATGCGGCCTTCCGGGGAGAGCGGAACGGCTATGACCTGATCCACTGGGGCAAGTCCATGAACGTGTCCAGCCTGCGCCAGCGGCTGTACTACCACGGAAAGGAGATCGTGCTGGGCGGCGACGCCTACGCCCACATGTGGGAGACGGAGACCGCCACCCCCTGTGATATCCTGAAGGTGCCCCACCATGCGTCCCTGTCCTCCACGACCCGGAAGTTCCTGGCCATGCTGCGGCCCAAGACCGCGGTGGTCTGTGTGGCAGCCGGCCGGCCGGACGAGCGGCCCCACCCCTATATCATCTCCCTGCTGCGGGAGTTCACAGAGGACGTCCGGTTCACGGATGCGGTGGACATCCCCGGGCTGGTGGAGCCGGTATTCCGGGAGTCGATCCATATCGAACTGCCCTGACTGGGAAACGTATATGCCAGAGCGCCCCGCCGTTTTGAAAACGGCGGGGCGCTCTGTTCCGGGAGCCGGTCACTGGACGCCCTCCCGGCTCAGAAGCTCCAGGATCCTGGCGTCATCTTCCACAGTGGCGTTGGGCATGGGGAAGGTGCCCACGCTGGTGGAGGCGATGCCCCGGAGGCGGCAGGCCTCCTTGATGACGGGCAGGAAGGGGCTGCGGACGGCATACAGGTCCATCAGCCGGTCGATGATCTGCTGGCCCCGGGCGATGCCGGCCAGGTCGTTGTCCCGGAAGGCCCGCACCCAGGCGGAGCAGATCTCCGGCACCACGTTGCTCAGGGCGCCGATGCAGCCGTTGCCGCCGGAGAGCACGTTGTGGGCGAAGTTGTCGTCAAAGCCGGAGTAGATCTCGAACTGGGGGATCTGGGACTTGACCACCTTGATCAGCTCCCGGGTGTGGTCCATGCCGGAGACCGTGTCCTTCATGCCCACGATGTTGGGGTGGATCTTGGCGAGGGCCAGCACAGTGGCCGGGGGAATGGTGTAGCCGGTGTTGTCGGGGAAATTGTAGATGTAGATGTTCCCGTGGATCTGCTGGGCCAGACGGTCGTAATACTGCAGCAGCGCATCCGCGCCGAAGTGGAAGTAGTAGGGCGGCAGGATCATGACGGCGTCGGCCCCGGCATCCAGGCAGAAGTTGGAGAAGTCCACGATCTCGTCGGCCACCATGTGGCTGGTGCCGATAATCAGCTTCACGCGGTGGTTGACCTTCTCAATGGCGAATTTGGCCATCTCCCGCCGCTGGTCCATGGGCATGGCGAAGAACTCGCTGCTGCTGCCCTCCACCAGGATGCCGTCGATGCCCTGGTCGATCAGGTTGTTGAACAGCCGCTCCTGGCTCACCAGGTCCAGAGTGCCGTCCTGGTTGAAGAGCGTGATGGCCGGCGTCAGATATGCTGCGTTCATGTTCCGTATTCTCCTTATCCCGCCGGAGATCCCGCGGGTCTCCGTGCGTCACAAAATTACGCTCAGTTTACCAGACCCTGGCGGAAAGTCAAGAAAAACTTTGCCAAGGGGCGGCAAAGACCGCCGGGAGACAGAGCGGGCCGCCCCCGCTTCAGCGGGAGCGGCCCGAGCGCTCACTTCTTGGCGAAGGCCTCCACGTCGGCTTTGGCAGCCTCCATGAAGATGTAGGTGTCGCAGGCATAGCCGATGAACTTGACGCCCAGGTCCCGCCACTTTCTGCCGACCTCCACGGTGTCAGCGAAGCAGCCGACCTTCACGCCCTTGGCGGTGGCCTTGTCGATGATGCCCTTGATGCAGGCCAGCACGTCGGGGTGGTCCACCTGGCCGACAAGGCCCAGGGAGCTGGACAGGTCATAGGGGCCCACGAACAGCACGTCGATGCCGGGGACATCCAGGATCTCGTCCAGATTCTCCACGGCCTTCTTGCCCTCGGCCTGGAGGATCACTGCGGTGTCCTGGGCCTTGGAGAAGTATTCGCTGCCGGGAACGGCGCCGAAGCCGGCGGAACGGACGAAGCGGCAGGTGCCGCGGGTGCCCACGGGGGAGAACTTGGCGGCGGAGATGGCGGCGCGGGCCTGCTCGGCCGTGTCGATCTGGGGGATCATCACGGCGCCGGCGCCCACATCCAGGGCCTGGTCGATCCAGATGTCGGTGCCCCGGGGGACCCGGACCACCGGGCACACGCCGGCGACATTGGCGGCCCGGATCAGGTTGGGAAGGGTCTGGAAGGTGGTGGTGCCGTGCTCCATGTCCAGCAGCACGAAGTCATAGCCGGCGTGGCCGGCGGCCTCCACAAACGCGGGGTCGGTGCCGATCATAAAGGGGCCCAGGGCACCCTTGTCGGAGTCCATAGCGGCTTTGAAGCGGGCAACAGAGTCCATGGAGGGCATATTGACAGAGTACATTCAGGATTCCTCGCTTTCTTTTCCGTATTCGCGGCGCTCGCGCCGCAGAGGGGTTGGTGGTTTTATTCTAGTCCCGCCGGCCGGGCTTGTCAACACACGGAACGGATCGGCTCAGGCCTTGTAATGGGTGTCGTAGTCCCAGGGGGCGCCGCCGCACAGGCAGCCGCCGTCGATGTGGTAGGCCTGGCCGGTCATGTAGCTGGAGGCGTCGGAGGCCAGCAGGATGGCCATGCCCACCAGCTCGTCCGGATTGCCGGGGCGCTTCATGGCGATCCGCTCCCGCAGCCAGGGGGCCCGGGTGGGGTGATCCCAGGTGACCTGGGTCAGGTCCGTCAGGATGTGGCCGGGGCTGATGGCGTTGGCCCGGATGCCGTACTGGGCGAATTCGACGGCCATGGAGCGGGTCAGGGCCACCACGCCGCTCTTGGTGGCGCCGTAAACGGAGCAGCCGCCCAGCATCCCCTCGTCGTTGTGGGAGCCGATGTTGACGATGCTGCCGGTGCGGCGCTTGTACATCTCCCGGGCCAC
>CALWOF010000107.1 GCA_944382995.1 uncultured Oscillospiraceae bacterium | reverse complement strand
GGCGGCTTGTCCGCCAAGTTTGACCCCAAACATGAGCGAGAGTGCGTTGGAAAAAATCCGACGCACCCTCGCTTTTTTCATCCCCTGACGCCGCAAAGCTGTTTCTGAAAATGGTTCAGATTTTGGCCCAGTTTCGGCGCTGCTCAGCTGTAATGGAGCAAGATCGTCGCAAACTCTGTTCCATGGCTGGTGCATGGCCCCGGGGGATGGAGGGGGTGCAGGGGGAGGAAGGGGGTACAAGGAATGTGTTTTGGAATGTGTCAAAATGCTGGGACGAACGACGGTTTTAGATGGGACGGAGACACAAGTGATGACCTCATCTGCCGCGGACAGGCCCCGCTGCGGCCGGGGCATGACAGAGAGATCCCCCGCCCGGCACGCCGGGCGGGGGAATTTTTTTGCTGCTATGAGATATTCGGCCGTGTGCGCTCGTTCTACAGGTGAAGAGTCTTTCAAGGAGTCACGGGATGACGGAGAGAGAATTTACCGCCGCGGCGGAGGAATATCTGGATATGGTGTACCGGATCGCACTCAACTGTCTGCGGGCCCCGGCAGATGCGGAGGATGCGGCCCAGACAGCCATGCTGCGGCTGTGGCAGCGGCAGGAGCCCTTTGCCGACAGGGCCCACCTGCGGAACTGGCTGGTGCGGGTGACGCTGAACGTGTGCCGGGACACCGTCCGCAGCTCCTGGAGGCGGCGGATGGTCTCCCTGGAGAGCTGCCGGGAGCCGGCCTTCGCCGACGGGGAGCATCGGGCCCTCTACCGGGCGGTGATGGACCTGCCGGAGAAGTACCGGGTGCCGCTGTACCTCTACTACTACGAGGGGTATAGCGTTCCGGAGGTGGGGGAGCTGCTGGAGCTGAAGCCCTCCACCGTGCAGACCCGGCTGGACCGGGGAAGGAAGCAGCTGAAGACCATGCTGACGGAGGAATGAGCCATGGAGAAGAGATACCGGGAGACCTTTGGGGAGATTCATGCGCCGGAAAGACTGCGAGCAGCGGTCCTGGGTCTGCCAGCAGAGGCGGAGCGGCCCGCCTCTTCGCGCCGCCGGTCCAGGCGGACCATGACCGCGGCGGCGGTGCTGGCGGCCCTGGCGGTGACTGCCTGCGCGGCGGCAGTCTGCCGGGTGGAGATCCTGCCTGTCGAGGGGGAGAAATGGGACCCGGATGCGGAAGTTTCCTTCCAGGTGTCCGGGGATGTCCGCCGGATGGAGCTGTCGGAGTTCTCTCAGGCGGTGCGGGACGAGGTCCGGGAGCGGATCGAGGAGGGAGGCTGGGGCCGCGAACACAGGTTCGACACCTGGGCCGAGGCCGGGGAGTACCTGGGCGTTGAGTTGTCCGGCCCGGCGGACATGATGGTGGACGTCTCCCTTGTCGTCAAGGAGGGAAGGTTCATCGAGGTGAGACTGTGGGGCGACGTGGACGGAGAGGACTACGGCGTGGAGGAGGGCACCTCCCTCTGGCTGGATGCCTCCCTGTATACCGAAGACTGGGCCGGCCCCCTGGGGGATCAGTATTATATCCATGACGCGGAGGGGGCCCCGGAGAGTGAGCTGACGGAGACAGAGTATCCCCTGCCGGGCGGCGAGTCGGCCAGGATCGTCACGATCACGGACCGCTTCGGCGGATCTGTATACGGATTTCTGGCCAGAGACAATGTGCTGTACACGGCCTATTCCCTCTATCTGACCGGCAGGCAGGAGCTGGCGGAGGAGCTGGTCAGAGCTCTGCTGGCCGACCTGTGACCCGAGACAAAAAAGATCCCCTCGCCCGGCGTGCCGGGCGGGGGGCTTCTTGCATCGTCGCGGCGGCCCGCCGGAGCTCACACCGGCAGCAGGTATCCGGCGGCGATGCCCAGCAGGGCGGAGAGCAGGATGATGACGATGGGGTGGACTTTTTTGAAGGTCAGGACCGTCATCCCTCCGAAGATCGCCAGGGAACAGCCCAGAGAGACGGCGGATACCGCCTGGACCCCGTCCGGGAGGAACACCGTGGCGCCCACGGATACCACCGCCGCGGCGATCATGCCGATGACCGCGGGCCGCAGACCGCCCATGACGCCGCTGACGATGGCGCTGGACCGGAAGGCGGCATAGCACCGGGCCACCAGCAGGATGATGAGGAAGGAGGGCAGCACCACTCCCAGCGTAGCGCAGAGGGCCCCCGGCAGCCCCGCCAGCTCAGCCCCCACATAGGTGGAGACGTTCACCGCGAAGGGGCCCGGCGTGCTCTCGCTGACGGCGATGAAATTCACCAGCTCCTGGGCGGTCATCCAGCCGTTGGACTGGACCTCCTCCTGGATCAGAGGCAGCATGGCATAGCCGCCGCCGATGGTGAAGAGGCCGATCTTGAAAAACGTGACGAACAGCTCCAGACACACCATCACGCGGCCCTCCTTTTCCCACGGAGAGATGTCAGCAGGCCCACGGCGGCACAGAGCAGGATCACGGCCACGGCGTCCACGTCCAGGAACGCCGTCAGCACGAAGGCACCCGCCATGACGGCGTAGGCCACGGCTCCCTTGGGGCTCTGGCGGTACATGGACAGCAGGGCCTTGAGCAGCAGGGCCAGCACCCCGGCCCGGATGCCGTTGAAGGCGTACTGCACCACCAGGAGGTGGGAGAACTGCCGCAGCACGAAGGAGATGGCGTAGATCACCAGAAAGGAGGGCAGCACCACTCCCAGCGTGGCGCAGAAGGCGCCGAAGGTCCCGCACACCTGATAGCCCACAAAGGTGGCGGAGTTGATGGCGATGGGGCCCGGCGTGGACTCGGCGATGGCCACGATGTCCAGGATGTCGCTGTCCTCCATCCAGTGCCGGCGCTCCGCCACCTCCCGCTGGATCAGGGGGATCATGGCGTAGCCGCCGCCGAAGGTGAAGGCGCCGATCTTGAAAAAGGTCCAGAACAGCAGCCGGGCCTTGGCAAGGTCTGCTCTCATGGGGAACGCTCCTTTCCCGCGCTTGATTTCCTGTACAGCATAGACTTTTTCGTGACATCCTTCAATCTGTATGATATGATAGAAAACATAATAAAAATATTATGGATAGGAGGGACGGATATGACGCTGCGGCATCTGGAGATCTTCGCTGCCGTCTGCGACCAGGGGAGCTTCACCAGGGCGGCGGAGAAGCTGAACATGGCCCAGCCGGCGGTGAGTCTGGCCATCCGGGAGCTGGAGGTCTTTTACAACGTGCGGCTGTTCCAGCGGATGAACCGCCGGGTGTATCTGACGGAGGCGGGCAGCACCCTGCGGCAGTATGCGGACACGGTGCTCTCCCAGATGCGGGAGTCGGTGGAGGTCCTGCGGGAGAGCGGGGCCGGAGGGACCTGCGCCTTCGGCGTCCATGTGACGCTGGGAGAGACCCGGCTGGCGGAGCTCCTGGCACGGCTGGCCCGGGAGGTGCCGGAGGTCCGGGCCCGGGCCTGGGTCAACAACTCCCGGGAGACGGAGCGGATGATCCTGGACAACCGGCTGGACTTCGCCGTGGTGGACAACGTCACCCTCTCGCCCCACTATCTGGTGGAGCCCCTGTGCGGCGAGGATCTGGCGGCGGTGTGTGCGCCGGAGTACCTTCCGGGGCGGGAGAGCCTGACGCTGGCGGAGCTGGCGGAGGAGCGCCTGCTGCTGCGGGAGCGGGGCAGCGGCACCCGGAACAGCGTGGACGCGGAGTTCCAGCGGCTGGGAGCCTCTCCTGCGCCGGCAGTGGAGAGCATCAGCACCGCCAGCCTGCTGTCCTGCGCCCGGGCGGGGCTGGGCATCACGCTGCTGCCCCGGTCTCTGGTGGAGGCGGATCTGGCCGGCGGCGCCCTCCGGGAGCTGGCGGTGGAGGGCGGCGCCTTCCGGCGGACCTACTTCCTGGTGCGCCACCGGAGCAAGTACCTGACCGGCGGCATGGAGCGGGTGATCGCCGTCCTGCGGGACTGTCTCCGGGACCGGCCAGCGGCAGAGGCGTGAAAAACCGGCGCTCCACGGAGCGTTTGTTGCGGACCGGCACCGGGACTGGTAGAATGGGCACAGGTGATGGATATGGACAAGGCAAAGACCGGGGCGCTGATCGCGGCGGCCCGGAGGGAGAAGAACATGACCCAGCGGGAGCTGGCCGCGGCCCTGCATGTGTCCGACCGGGCGGTCAGCAAATGGGAACGAGGCGCCGGATTTCCGGACATCTCGTTGCTGGAGCCTCTGGCGGATGCCCTGGGGCTGGGCGTGCTGGACCTGCTGCGGGGCGAGCGGGGGACAGACGAGAAAAATGCGGAGGCCGCTGTCAGCGAGGTGCTCCAGGCGGTTCGGGAGGAGCGGCGGCGACGCAGGAAGGAGACCTGGAGCGAGGCGGCAAAGGCGCTGCCGCTTCTGTGTATTTTGTGGTGTGTGATGGGGGCTTTTGGAATGCTGCGGCTCCCCGTGGATAAGACCGTGACTGCCGGAGTTTACCAAGTGGGGGAGCAGATCGCTCTAAC
>CALWOF010000106.1 GCA_944382995.1 uncultured Oscillospiraceae bacterium | reverse complement strand
GGGATCAGACGATGGGCTCGTCTCCGTCGTTGAGCTTCAGCACGCGGATAGTGTCGCAGATGTGGACGGCCATGGCGTGGCTGGCGCCGGGGCCATTGCGCTCCCGCAGAAAATCCATCAGCATCCCGTGGTCCCGCAGGGTGTCCCGGGCCATCTCGTCCCCCGCCAGCATCTCTCCCGCTGCGTGAAATCGGATGGCGTCCTCGATAGCGTGGTCGATCACAGGCACCAGACGGAGCAGAAAGTCGTTGTGGGAGGCAGCCACAATGGCCCGATGGAACGCCTGGTCCCGCTCTGTTCGGTCTCTGTCCGCCAGGATCAGCGCCTGGACCTCTCCGCCCAGCCGCAGGATCTCCGCCAGCTCCTCCTCCGTTGCCCGCCGGCAGGCAAGCTCAGCAGTCCGGGGCTCAAAGAGCAGACGGGCCTCAAAGAGATCCTTCAGGCGGGCCCGGAACTGCTCCAGCTGCCCTAGGCCGAAGTCCCCGAAGGGGCGGTTCTCCTCCGCGATGAAGGTGCCCTTTCCACGGTAGACCTCCAGGACCCCCTGGGAGGCCAGGGAGCGGATCGCCTCCCTGAGTGTCCCGCGGCTGACGCCCAGCCGCTCCGACAGCTCGTTCTCCCCGGGAAGCCGGTCCCCGGGATGCAGATCCTCTCCGGCAAGGATCATCTCGTAGATAGTATCCGCTGTTTTCTGGGATAAGCTCTTGTTCCGCATGATCAGTCCCCCTTCATCCCTTCTTTTATTCTACGAATACTTGTACAATAAATCAAGAATAATTAGTCATCTTTTTATACAAGCTCTCCATTTCTTAATTGTGAACAGCTCCAAAAATCCGGGCAGCCCCGGATTTTGGATTGACTTTGCGGCTCTGCTCATATACCATTCATGTCAGACAAGTTTCCCCTTTGTTTAACATGTCATGCTATGAATGGAGGTCTCAATATGATCAGCGATCAAGTGACAAAGGGCCCTGACCGGGCGCCTCACAGGTCCCTGTTTTACGCCGCGGGCTTCACGGACGAGGAGCTGAAGAAGCCCCTGATCGGCGTGGTATCCGCCCAGAGCGACATCATCCCCGGACATACCCATCTGAATCAGCTGGCAGAGGCGGTGAAAGCCGGTGTCTACGCCGCCGGCGGCACCCCGGTGGTGGTGCCGGCCATCGGCGTGTGCGACGGCATCGTCATGGGCCACCGGGGCATGCACTACTCCCTGGCCTCCCGGGAGCTGATCGCCGACTCCGTGGAGACCCTGGCCGCCGCCCACTGCTTTGACGGCCTTGTGCTGATCCCCAACTGCGACAAGATCGTCCCCGGCATGGTGATGGCCGCCCTGCGGCTGAATATCCCTGCCATCGTCTGCTCCGGCGGCCCCATGCTGGCCGGAAATATCAACGGAAAGAAGACCAGCCTCTCTCAGATGTTCGAGGCGGTGGGCGCCTATAAGGCCGGCATCATCGATGAGGCAGGCCTGCGCAAGTGTGAAATGTCCAGCTGCCCCTCCTGCGGCTCCTGCTCCGGCATGTTCACCGCAAACTCCATGAACTGCCTGTGCGAAGCCCTGGGTCTTGCCCTGCCCGGCAACGGCAGCATCCCCGCCCCCTACTCCGCCCGTGTCCAGTTCGCCAAGGAGAGCGGCCGGCAGATCATGGAGCTGGTGAGGCGGGATCTCCGTCCCCGGGATATCGTCACCATGGAGACGCTGAAAAACGCCATCACCGTGGACATGGCGCTGGGCTGCTCCACCAACAGCTCTCTGCACCTGCCTGCCATCGCCCATGAGGCGGGACTGAAGCTGGATCTCAAGCTCTTCAATGAGATCAGCGAGAAGACCCCCAACCTCTGCCATCTGGCCCCGGCGGGTGAGCACTTCATGGAGGAGCTCAACGAGGCCGGCGGCGTCCCGGCGGTGATGAAGGAGCTGGCAGATATCGGCCTGCTGGACACCTCCCTGCTGACCGTCACAGGGCAGACTGTGGGGGAGAACATCCAAAACGCTGTCAACCGGGACCCGGAGGTCATCCGGCCGGTGGAGCAGGCCTACTCCAAGACCGGCGGCCTGGCCTTTCTGTTCGGCAACATCGCCAAGAACGGCTGCGTGGTAAAGCGCAGCGCCGTGGCGCCGGAGATGCGGGTCCACTCCTGCCGGGCGAAGGTGTTCAACGGCGAAGAGGCGGCGGTAAAGGCCATTTACGGCGGAGAGATCCAGGCGGGCGACATCGTGGTCATCATCTACGAAGGTCCCAAGGGCGGCCCCGGCATGCGGGAGATGCTGGTCCCCACCTCGGCTCTGGCGGGAATGCAGCTGGACAAGGATGTGGCCCTGATCACTGACGGGCGGTTCTCCGGCGCCTCCCGGGGCGCCTCTATCGGCCATGTGTCCCCCGAGGCTGCCGCCGGCGGCGAGATCGGGCTGCTGCGGGATGGCGACATCATCGATATCGACATGGACCACTATACCATCCACGCCCGTGTCAGCGAC
Source organism: uncultured Oscillospiraceae bacterium (assembly GCA_944382995.1). GTDB lineage: Bacteria > Bacillota > Clostridia > Oscillospirales > Oscillospiraceae > Oscillibacter. The sequence goes on along the minus strand of CALWOF010000106.1, from coordinate 1,989 downwards.
GAGGAGTTCGCTGAGCGCCGCAAGACGCAGGTCATGCCGGAGTCCTGGGTGAAGGGCGGCTGGCTGGCCCGTTACCAGCGGATGGTCTCCTCTGCCGACGAAGGCGCCATCCTGAAATGAGAGCGGCCGTGTGTCCCCGGCCATCCCGGGGGCACACGGTCTGCGCGGAGTGAAAAAGGAGGTCGATTTTTGTGAGCCGCGACATCTGTATTTTCCAGTCCTTCCTCACGGAGGCCCTTCGGGAACGGATCGCAGACACTGCCGAGGAGATTGGGTTTATACCGCATTTCTTTTCTGCGGATCAATTTGAGGCAGCCAGCGCCTGCCTTCAGCACTGCGAAATCCTCTATGCCCAGTCCCCCGCTCTGCTGCGTACTGCCCCCGCCTCCCTGAAATGGTACTGCAGCTCCACCGCGGGGGTGGATGTCTACTGCGCCGATCCCTCCGTCTTTGCCAATCCGGACTGCCTGCTCACAAATTCCAACGTCTACGGCGTTACCATCGCCGAGCATGTGGTGATGGTCACCCTCATGCTGCTGCGGCGGATGCCGGAGTATGAGGCCGTCGTCCGGGAGCACAGGTGGTCCAATCAGCTGACGGTCCGCTCCATCCGGGACAACACCTTTACGATCCTGGGCACCGGGAACATCGGCATCAATGTGGCGGAGCGCCTCCGCGGCATGGGAGCCGCGAAGATCATCGGCCTGAGCCGCAGCGGCCGCCCCTGCCCGGCCTTTGACGAGGTATCCCCCATCTCCGCCCTGGATGAGGTCCTGCCCCGGACGAGGATCCTGGTGATGGCCCTGCCCGGCACGCCGGAGACGGTCCACATCCTGGACCGGCGGCGGATCGCCCTGCTGCCCGCCGACGCCTATGTCATCAACGTGGGCCGGGGCACTGCGGTGGACCAGACAGCCCTGGCTGACGCCCTGAACGCCGGGAAGCTGGCCGGCGCCGCCCTGGACGTGATGGACCCAGAGCCTCTGCCCAAGGACGATCCTCTGTGGGATGCCAAAAACCTCATCCTCACGCCCCATGTCTCCGGCAACATGACCCTTGGCTATACCTGCGAGCAGGCGGTGGACCTGTTCTGCCGGAATCTCCGGCGCTATGCCGCCGGACAGCCCCTGGAGGGGCTTGTGGACCGAAAGCGGGGATACTGAGTTGTTCCCTTGGCCGCTGGTCGGAAACGAAACGAGGGGGAGGGACCTTTCAAGGTCCCTCCCCCTGTTCTTGTCTGCGGTATGCTGCTGTTTTATCCGGACCTCTCCCGGACAGGAACATCGTTGAGCGCGTGCTCTGGGACCTGGCCGGCCAGGAGGCGCCGGATGTTATCCACAAAGAGAAGCGATACCGCCCGGCGTAGAATCTCACTCCGTCCGGCAGCCCCGCCGTATGGGGCGTCAGCAATACGTTGGGCAGATCCCGCAGCGGGCTGTCCGGCGGCAGCGGCTCCTGCTCGTACACATCCAGGCAGGCGCCGGCGATGCGGCGGGTCCGCACGCCCCCGCTTGGTACGTACAGGCGGCGATGTCCACATTGTCGTAGCCGGCGCCGGTCTGGACCATCGCCAGCCGCGGCGCCCGGCCCAAAAAGGCATCGTCCACCCGGATGTGCTCCGGGATCACCACGTCCGCATCCCGCAGCTGTCCCTCGGCCTCCGCCGCGGTCCCCACAAAAACCGTCCAGTCCGCCGGAAAGCTCCCGACGATCCGCTCCTTGGTCGCCGCCGGAAACGTGCCGATCACAACCACTTTCACGCACAGTCACCCCCTTCCCTGCCTATTCCACTGGATCTTTTCCGGGAGCGCAAGACTCTCCAGGGAGGACCAGTGCGGTGGGGCGGGAAAAATTTTTCCCTGACCCTATGCATCCGGCATATTGTTTTGGGTGCTGAAATGGACTATGATGGAGCCAGTAAAATAATCCAGAGGGAGCGTGAGGCGCATGGCGGAGCGGAAAAATCTCTGCTACAACTGCTTCCAGGAG
>CALWOF010000105.1 GCA_944382995.1 uncultured Oscillospiraceae bacterium | reverse complement strand
GTCACCGGCGGCAGCCGCGGCATCGGCCGGGCCATCTGTGAGGAGCTGGCAAGGGGCGGCGCCAATGTGGTGCTGTGCTACGCCGGCCGGGTGGAGGCCGCCCAGGAGACCGTCTCCGCCTGCGAGGCCCTGGGCGCCAAAGCCATGGCCGTCCAGTGCGACGTGGCGGACGAGGCCCAGGTGAAGGCCCTGATGGATGCGGCTGTGAAGGCGTTCGGCCGCATCGACATTCTGGTGAACAACGCCGGCGTCACCCGGGACGGCCTTCTGATGATGATGAAGGAGTCCGACTTCGACGCTGTGATCGACACCAACCTGAAGGGCGCCTTTTTGTGCATGAAGGCCGTCTCCCGGATCATGATGAAGCAGCGCTGCGGCCGCATCGTGAATCTCTCCAGCGTGGTGGGGCTCCGGGGCAACGCCGGCCAGGTGAACTATGCCGCCAGCAAGGCCGGCGTCATCGGCATGACCAAGTCCCTGGCCAAGGAGCTAGCCTCTCGCGGCGTGACAGTCAACGCCGTGGCCCCCGGCTTCATCGAGACGGATATGACCGCCGCCATGCCCCAGGCCGCCAAGGACGCCATGGTGCCCACCATCCCCATGCAGCGGCTGGGTGCGCCGGAGGACGTGGCAAAGGCCGTGGCCTTCCTGGCCAGCGACGACGCCGCCTATGTGACCGGTCAGGTCCTGCGGGTGGACGGCGGCATGGCGATGTAATGCGAAGGGGAGCAGGCCAGCACCGTTGCGGCATTGCGGTTCCCGGCCCTGCTTGGGCCGGCAATCGCGCTGCTGCCTCGAAAGCGGTTCGCTTCATCCGCCACAGGCGGCGCTTCACCGCTTTCCCCTTGCCCTCCCCCCCCCCAGTGACGTCGGTCACTGGGGACGCCGCCCAAGGCGCTTAGGTCAAAGTATTTTCGGCAGGTACAGAAGGTGAATTGCCCCGCAGGGCAAGAGAAGCCCCTCTGGAGGGCGCCCTGCCGGAAATGATCAGATTTTTTTCTTCCGCCTGTAGGCGGAAGAACCGGGGGCTGCGCCCCCTGGCCCCCTGCTTGGAATTTGGGGGCCTTCGGGAAAGGCTTTTCCCCAACTCTATTTACAGGAGGTACACTATGGAACGACGGAGAGTCGTCATCACCGGGTTGGGTGCTGTCACGCCCATCGGCCTCACTGCCGCGGACAGCTGGCAGGCCGTGAAGGACGGCGTGTGCGGCGTCGCCCCCATCACACAGTTCGACAGCTCCGAGCTGAAGGTCCATCTGGCCGCCGAGGTCAAGGGCTTCGACCCGGAGAACTACATGGGCAAGCCCGAGGCCAAGCGGATGGGCCGCTTCACCCAGCTGGCCCTGGTCTCCGCCCAGGAGGCGATGGCCTCCGCCGGCTTCACGCTGGACGAGGCGGAGGCGGACCGCTGCGGCGTCATCGTCTCCAGCGGCATCGGCGGCCTCGCCATCACGGAGGCCGAGCACGACAAGGGCCGGGAGAAGGGCTGGGACCGGGTCTCCCCCTTCTACATCCCCATGGGCATCTGCAATATGGCCGCCGGCCAGATCGCCATCCACACGGGCTTCCGGGGCATGTGCTCCTGCCCGGTGACCGCCTGCACCGGCGGCACCAACGCCGTGGGCGACGCCTTCCACTATATCCGGGACGGCTACGCCGACGTGATGCTCTGCGGCGGCACGGAGTCCGCGGTGACCCCGCTGGCCATCGGCGGCTTCACCTCCATGCGGGCCCTGTCCCAGAATCCCGACCCTGATCGGGCTTCCATCCCCTTCGACGCGGAGCGGAGCGGCTTCGTTTTGGGCGAGGGCGCGGCCATCCTCCTGCTGGAGGAGCTGGAGCACGCCAAGGCCCGGGGCGCACAGATCATCGCGGAAGTGGTGGGCTACGGCGCCACCTGCGACGCCTATCACATGACCGCTCCCCGGCCCGACGGCAGCGGCGGCGCCAAGGCCATGGCCATGGCCATCGCGGATGCGGGCGTCAAGCCGGAGGATGTGGACTATATCAACGCCCACGGCACCTCCACCCCCCTGAACGACGCCGGCGAGACCGCCGCCGTCAAGTCCGTGTTCGGCGAACACGCCTACAAGCTGGCCATGAGCTCCACCAAGTCCATGACCGGCCACATGCTGGGCGCCGCCGGCGCGGTGGAGGCCCTGTTCTGCGCCAAGGCGCTGCAGGAGGGCTATCTCCCCGCCACCATCCACTATCAGGTTCCGGACCCCGCCTGCGATCTGGACGTGGTGCCCAACCAGGGCCGCAGCGCGGACATCCGCTATGCCCTGTCCAACTCCCTGGGCTTCGGCGGACACAACGGCACCCTGCTGTTCAAGAAGTGGGAGGCTTGAGACCATGGCAAATGAACTGAACTCTAATCAGATCGCCCAGATCCTGCCCCACCGCTTCCCCTTCGCCCTGGTGGACCGGATCACGGACTATGAGCCCGGCCAGTGGGCCAAGGGCCGCAAGTGCGTCAGCGTGGGCGAGCCCTTCTTCTGCGGCCACTTCCCCCAGGAGCATGTGATGCCCGGTGTGCTGATCCTGGAGGCCATGGCCCAGGTGGGCGCCGTGGCCATCCTCTCCCTGCCGGAGAACCAGGGCAAGATCGCCCTCTTCGGCGGTGTGAAGAACGCCCGCTTCAGGCGCAAGGTCATCCCCGGCGACGTGCTGGAGATGGAGTGCGTCCTCACCAAGCGCCGGGGCCCCGTGGGCATCGGCGAGTGCAGGGCCACTGTGGACGGCCAGCTCGCCTGCACGGCGGAGCTGACCTTCGCCATCAGCGCGGAGTGATGGGTTCTGCCGCTGTCCCGGAGCGGAAAAATCGTCCGGAAAGGGGGCCTGCCGTATGCTGAGAGACGCCTTTTTTACCGTGTACACCAAATTCAAACTGCACTTCTATCAGGAGATCTTCAGCCGCTTTCAGGACCGGGAGGCCAGCCTGACCACGGTGGAGACCTTCTGCATGGAGGCGATCCAGGCACTCGGCAGCCCCACGGTGAACGAGTTCGCCACCTTCATGCGGATCTCTCCGCCCAACGCGGCCTACAAGGTCAACAGCCTGATCCGGAAGGGCTATATCCGCAAGGTCCAGTCTCCGGACGACCGGCGGGAGTACCACCTGGAGATCACGGAGAAGTATATCCGCTACTACAACATCAGCAGCGCCTATATGGTGGAGGTCATGGAGCGCATCTCCCGCCGGTTCACCCCTGCAGAGTGTTCCCGTCTGGAGGAGATGCTCACCATCGTCAGCCAGGAGCTGATGCCGGAGGTGGAGATCCCGGAGATCGCCGCCCCGGAGCAATGATATCGGAAACAGCGCGGAGGCACGCCCTACGGCGTGCCTCCGCGCTTTCCGTCTTTTTTCAGAACAGCCCCTCCGGGATACGGATATCCTCCCGCGGCACCTTCTCCCAGTCGAAATCCGCCAGTAGGCTCTCTCCGGTCCGCGGCTCCGCAGAGGGATTGAAGCCCGCCAGATACGCCAGCTTTCCCAGGATCTCCGGTGCCGTGTACCGCTCACCCAGGGTATCCAGCCCGGCATCCGCGTTCCGCTTGCTGAGCCGGCGGCCCCCGCTGTCCAGCAGCAGCGGGAAGTGGCAGAACGCAGGCTCCTTCAGCCCCAGCAGCCGGTAGAGCAGCAGCTGCCGGGGCGTGGAGGACAGCAGATCCGCCCCCCGGACCACCTCCGTGACGCCCATGGCGGCATCATCCACCACCACCGCCAGCTGATAGGCGAACATCCCGTCGGACCGGCGCAGCAGGAAATCCCCGCAGTCCCGGGCGAGATCCTCGCTGTAGGGGCCCATGTGTCCATCCGTGAAGCCGATAATGACACCCGCAGGGACCCGCAGCCGCAGCGCCGGAGGACGGCCGCTGCGGCACGCCCGTTCTGCCGCCTGTTCCTCTGTCAGATCCCGGCAGGTGCCGGGGTAGATGACCTGCCCGTCCTCCCGGTGAGGGGCGCTGGCCGCATGGAGCTCCGCCCGGGTGCAGAAGCACGGGTAGACCAGCCCCTGGGCCTCCAGCCGCTCCAGAGCGGCCTGGTACAGCTCCGTCCGCAGGCTCTGCGCATAGGGGCCGCCGGGGCCGCCCCTTTCGGGCCCCTCGTCCCAATCCAAGCCCAGCCAGCGGATGTCCCGGATCATCTGCTCTCCATAGCGCCGGGGGCAGCGGGCGGTGTCCAGGTCCTCGATCCGCAGGATCACCCGCCCGCCCTTCTGCCGGGCGCTGAGCCACGAGAGCAGGCAGCACAGGATATTCCCCAGATGGATGCGCCCGCTGGGAGACGGCGCGAACCGTCCTGTCACCGCCATGGTCTCTCCCCCTCTCTCCGATCTCCTCACTATTATAGCGTCTGCATGCGCGGGCCGCAAGAGCGACCTGTCCCGCCGCCGGCTTTCGAAGGAAGAGGGCCGCCCTCACGGGCGGCCCTCAGCAGGTCAGCAGAACCGATCAGTTCTTGATGTGGATGGCTC
>CALWOF010000104.1 GCA_944382995.1 uncultured Oscillospiraceae bacterium | reverse complement strand
TAAAAAGGTCATTGATATTCACGGAAGAGAGGTATATATTGGAGATAGCAGAAACGCAAGCGTTTTCGTTCCTTGCGTGAACTGTCATAAAAAATTCCATATTTGGGAAAGGGGAATTCTTATGTGTAGACGATCCTTCCGGCACACCCGAAAACGGCTGTTGAGCCTGCTTCTGTGTTTTGCGATGATCCTGCCGCTGTTTATGACCACGGCAGCGGCAAAAGGCCCTGAAGATGCTGTGGCGCCCGTGTACAACGCCGCCAAGGACGTCTATGAGATCAGCACCCCGGCCCAGCTGATGTACCTCTCCGGCACCTGGAAGGAGGGCGCCCCCCGGGACGGCGACTACGTCCTGACCGCCGATATCGACATGGCCGGCTGGGAGGACTTCCTGCCCATCGCCTCCGAGAAGGAGGAGGGGTATCTGGGCACCTTCGACGGCCAGTATCACGCCATCCGCAACCTGACCATCGACTATCCCAAGAAATACGTGGGCCTGTTCGGTTACGTGGGCAACGAGAATGACCAGGCCTATGTGAAGAACGTGGCCATGATCGACTGCGAGATCCGCGGCCAGCAGAACGTGGGCGGCATCGTCGGCGTCACCTACGGCACCATCACCGGCTGCGTGGTCACTGGTCACGTCTGGGTGGACGATCTGTCCAACTCTCACACTGCCGGCGGCGTCGCCGGAAAGGTGAAGGAGGGCGAGGGCCCCATCATCGGCCACGTAGAGAACTGCTACATCAACGCGGACCTGGAGGCCCCCTATGACGTGGGCGGCATCGCCGGCATCCAGGATGGCGGCGGCTTCGTGGGCAACTGCTTCGCGGCCGGCACCGTCAGCGCCTATGGCGAGAACGGCTCCGCCGGCGGCATCGCCGGTTCCTTCAACGCAGGCGACCGCATCATCGGCTGCGTCTCCGCTCAGACCTCCATCTCCGGCACCAGGAACGTGGATAAGATCGTCGGCCAGCTGGACGACGAGGCTGCCACCAACATCGCCGGCAACATCGCCTGGGAGGGCACCCTCCTGGCGGGCAACGAGCCGTCCTTCCAGCCCATCCAGTGGGAGGATGTCTCCGCCGACGTGCTGCACCAGAAGCAGACCTATGTGGATCTGGGCTGGGACTTCAACGACGCCTGGACCTGGAGCGATTCCCTGCAGCAGCCCATTCTGAAGGGCTATGACCCCGCCATCTTCGAGGCGGTGGACTTCACCGTCGACGGTCCCCGGGTGATCTCCCGCGCCGTGAACGACGTGGACCAGAACGCCAAGGCCACGGTGACCGCCCGTGTGGTGGGCGCCAGCAGCGTGGAGAGCGCTGTGCTGCACTACGGCTATGATGCCGCGAAGCTGGACCAGCAGGTCCAGATGACCGTCTCCGGCACCACCTGCACGGTGGATCTGCCCTCCAGCAAGGCCGGCGACATGTTCTACTATCTGGAGATCCAGGCCGGCGGCAAGACGCTGACCAAGCCCTATGACAAGACCGCCCCCATCCAGGTCTACGTGGATGACGGCAGCATCCTGGGCGATCCCAGCCAGATCACCATGACTCCGGACACCACCCAGGGCAACCTGCGGTTCAGCTGGGTCACCGTGCCGGAGGTCTCCGCCTCTGTGGTCCAGTACAAGAAGCAGGGGGAGAGCAGCTGGAAGACCGCCCGCGGCACCAGCTATGTGGATGCCGTCACCCCCGGCTGGAAGGAGCTGGCCACCCATCAGGTGGTCCTGGAGGACCTGGAGCCTGATGCCATGTACGTCTACCGCGTGGGCGACGGCAAGAGCTTCATGAGTGAGGAGCACACCTTCAAGGCACCCACCTCGCCGGACGCCGACGAGTTCTCCTTCATCTTCGTCTCCGATCCCCAGTCCGTCTCCACGGATGACTACATGTCCTTCAAGAAGAGCATGGACTACGCCACCACCCTGGTGACGCCCGAGTTCATCATGAGCGGCGGCGACACCACCCAGGACGGCTACAAGGCCACCGAGTGGGAGGCCTGCTTCGAGGTCATGGGCGACTACTACGCCACCATCCCCACCATTACCGTCCCCGGCAACCATGAGATGAAGGGCGACTGGGGCTTCATCTCCTTCGCCCAGAGGTTCAACATGCCCGGCGGCGACAGCGGCACTGAGTTTGACAGCACCATCGGCTGCATCGAGTACGGCGACGCCTGCATCGTGGTCATCAACACCGAGGTCACCCCGCCGGAGGAGAAGGCGGACATCATCGCCAAGCAGCTCCAGTGGGCCAAGAAGTGCTACGAGAGCTCCGACAAGAAGTGGCGCGTCATGCTGACCCACGCGGGCCCCTACACCTCCAACCACCCGGCCTCCGAGGTCATCGACTACTTCATCAACGACTCCGAGTGGTCCATCGACGCCCTGGGCGTGGACCTGTTCCTCAACGGCCACGACCACATCTACATCCGCGCCACCGCCGCCAATGACATCAAGGCCAACACCGGCGACGGCACCACCTTCATCACCGGCGGCACCGTGGGCAACAAGTACTACGAGTATCTGCCTGAGCGCAGCGACTACGCCACCGACTGCTACGTGGACGACGAGGACCAGCAGGTCTTCTCCATCATCACCATCTCCGAGGACGCCATCACCGGCACCGCCTATCAGTGCCAGGACAGCGACACCGACGAGAAGGAGGAGATGGACGCCTGGAACAACTGGAAGGTGGTCGATACCTACGAGATCCGCAACACCGTCCGGGACGGCAAGAAGATCACCGACTACACCGACGTGGACAGCGGCGACTGGTTCTACGACGGCGCGGCCTATGTGACCGAGCACAAGCTCCTCGCCGGCGAGGAGGCCTACGTCTTCGGCGGGAACGAGGTCATGACCCGCGCCGAGGCCGCCCAGGCCATCTACAACCTGGCGGGCCAGCCGGACTGCACCATGACCACCGCCTTCACCGACGTGGACGAGCGCAGCCAGCAGCGGGACGCCATCTCCTGGGTCTCCCAGAAGGGCATCATGCAGGGCACCAGCGCCGGCGTGTTCTCTCCCGACCGGCCGCTGACCCGGGGTATGTTCGCCACCATCCTGGCCCGCTATGCCAAGCTGGCGGGCATGGACATGACCTCCACTGTGGAGCTGAACACCTTCAAGGATGCGGCCAGCATCCCCGGCGCCTACGCCGACGGCATCTGCTGGTGCGCCACCAACCAGATCGTGGAGGGGCGCTCTGACGGCACCTTCGCCTCCCAGGCCAGCCTGACCCGGGCCCACACCGCCGTCATGCTGACCCGGTTCGCTCAGATGGGCAAGTGAGGCAGCGAGCGCGAAAGAGCAGCATATAGAAAGAAACCCGGCGGCCGGAATTCCGGCCGCCGGGCTTTTATGCCAGTGATTTAATTGAAGAAGCTGACATTGTACACATGGTCAACAGGGGACTTGTCCGAGATGGCCCGTTCCGGCCCCACATGGGCCGATTGGAGATTGGGAAGTCTACCCAGGGCGCTGATGTCCAGGGAGCGCGTCCCAACCAGAGAGATGGTCACAGATTGCAGGTTTTCCAATCCCGCTAAGGGTTGAAGCGTTGCACAGGAGGAGTCCTGGCTGTATAGCTCGATTTCCAGCAGCTCATGCAGCGGTTCCAGACCAGTCAGGGAAGTCAGCCCGTCCACGCTGATGGACAGCCGCTGTAGCTTTGTCATGTGAGAAAATACCGAGAGGTCTGATGCGGAACAGTAATTGGAATTTGTGGCGTGAAGTACCAGTTCTTCCATCTCTGTCATGTTGGAAAAGACCTCCAGGCTGTCCATGTGGACAGCGCCGCCAAGGGTCAGTTCCCGCAGATGGGCCAATCCGGCCAGCGGGGTCAAGTCCACGCCGGTTTCGCTGTCCACATTGAGATTAATGACTTCCAGATTTTTCAAGTCTCCCAAGGGTTCCAGGCTTGTGATTTTGCCGATGCCGGAATAACTGATCCCGTTGACGGCAAGTGTTTTTAATGCCGTCAGGCCAGAAAGGGGAGAGAGATCCCCGATTTCAGAGACGGATGGGATGCGCAAGGTCTCCAACTCCGTCAGGCCGGAGAGCGGAGAGAGGTCTGAAATCTTGCTGTACGGCAAATCCCCGTCCGTCAGATAAAGCTCTTTCAGATGGGACATACCAGTCAAGGGAGATAGGTCGGTAATCTCTGCATTGGAGAGGTGCAGAGATTCCATCGCAGCCAGGCCGGAGAGCGGGGAGAGGTCTGTTGCCCCTGTGTTCATGATGTTGAGGAAGGTCAGGGACGACAGCCCCGCCAGCGAGGATAAATCCGTGACAGCATCGTTTCCGGAGAGGTTCAGGCTTTCCAGCCCTTTCATTTCTGCCAAAGGAGCAAGATCTGCATCAGTCAAACCTCTGCTGCTCAGGTCAACCTCCGTCAGCGCCGTGCTGTACTCCTGTCCGGCGATGGTGACCTTCGGGGCCAGAGCCTCCGCCACGGGGTTGGCCCCGCCGCCTCCGCCGTCCGCGGTCTCTCCGCCTCTGCCGCCAAACAGAGATCCCAGCGCAAAAACGGCGACCACTGCCGCGGCGATGCCCGCGATCAGGGCGGGCTTGATCTTCTTTTTCTCAGTCTGAGCGGGCGCCGCCGC
>CALWOF010000103.1 GCA_944382995.1 uncultured Oscillospiraceae bacterium | reverse complement strand
GCCACGCCCCGCTTGGAGTAGGCGGAGGTGCCGTTCTCCCAGGTGCCGTCCAGCACGCCGTGCTTCTGGAACACGGAGACAGGCAGCTTGTCGCCCTGCTGGCGGTCCATGGGCAGCACGATGTCCTTGACGAAGTCAGAGGCGCCCGCGGGCACAGTGACAGGGGTGTCCGGCGCGTCGGCCCAGGAGGCGGGGATCTCCACCTTCACGGCGGCGTTGATGCCCACGTCCACGGCCCGGTCGTTCTTGTCCACGATCTCCTGGCCGGCCTTCTTGAAGTAGGAGTTGTAGTTGTTCTTCTTCATATCCTCCACGGCCATGTCCAGAGGGATGACCTTTGTCAGGGCGAAGAAGGCCGCCTGGAGGATGTTGTTGGTCCGCTTCTCGCCCAGGCCCACCTGCACCGCCAGCTTGGCGGCGTCGATGATGTAGAAGTTGGCGTGCTTCCGGGCCAGGTCCCGCTTCATCTTGCCGGGCAGGCGGGTGTCCAGCTCCTCCGGGCTCCAGGGGCAGTTGAGCAGGAAGGTGCCGCCCTCCTTCAGGTCCTCGGTGGTGTCGTACTTGTTGACATAGGTGGGGGCGTGGACCGCCACGAAGTCCGCAGAGGACACCAGGTAGGTGGAGCGGATGGGCTGGTCGCCGAAGCGCAGGTGGCTCTGGGTCAGGCCGCCGGACTTCATGGAGTCATAGGAGAAATACGCCTGGGCGTACTTGTCCGCCACCAGGCCGATGGTGGAGATGGCGTTCTTGTTGGCGCCCACGGTGCCGTCGCCGCCCAGGCCCCAGATCTTGCAGGAGACCTGACCGGGATGGGGGATCTCCACCTCCTTGTAGTCCAGAGAGGTGTGGGTCACGTCGTCGTTGATGCCGATGGTGAAGCTGTTCTTGGGCTCGTCCTTGGCCAGGTTGTCATACACGGCGATGAACTGGCCGGGGGTGGTGTCCTTGGAGCTGAGGCCGTACCGGCCGCCCACCACGCGGATATCGCCGCGGCCGGCCTGGTTCAGGGCGGTGACCACGTCCAGGTACACGGGCTCGCCCACGGAGCCGGTCTCCTTGGAGCGGTCCAGCACGGCGATCTTCTTGCAGGTGGCGGGGATGGCCGCCGCGAAGTGCTTTACGGAGAAGGGGCGGTACAGGTGGATCTGCACCATGCCGACCTTGCGGCCCTGCTTGTTCAGGAAGTCCACGGTCTCCTTCACCGCCTCGCTGGCGGAGCACATGACCACGATGACCTCCTCGGCGTCAGGGGCGCCGTAGTAGTTGAAGAGCTTGTAGTCCCGGCCGGTGAGCTTATTGATCTCATCCATGTAGTGCTGGACCTTGTCGGGGATGGTGGCGGCCTTGACGTTGGCGCCCTCCTTGCACTGGAAGTACACGTCGGGGTTGACGTTGTTGCCCCGGTTGGTGGGGTGCTCCGGGTTCAGGGAGTGGCGGCGGAAATCCTTCAGGGCCTCCTGGTCCACCAGGGGACGCAGGTCCTCATAGTCCAGAGCCTCGATCCGCTGCATCTCATGGGAGGTGCGGAAGCCGTCAAAGCAGTGCATGAAGGCGTACTTAGAACTGATGGCGGACAGATGGGCCACAGCGCCCAGGTCCATGGCCTCCTGGGGGCAGGAGGACATCAGCATGGCGTAGCCGGTGGTCCGGCAGGTCATGAAGTCGGTGTGATCGCCGAAGATGGAGTGGTGGTTGCTGGTCACCACACGGGAGGCGATGTGCATGACGCTGGGCAGGAACTGGCCGCCCATGGCGTACATGGCGGGGATCATCAGCATAAGGCCCTGGGAAGAGGTGAAGGTGGTGGTCAGTGCGCCGGCCTGCAGGGAGCCGTGGCAGGTGCCGGCGGCACCGGCCTCGGACTGCATCTGGATCACATCCACCGTGGAGCCGAACAGGTTCTTGCGGCCCTTGGCGGACCACTCGTCCACCTTCTCCGCCATGGGAGAGGACGGGGTGATGGGATAGATGGCCGCAACTTCAGTAAAGGCGTACGCCACATGGGCCGCAGCCGTGTTGCCGTCCATCACCACATACTTTTTCTTCATCTGGATACTCATCTCCTAATGATGTAAAATCTGTATTATATTTAATAGGTATCTGGGAGCAGGCGCCCGGAAAGCGGGAGGATGGGCCCGCTCACAGGTTGTCGAACTTCAGGATGGCGCCCTCGGAGCCGGAGGCGGCGATCTTGCAGTACAGGCCCAGCCAGCCCTTCTTGAACTTGGGCTCGGGGCGCTTCCAAGCCTTCAGCCGCGCCTCGATCTCCTCCTGGGGGACCATCAGGTCCAGCCGGCGGCTCTCGATGTCGATGACGATGCGGTCGCCGTCACGGACGATGGCGATGGGGCCGCCCTCCGCCGCCTCGGGGGAGATGTGCCCCACGAAGCAGCCGTTGTTGGTTCCGGAGAACCGGCCGTCCGTGATCAGGGCGGTGGTCTTGCTGAGCCCGCGGCCGTACAGGTACTTCATGGCCTTGTACATCTCCCGCATGCCCGGGCCGCCCTTGGGGCCCTCGTAGCGGATGACGACCACATGTCCGTCGTGGATCTTTCCGGCCAGGATGGCCTCCTCGGCGGCCTCCTCAGAGTCGAAGCAGATGGCCTCGCCCTCGAAGTGGTGCAGACTCTTGTCAAAGGCGCCGGGCTTGGTGATGCCGGTGTCGGGAGCCAGGTTGCCCCGCAGCACCGCCACGCCGCCGGAGAAGCCGAAGGGCTCGTCCATGGTGCGGACCACCAGGCCGGTGGCAGGATAGCGGTACTTGTGGGAGGCGATGTTCTCCGCCACCGTGTGGGCGGTGACCGTCATCTCCCCGGTCTCCAGGATGGTCTGCATCCGCTCCATCAGACGGGGCACGCCGCCGTCATAGTAGAAGTCGATGACGTTGTACTTGCAGGCGGGGTTCATCTTGGCGATCTGGGGGGTGGTGCGGGACAGGCTGTCGAACTCGTCCAGCACCTTGATGTCCAGCTCCGCCTCATGGGCGATGGCGGTCAGGTGCATGACGGCGTTAGTGGAGCCGCTCATGGCCAGGCACGCCTTGATGGCGTTGCGGACGGAGCCGTTGGTGATGATCTTCCGGGCGGTGATGTTCTTCTCCACCAGCTCCATGATCTTCACGCCGGTCTCCTCCGCCATCATCATGCGGACGGCAGAGGTGGCGGGGGCCAGGCCGCCGTCGGGCAGCGTCATGCCCAGGGCCTCGGCCAGGGCGCACATGGTGTTGGCGGTGCCCAGGTAGGAGCAGGAGCCGCAGCCGGGGCAGGCGGTGTCCTCCAGGGCCACGTACTCCGCCTCGGTGATCTTGCCGGCGGAGAGCATGCCGTAGGCCTCGGTGCTGGAGGTCTGGTCGGCCTGACGGCCGTCGAACTCCACGCCGCCCTCCATGGGGCCGCCGGGCAGGAAGATGCAGGGGATGTCCAGCCGGGCCGCCGCCATCAGCATGCCGGGGACGATCTTGTCGCAGGAGCCCAGCAGCACCAGTCCGTCAAACAGGTTGATCTGCGCCATGGACTCGATGGAGTTGGCGATCAGCTCCCGGGACGGCAGGATGTAGTGCATGCCGTCGTGGCCCTGGCCCATGCCGTCGCAGCCGCCGATGACGCCGAACTCGATGGGCGTGCCGCCGGCGCGGTAGATGCCGTCCTTCACCCGCTGGGCCACCTGCCGGAGGTTGTAGTGGCCGGGGACGCACTCGCTCCAGGCGTTGGCGATGCCGATGACAGGACGCTTCAGATCCTCGGTGGTAAAGCCCATGGATTTCAATGTGGCCCGGTAATACTGGTTGCCCAGGCCCTTCAGAATTTTTTCACTGCGCTCCATAAATTCCTCCTCATGGCGCCAAGCGCCTCTCCAAATAATGGTGCAGACGGCATGCAGACTCACACACAGGTCAGGGGCCGGCCCTTCAGGCCGGGCGGCCGCAGCTCATGCCGTCATCCGACACTATAAATATACCACAGAAACAACCCAGCGCAACAAAAAAATTTTTTCTGCCGCGAGCATTGCGGAAAATGACCGTTTTCTGTCGGTTTCCCCCGCACTTTTCGCGGCAGTTTGACAGTGATTCCCTTTGATTTCCTGGAAAAAAATTACTCTGTCCTGCTCAGAACTCCCATGAAAAAATCAAGAGGCCGCCAAGAAATAAGAAATTGACTTTCCAGCGTACATGCTGTATAGTATCGGTGGAATGGCGTGGCCCGCGTTTCCGGGGCGGGCTCTGTCATCTGTGTGTGTCCCGCTCCCGCCTCTCGGCGGGAACGCGGACGGGACTCGTTCCGGCCCTCTGCCGGACGCTGTTACATATGGAAAGGAGAGT
The DNA here is from genome assembly GCA_944382995.1 of uncultured Oscillospiraceae bacterium. Taxonomy (GTDB): domain Bacteria; phylum Bacillota; class Clostridia; order Oscillospirales; family Oscillospiraceae; genus Oscillibacter. The sequence goes on along the minus strand of CALWOF010000103.1, from coordinate 301 downwards.
ATCAAAACACTATGTCTGCAATCGGATTCCTCGTGCTCCTTGTCATTGCCATCGTCGTGCTGATGCTGCTGATGACGAAGGTCAAGCTGAATCCCGTGATGTCTCTGTTCGTGGTGGCCCTGGCCTTCGGCGTGGTCCTGGGTGTCTTCGGCACCGAGGGGTACACCTTCATGGGCACCCTGAACATGATCACCACCGGCTTCGGCAGCACCCTGGGCAGCCTCGGTATGCCCATCATCCTGGGCGCCGTGCTGGCCATGGGCGTGCAGGACACCGGCGCCGCCAAGTCCATCGCCAACTT
>CALWOF010000102.1 GCA_944382995.1 uncultured Oscillospiraceae bacterium | reverse complement strand
CCACGATGTCCGCCACTGCCAGCCGGTCCAGGGTCAGCGTCTCCGGCGGGTCTTCCGCCTCATCATCGCCCCAGTACCGGTCATGGACCGCCGCCATGTCGGCGTCAAAGGGCTCCCAGTCCCCATCCGGATCGCCGCTGTCGTAGGGCCCCGCCACCCAGCGGAAGGTCTCCTCCCCGGTCAGCACTGGCAGGTACGCCTGGAAGGCGGCGAAGTCCGCCTCCGGCATGGTCTCCTCCAATCCGGAGACGTCCAGGCCCGGCAGCATGTTCCGGGGCTCTGTGGAAACCGGGGGCACCGTCTCCACAGCGGGCCCCGCCCCTTCTTCCGGTTCTTCCGGCGTGTCCTCCGCCGGGGCGGCGCAGGCGGCCAACAGCAGCAGCGATGCCGCAAGGAGCATCACGATTCTCTTTCTCATACGGTCTCTTCCCCATTCTGTTTTTAGAACAGGATAGGACCGATCCATGGAAATTTCCACTGCATTTTCATGACAGTTTATTACAAACGGTAACAGGGCCTGCCGGGAACGCTTACGCCCCCGTTCCCTCTCCCCTCGTCTGCCGCAGCAGGTCCTCCGCCGGGACGCCGAAGAGCTTCGCCAGTGCGATCAGATTGGAGGTGCTGGGGTCCGCCGTGCCGGTCTCCCACCTGCTGACTGCCTGGCGGCTGACCCCCAGGGCCTCCGCCACGAACTCCTGGGTCATCTGGCAGCGCATCCGGTGGGTCCGGATGGCCTCCCCCAGGGAGCGGCAGGTCTCCGCCTTCTCCCGCCGGGCCTCGCCGGAGCGGATGTACTTCCGCAGGGCCCGGACGATCAGGACGAACAGGTAGACGCCGCCCGCCAGGAGCGCCAGTGTGAAAAGCAGGGCCGGGATCATCACGATGCTTGCCATTTCCATAAAGATGCCTCCTTGTGTGGTTTTGTGGCTCCAGCATACCCGGAAACGGCGGTTGCCTCCACCACCTATGGCGCAACTCTGGGTTGATGGGCTGGAAAAAGCCCCGGCGGGCGCTGCCCACCGGGGCCGTTCTCACCTTCTGCCGGGCCTCAGTCCGCCGTCAGCACGCCGGAGAGATCCAACGGCTTGCCGTCGTGCCACAAGCGCTCCAGAGAGTAGAACTCCCGGGCCTCGGCGGAGAACACGTGGACCACCACGCACCCATAGTCCAGCAGGACCCAGGTGCCGTCCCGGTATCCCTCCCGCCGGAGGGGGTCTTCGCCGGCCTGCTCCTTCATGGCCTTCTCCACCGCGCCGCACAGGGCGTTGATCTGGGTGTTGGAGGAGCCGGTGGCGATGACGAAGTAGTCCGCCAGGGTGGTCTGCTCCGTGATCTCGATGGCGGCGATGTCGCCGCCCTTCTTCTCGTCCAGGGCCTTGGCCGCAATCAGGGCCATTTCCTTCGGTGTCATGGACTCATCCTTTCTGTTCATTCATCTCTCATCCGGCGTCCGCCGGTCAGCTCACGATGACGAAGCCCTCGTCCGGGGCCGAAGCGGTCTCCCCGCCGCCGGTGCCGGGGTCTCCGGGCTGCTGGGTCTCCCCGCCGGAGGGCTGGGTGTCCGGCGTCTCCGGTGCTGCGGCCCCGGGGTCTGTCGTGTCAGGGGCCTCGGTCGCTCCGGCATCCGGGTCCACCAGCTCCGGCGGGAGGGGCTCTCCCGTCTCCGGGTCCAGGGGCCAGTCGCCGGAGTCCACGGTCTCTCCCGTGCCGGAGGCTGTGGTCTCACCGCCGGTGACCGGCTCCCCGGTCTCCGGGTCCGTGGCGGCAGGGTCCCCGTTCTCATCCACCGCCGGCGTCTCCTCCTCTTTCGGCTCCCACAGGGAACGCCAGTAGGCGTTCGTATTCGTAGCCTGGCTGTCCTCCACATAGCCGGTGGAAGACCTGACGGAGCCGTCGGCATTCACGGTCATGATATCCAGATCACTGAGGGTGAATACCTCCTTATAGGGGCTCAATTCGCTGTTGACCAGCTCCAGCAGCTCGTTGGGATAGGGGGTCACGTAGGCCAGCTGGTAAAAGCGGCCCAGTTCTTTGCTGTAATAGCGGCTGTACGCGTGGGCCGTGTAGTTGGCAGGCATGGTGACGAAATTCACGTCCTCCACCTTCAACCCGCCCACAATAGCCGCTTTGGCGAACCACAGGATGTTCTCAAAGCTCAGGTCCGTGGTCACATTTTTCTGAAAGACCTCGATGAACCGGTTGATCTTCGTGACATTTTCGATCTTCAGCAGCTGCTCCACCATGGCCTTCAGAAAGGCCTGCTGGGTCTCGATCCGGCCCAGGTCGCCGGTCTTGTAGCCGTTGGCGCCGTCCCGGAAGCGGACCACGCCCATGGCCTGCTCCCCGTTGAGCAGCTGATAGCCCTTGTCCAGGTGGATGGACAGATCCTGATAGGGGTCCTCGTAGTCCATCTTCCGGGGCACATCGAACCAGACGCCGCCCATGGCGTCCACGATCTCGCCCACGGCCTCCCATTCCACCACCACCTGGAAGTCCGGCTCAAAGCCCACCAGCTGGGAGATCTCCTTGTAGAGGGCCTGGATGCCCTTGTCTCCGCCGCCGCCGTAATTGTAGACGCCGTTGATCTTCTTGACGTCGTAGGGAATATTCACCATGGTGTCCCGGGGGATGGACATGACCGTGGCCTTCTGGTTCGTCACGTCGTAGCTGGCCAGCAGCATGGTGTCCGTGTTGCCGCCGCCCCCGGTGTCACGGCCCAGGATCAGGACCGTGTAGTAGTCCTCGCTCTTGCGCTCCCCGCCGCTGTGGGGCCGGAGGCCCTCGCCCCACTGGATCTCCTCCAGCTCCTCCGTCTCCCCGGTCTCCGGGTCGGCGGTGGTGAGCGGCTTCTTTTCCGCGGTGATGTCCGGCTGGACGAACAGGCTCTGCCAGGCCAGCACGCCGATCAGCGCCACCGCCAGCACCGCCGCCAGGGCGATGAGCAGCTTCTGCCGTCCCGTCAGACGGTCGGGCTTCTTCTCCTTCTTGGGCTTTTGGGGGACGTCCTTCTTCGGCGTCCCGCCTGCCAGCCGCTTTCCTCCGGTCTGATCCGCCATAGCTCTCTGTCTCTCCCTTTCCGTCTGTCAGCTGACGATGACGAAGCCCTCGTCCGGCGCCGGGGCAGTCTCTCCGCCGCCGGTGCTGGGGTCTGTGGTCTCCCCGCCGGAGGGCTGGGTGTCCGGCGTCGTGGTCCCGGGGTCTTCGGCGGTCCCGCCGGCGCCCGGGTCCGCGGTACCGGGATCGGCGGTCTCACCGCCCGTTCCGGGATCTGTTGTCTCGCCGCCGGTACCGGGATCGGCGGCCTCACCGCCGGTGCCCGGATCGACGGTCTCCCCGGTGCCGGGATCCGTGGTCTCGCCGCCCGGCGTCACCGGCAGGCCGGTCTCGGGATCCACGGCGGTGCCGCCGTCATCCGGCGGTGTCTCCTCCGGCGTCTCCGTGCTGGGGGTAGAGGGCTTCACCGGCGGACGGGCCGCCTGGCTGTCCTCCACATGACCGGTGGAGGAGCTGACGGACCCATCGGAGTTGACGGACATGATGTCCAGGTCGCTGAGGGTGAACACCTCCGTGTAGGGGCTGAGCTTGTTGTTCACCAGATCCAGCAGCTCGTCCGCGATGGGCGTCACGTAGGACTGGTAGTTGTGGTAGGTACGGCTCCACAGGGAGGTGTTCCGGTTAGGCATGGTGACGAACTCCACATTGTCGATGGAGAGGCCGCCGAACACCGCCTGCTGTGCGAACCACAGGATGTTCTGGAAGGAGAGGTCCGTCTCCACGTTGTTCTGGAACACCTCGATGAACTGATTGATCTTCGTGACGTTTTCGATCTTCAGCAGCTGCTCCACCATGGCGGAGAGGAACGCCTGCTGGGTCTTGATGCGGCCCAGGTCTCCGTCGGGGTAGCCGTAGTGCATATCGTTGTCGTGGCGGTAGCGGAGCACCTGCATGGCATCGTCGCCGGAGAGAAGGCGATAGCCCTTCTCCTGGTGGATGTGGAGGTCCTGATAGGGATCGTCGTAGTTCATGTTCCGGGGCACGTCGAACCAGACGCCGCCCATGGCGTCCACGATCTGGCCCACGGCCTCCCACTCCACGATCACCTGGTAGTCCGGCTCAAAGCCCACCAGCTGGGAGATCTCCTTGTAGAGATTCTGGATGCCCTTCTCCCCGCCGCCGTACCAGTTGTACACGGAGTTGATGCGCTTGATGTCCCAGGAGACGTTCACCATGGTGTCCCGGGGGATGGACATGACCGTGGCCTTCTGGTTCGTCACGTCGTAGCTGGCCAGCAGCATGGTGTCCGTGTTGCCGCCGCCCCCGGTGTCACGGCCCAGGATCAGGACCGTGTAGTAGTCCTCGCTCTTGCGCTCCCCGCCGCTGTGGGGCCGGAGGCCCTCGCCCCAGTCGATCTCCTCCTGGGGCTCACTGGTCTCCGTGTCCGGGGTCTTGTTCGGCAGCTCCGGCCGGACGAACAGGCTCCGCCAGGCCAGCACGCCGATCAGCGCCACCGCCAGCACCACGGCCAGAGCGATCAGCAGCTTCTGCTGCCGCGTCAGGCGGCTGGGCCGCTTCTCCTTCTTCTGTTTTTTCGGGGCTCCATTTTTCGCTGTCCCGCCCGCCAGTCGCTTTCCGGTCTCTTTTTCCAAAGTCTATCTATCCTTTCAAGGCATCCCGCGCCTCGATGGTGGCGCGGTGCACAGGGTTTCCCATCCCTGTCATCTCTTCAATGGTCATCTCCAGGCCCATCAGCAGGCCCTCGTCCAGGTCTTTATAACACACAGCGCGGAGTTTGTCCACCCCCGGAAAATCCCGGGAGGGCTCGATATAGTCCGCCAG
>CALWOF010000101.1 GCA_944382995.1 uncultured Oscillospiraceae bacterium | reverse complement strand
AGCCGCTCCGGGTCCATGAACCCCCTGCTGCTGCTGGACGAGATCGACAAGCTGGGCAGCGACTACCGGGGCGACCCCGCCTCCGCGTTGCTGGAGGTGCTGGACAGCGAGCAGAACAGCTCCTTCCGGGACCACTTCCTGGAGATCCCGGTGGACCTCTCCAGAGTCATGTTCATCACCACCGCCAACACCACGGATACCATCCCCCGGCCCCTGCTGGACCGGATGGAGGTCATCCAGCTGGGCTCCTACACCGACGAGGAAAAGCTCCAGATCGCCAAGCGCCACCTGCTGCCCAAGCAGCTCGCCGAGCACGGGCTGAAAAAGGGAACCGTCCGCATCAGCGACGACGTGTACCGGGCCGTCATCCGGGACTACACCCGGGAATCCGGTGTCCGTCAGCTGGAGCGGCGGCTGGCCGCGATCTGCCGAAAGGCGGATATGCGCCTGCTGAAAGGTAATGTAAAGCGGATAACCGTTACAGAAGAAGAACTGCCAAAGCTCCTGGACTGCCAGCCCTTCCCGCCGGCCCTCCGCACGGACCGGGAGGAGATCGGCGTGGTGAACGGCCTGGCCTGGACCGAGGCCGGCGGCGAGATCCTGGAGGTGGAGGTCAATGTGATGGAGGGCTCCGGCAAGCTGGAGCTCACCGGCAACCTGGGCGATGTGATGAAGGAGTCCGCCCAGGCGGCCCTCTCCTGTCTGCGGAGCCGGGCGGCGGTGCTGGGCATCGAGGCGGACTTCTACAAGACGAAGGACATCCACGTCCACTTCCCGGAGGGCGCCGTGCCCAAGGACGGCCCCAGCGCCGGCATCGCCGTCACCACCGCCATGCTCTCCGCCCTGACGGGCCGGAAGATCAAGGCCGGCATCGCCATGACCGGCGAGGTGACCCTCCGTGGCCGGGTGCTGCCCATCGGCGGACTGCGGGAGAAGACCATGGCTGCCCTGCGCAATCAAATCGGCACTGTGCTGATCCCCCGGGACAACGTCCGGGACCTGGAGGAGATCGACCAGACGGTCCGGGCGGCGCTGCGGTTCATTCCGGTGGAGACGGTGGACCAGGTGTTTGCCGCCGCCCTGTGCCCGGAGCGGGAGATCGTCCGGGAAGAGGTGGCGGACCCCGTTGCCGCCTTTGCCCCGGTGAGCCGGGAGACCGGCCGGGATGCGGTGCGCCAGTAAGCCGCCGGACAGAGTGGAGGAGAGGACATGACACTGGACTTTTCCAAGGCGGAGTTCATCCGCTCCGCCGGGCGGGCGGAGGACTTCCTGCGGGACGGACTGCCCCAGTTTGTATTCGCCGGCCGGTCCAATGTGGGCAAGAGCTCTGTCATCAACCGGCTGGTGAACCGGAAGAATTTGGCCTATGTGGGGGCTTCTCCCGGAAAGACCACGCAGGTGAACTACTTCCTGATCGACCGCCGGGCCTATCTGGTGGACCTGCCGGGCTACGGCTATGCCAAGGTCTCCCAGGCGGAGCGGGACCGCTGGGCGAAGCTGATGGAGACCTACTTCCAGCAGGAGGCGGGCCGGATCACCGCCGGGGTGCTGATCGTGGACATCCGCCACAAGCCCACCGCCAATGACCTGACCATGCACGGCTGGTTCCGCCAGACCGGCTGCCCGGAGATCGTGGTGGCCAACAAGCTGGACAAGCTGAAAAAGAGCCAGATCGAGCCGGCCTTTCAGCTGATCCGGGAGACTCTGGAGCTGGCGGAGGCGGACATCCTGATCCCATTCTCCGCTGAGAAGGGGACCGGGCGGGAGGACCTGATCCGGGCCCTGCTGTCCCACTGCGGGGCGTAAACAGAAACGAAAGCGGCGGACCACACGCAGTGCGGTCCGTCGCTTTTCTGTGCGCTCCGGCGGCTCAGCCCAGCTCCGCAGGCGTCCGGGGCAGCTCGCTCCGGTCATTGATGGGCGTGGTGAGATACAGCTCCAGGAGCCGCGCCCAGCCGGCCTCGTCCTCTGTGAAGGAGCCATCAGCCAGAGCAGCGTCCAGGATAAGCAGGGCTTCCTCCTGCTCTGCCGGATACAGCTCCGCGTCATAGGCGGTGAGGCGGATGACCTGGTACATGGTGTCCTCCAGGCTGTCTGTGACCAGATTTTTCGCGAAGGTCACAGGATCGCCGAAGAAGGCGGTGGAGAGCAGACCGGCGTAAGAGTCCGCCAGCCAGCCGTCCAAGTTGGACTGTACGCCCATTTGAAGGGACAAGATCTCGCTCGCCGTGTAGGGAGCCTGTTCCCGGAGCCAGGAGAGCAGCGCCTCCATGGTCTGCTCCGGATACTCCGTGCTGCCCAGCTGGCCCAGCTCCTGCCAGTCCAGATAGGACAAACCGCTGAAGATGGTATGGTGGTATGCGTAGCGTTCCTCGGCGGAGAGGTTGTTATTGGTCACCAGCTGGTTCCAGGCGATGTAGACCCGCCGGGTGTCGCTGACCTCCTCCCGCTCCGGCTCCTGCCGCTGCGAGAAGTCCGGCTCCCCATTCACCACGGGGAAGCGGGTCACGTTGTTGGGGGCGTAGGCGTCCAGGCCCAGGTCCCCTGTGCTCTCCACCCGAATGCCCGTCACCAGCCCGTCCTGCAGGAAGAACAGCAGGGCGGAGGCGGGCTGCTCCGCGGTCTGATAGGCATAATAGTTGTCATGCCGGACCAGGGTATAGCCGCTCTCTTCCTTGAGGCAGTACACCAGATCGCCGCCGTAGGCCGTCATCACATCGGCTTTTGTATCACCCACGCCGATGCCCCGGGGCGTCCAGACGCCGGCGGCGATGGTGGAGAGCCCTGTGATGGAGTCCCCCTCCGGCTGATCCCGCTCCGGGTCCGCCTCTGTGTGCAGATATTCCACCGCCACAGCGCCGCAGTCCGCCCGGTGGAGGGTGGTGAGATGATAGTCCGTGTCCTGGACCTCCTCCGGCTCTGTCAGCTCCAGCTCCCGGCCAAAGGGGAAGGGGCCATCCTGAGCGCCCAGCTCCAGGAACGTCTCATGGCCTTCGCCGTCGGTCCAGATCAGAGCAAAGTCCGTGGCGGGACCAGGTATGTCACTGACCTCTCCATCCTCCTCATGAATGGCGGTGCGGATCAGAAATCCAAGTCCCGCCGCGATGAAGAGGATCAGCAGCCCCAGCAGGAGAAGATACGGCCATGTCAGCCGTCGCTTTTGCCTGACCATCACGGCAGGGCCCTCCTCCGGCGTCTCTGTCAGCTCCGCCACGCTGACGCCGAATTCCCGGCTGAGGGCCAGCAGGTTCTCCATGTCCGGCACAGCGGTGCTGGTCTCCCACTTGCTGACCGCCTGCCTGGAGACGCCCAGCCGGGCCCCCAGCTCCTCCTGGGAGATGCCCAGGGCCCTCCGATGTGACGCGATCCGCTCGCCCAGCGTCATGGGACCGCCTCCTTTCTGTCTCTCTGGCTTTCAGTATAGCGGATTTCCCGGGAAATGGCTACCACCCGGCTGTCAAATATCGGTTGCGGCGGCGGAAAAATCGGAAACAGCGCACAGAACAGCTGTCCGGCGCAGTCCCTGCCCGGTCCGGACAGGGGAGGGAGGCACCGGCGGATTTTTTGGAAAAACTTCGTCTGCCCTCTATGCAAAAGCGGAAAAATACGCTAAAATAGAGCGTGACAAAATGAGCCGCAACGGAGGGTTTTATCATGGCGAAGCCTGTTTACAAACGTGTGCTGCTGAAAATCAGCGGCGAGGCCCTGGCCGGGGACAAGCACACCGGCCTAGATTTTGAGATGATCGGCAGCGTCTGCGACGTCCTGAAGGAGTGCCTGGACCTGGGCGTCCAGGTGGGCCTGGTGGTGGGCGGCGGCAACTTCTGGCGGGGCGCCAAGAACAGCGGCGGCGCCATGGAGCGCACCCGGGCCGACCACATGGGCATGCTGGCCACGGTGATGAACGCCCTGGCGGTGGCCGATGTGTGCGAGCAGAAGGGCATCCCCGTCCGGGTCCAGACCGCCATCGAGATGCGGGCCATCGCCGAGCCCTACATCCGCTCCCGGGCCATTCGGCACCTGGAGAAGGGGAGAGTGGTCATCTTCGGCGCCGGCACCGGCAACCCCTACTTCTCCACGGATACGGCGGCGGTCCTGCGGGCGGCGGAGATCAACGCCGATGTGATCCTGCTGGCCAAGAACGTGGACGGCGTCTACTCTGCCGACCCGGTGAAGGACCCCACCGCCGTCAAGTACGACGCCATCACCTATGACGACGTGCTGGCCCAGCACCTGGCGGTGATGGACTCCACCGCCACGTCCCTGTCCATGGACAACCACATCCCGGTGCTGCTGTTCGCCCTGAAGGACCCGAAGAACATCATCCGGGCCCTGTGCGGCGAGAACGTGGGCACCATCGTCAAAGAGTAAGAGCGATCCGCGCAGAAAGCGCCTCCCAAACCACAACTGTGAAAGGAAGGACCTGAACTATGCTGAAGGAAGATTACAAGATTTACGAGGACAAGATGAAGAAGAGCATCGACTCCGTGGCGGCGGACTTTGCCTCCGTCCGGGCGGGCCGGGCCAATGCCGCTGTGCTGGACCGGATCATGGTGGACTACTACGGCAGCCCCACCCCCATCCAGCAGATCGCCGCCATCTCCTCTCCCGACGCCCGGACGTTGCTGATCTCCCCCTGGGACAAGACCGCTGTGAAGTCCATCGAGAAGGCCATCCAGAACTCGGACCTGGGCATCAACCCCCAGAACGACGGCGGCTCCATTCGCCTGAGCTTCCCCCAGCTGACGGAGGAGCGCCGTAAGGAGCTGGTCAAGCAGATCCGCAAGTACGCCGAGGGCGGCAAGGTGGCCATCCGCAACATCCGCCGGGACGCCATGGAGGCCTTCAAGAAGAAGGAGAAGTCCTC
>CALWOF010000100.1 GCA_944382995.1 uncultured Oscillospiraceae bacterium | reverse complement strand
GCCGGTGGTGATGGTGTTGGTGGGCGTCAGCAGGCTGACAGGCTCGATGGAGATGGCGGACACGTCGTCAAAGCCGATGACGGCGGCGTCCACGAACAGGTCCCGGTTGTCCACGTTGGGATAGGTGCCGTAGACCGTGGAGTCGATCAGGGAGTCGGCGCCGTACACCGTCAGCCGGGCGGTGGTGCCTTCGCCGACCTCCTCCGTGGCCACGGCGCCCACCACATAGGTGCCCGCCGTCTGGGTGTTCTCGTCCACCACGGCGACGCCGTGGTCCGAGGTGGTCAGGAAGGGCTCCACGGTGATGGTGTCCCGCTCCGGCTCCGTGATGGTGAAGCCCCGGGAGGCGAAGAACAGGATCATGGCGTCGCTGGGCAGGCGGCTGGCGGCGTCCACCGAGGTGTCAATCTCGGGGAAGAACAGGTAGGGGATGTTCTGGTACTGCTGCGCGGTGTCGGCGATCATGCCGTCCACCACCGTCATGCCGTACGCGGCGCAGAGGGCGTTGAAGTTGGGCAGGTCCACCAGCTCGCCGGCCATGGTGTAGATCACCTGGCCGCCCTGGGCCAGATAGTCCAGGATCATGGTGAGCTCCACGTCCGCCAGGTCCTCGTCCGGCTCGTTGATGATCAGCAGCGAGCAGTCGTCGGGGATGCCGCCGTCGGTGAGCAGGTTGATGCGCTCCATGGACATGTGGAGCCGGGTGAACCGCTCCTCCACGCTGATGGGCACGGCGGTCTCATTGTGGCCGATGGTGGCGTAGGCCGCCCGGGTGGCGCCGGTGAGGACGCTGTCGATGGCGGAGGTCAGCAGGCCCTCGCCGTCGAAGTCCGTCTCCCGGTAGACGCCGTTGTAGTAATAGGACATCATGTCGATGCCGATGATGTCGCTGACGTCAAAGGACTCCTGCAGGCCGGTGGCGTCGCAGGTGACCACCACGGTGTCCGCCTCCACGCCGTACTCCGTCAGCGCGGAGGGGTAGACGGTGGGGTCCGTGTACTCCAGGGTCAGGTGGTCGCTCAGGTCCGCGTAGATGTCCAGAAAGCGGACGATGCGGCTGTCCAGGGTGTCCTTGTCGGTGAGGACGTGGATCTCCACATCCTCCTCCAGCCCATCCAGATAGGTCCGGGAGGTGTCGGAGATGTCGTAGATGCCGCTGCCGGTCAGGTCGAACTGGGCCCAGCTCTCCGGCAGCTGAGAGGCCACCAGGTTGAACACCACCACCGCCGCCACGGCCAGGGCCGTGAGGCCGGCGGAGAAGGCGCCCCGGCGGGAGCTGTGCCGCCCCGCGGTCTCCCGCAGGCGGTCCTTCCAGGTTTTCTCTTCCATGTCAGACGCCCCCTCTCAGTTCCACCGGCGCCGCTGGATCACCTGGACGGTGAGGAACACCAGCAGCGCGCTCAAGGACAGGTACAGCAGGATGCCGGGCACGTCGAACACGTGGTCCACGGCGAAGCTGTCGAAGGCGGAGAGCAGGGAGAACCGGCTCAGCACATCCGGCAGAAGGCCCGCGAAGGCGCTGGGATCCCGCAGATAGAAGGCCGCAAGCACCGCGGCGCCCACCGCCAGCACGGCGGCGGTGAGCTTCCAGTTGTCGGACAGGGCATTGATGAGGAAGCACACCAGGATCAGCGCGATCAGAAAGCCCAGCACGGAGCCCGTGGCGGTGGTGGGCAGGAAGTCCACCAGATCATCCCACAGGAACAGCAGGAGCAGCAGGCCGAAGGTGCCCACGGCGGCGATGATCTGGCTCTCCGTCAGGGAGGAGATCAGCATCCCCACGGCGATCTCCACCGCGCCCAGCAGGAAGAAGGCGAAGAGGGCGCAGTAGTCCGTCAGCAGAAAGGCGGTGCCGTTGACGGCGATGATCAGCGGGCACAGGCAGGCGATCAGGACAGGCACGGCGAACACCGTCAGCATGGCCAGGTACTTCCCCATCACCACGGCGGTGACGGAGACCGGCGCCGTCAGCAGCAGCTGGTCCGTCTTGGAGTGGCGCTCGTCCGCCAGGGACCGCATGGTGAGGATGGGGATGAGCACCATGAACACGAACAGCGTGGACCCCAGGGAGTTGGCGAAATAGGGGTAGCCCGCGAACAGGTTGTTGACGAAGAAATAGATGCCGATAAAGACCGTCAGGACCGACACGAAGACCCAGCCGATCATGGAGTTGAAATAGGAGCACAGCTCCCGCTTATAGATGGCTGTCATCGCCGGATGCCTCCTCTCTCTCCTGCGTGTGGAACAGGGCGGCCGCCCGGGCCGCCACGGCGTCGTCCTCGTCCGTCAGGTCCAGGAAGACCTCCTCCAGAGAGGCCATCCGGGGCCGCAGCTCCAGCAGGGGGAGCTTCGCCTCCGCGAAGGCATAGAACAGCGCCTCCCGGACGTCGCCGTCCATGGCCACGGAGAAGCGGGAGGCGTCCTCCGTCTGCCCCAGCAGGGTGTGGGCGGTGACGCCGGGCACCCGGTCCAGCACCGCCGCGGCCTCCTCCGGGGAGGCCTTGGCCGCCAGCTCCAGGGACCCGCCGGCGGAGAGCTTCTCCTCCAGGTCCTCCGGCGTGTCGCACACCACGAACTTGCCCTTGCGGATGATGAGCACGTGGTCGCACACCGCCCGGATCTCCGAGAGGATGTGGGAGCTGATGATGACCGTGTGCTCCTTTGCCAGATGGCGGATCAGATCCCGGATCTCCACCACCTGCTTGGGGTCCAGGCCCACGGTGGGCTCGTCCAGAATGATGATCTTGGGAAAGCCCAGGATGGCCTGGGCCAGGCCCACCCGCTGGCGGTAGCCCTTGGACAGGTTCCGGATCAGCCGGGAGCTCATATCCTCCAGATGGGTCAGGGTCAGCACCTGCTGGAGCTGCTCCTCCCGCTGCTCCTTGGGGACCTTCTTCAGCTCCGCGCAGAAGCGCAGATACTCCGTCACCGTCATATCCGGATACAGGGGCGGCAGCTCCGGCAGATATCCGATGTTCTCCCGGGCGGCCTCCGGCTCCTCCAGGATGTCGTGGCCCTCCACCAGGACCTGGCCCTCCGTGGCGGCCAGATACCCGGTCATCATATTCATGGTGGTGGATTTCCCGGCGCCGTTGGGCCCCAGGAAGCCAAAGATCTGGCCGTCCTCCACCGTGAAGCTCAGGTGGTCCACCGCGTAGTGGTCCCCGTATCGCTTCACCAGGTTCTTGACCTCGATCACACAAACAACCTCCTTTGCGCGGGGGCAGACGGCGCCTGTCCCCGGTCAGCCGCATCAGTATATAAAAGAAATCTGAAATCCACCTGAAAGCGCGGAGAAAATTTCATAAACTGTTCAAAGATTTTCAAGGTTCTTTTTAGCTTTCCGGGGTATGCTACAGATATCCTCCCAGGAAGGATCAATCCCCCTCTCTTTTTTCATTTCCTTTCTCTCTCTGCGCACGGCGGAGGGCACTCCCGTTGGGGGCGCCCTCCGCCGCATGCTCCCGGCGGGGCCGGAAGGGCGTCTGCCCGTAAAAGATGCGTGAAAAGCGGGGAAACTCCGGAAAAACCTGGGATTTTCCCTTGCAATGCCGGAGATTTTCCGATATAATATCTCCGCAATCTCAACAGCCGGGTCGGTATGCGACTGCCCGGCGGATTTGGAGGAAATGAACATGAGAGGCGTACACAGCGCGGTGGACGACATCCGCCGCAACGTATTCACCGAGGTGGCCCGCCTGGGCTATGAGGGCGGGGACCTGACCCGCGTGGATGCGCTGCCCTACACCCTGATCCAGGGCGAGGTGGCCCACCACCGGCACGACGTGTTTCTGGAGCGGGCCATCATTCAGGAGCGCATCCGCCTGGCCCTGGGCATGGATCTGCAGACGGCGGAGAAGCAGATGCCCCTCTCCCACAACATCCAGGAGGCGGACACCGACCAGCGGTATTTCAAGGAGCCCCTGGTCAACATCATCCCCTTTGCCTGCAACGCCTGCCCCCCCAAGCAGATCCGGATCACCGACAGCTGCCAGGGCTGCCTGTCCCACCCCTGCATGAACGTGTGCCCCAAGGACGCCATCTATCTGGACAAGGACAAGCACTGCCACATCGACCAGGACAAGTGCATCAAGTGCGGCAAGTGCTTCAACCAGTGCCCCTACCGGGCCATCAGCAAGATCGAGCGGCCCTGCGCCGCCGCCTGCGGCATGGACGCCATCGGCTCCGACGAGCTGGGCCGTGCCAAGATCGACTATGACAAGTGCGTCTCCTGCGGCATGTGCCTGGTGAACTGCCCCTTCGCGGCCATCGCCGACAAGAGCCAGATCTTCCAGATCATCAACGCCATCAAGCGGGATGAGGAGGTCATCGCCTGTGTGGCCCCGGCCTTCGTGGGCCAGTTCGGCAAGGACGCCACGCCGCCCAAGCTGAAGGCCGCCATGCGCATCCTGGGCTTTGCCGACGTGGTGGAGGTGGCCATCGGCGCCGACCTGTGCACTGTGGAGGAGGCCCACGACTTCCTGGAGGAGGTGCCGGAGAAGCTGCCCTTCATGGGCACCAGCTGCTGCCCCGCCTGGTCCGTCATGGCCAAGAAGCTCTTCCCGGAGTTCAAGGACTGCATCTCCATGGCCCTGACCCCCATGGTCATCACCGCCCGGATGGTGAAGAAGGACCACCCCAACGCCCGCATCTGCTTCATCGGGCCCTGCGCCGCCAAGAAGCTGGAGGCCAACCGGAAGTCCGTCCGCTCGGACGTGGACTTCGTCCTGACCTTTGAGGAGCTCCAGGGCATGTTCGATGCCAAGGACATCGACTTCAAGACCCTGGAGGCCGATCCCGAGGACGGCCTCAATGAGGGCACGGCCATGGGCCGGGGCTTCGCGGTGGGCGGCGGCGTGGCCGCCGCCGTGGTGGAGGCCATCCGGCACATCGA
>CALWOF010000099.1 GCA_944382995.1 uncultured Oscillospiraceae bacterium | reverse complement strand
TCAAGGGCAAGAACGTCTGCCCCAAATGCCTGAAGGAATTGAAGGAGCTGTGAGCGCCCCGGCGCTCTGACAGAAAAACGCCCCTGCGGGTCTCCCGCAGGGGCGCTTTTATCTTCATTCGGGCCCGCCGGTCTGCTGCCGGGCCAGGGCGGCGGCGTACAGCTCATTTTTGGACAGGCCCGTGGCCTCCGCAGTCTGCCGGGCGGCATCCTTCAGGCGGACCCCCCGCGCCACCAGGGCCAGGACCTGTTCCGCGCCGTCCTCCACCGTGACGGACGGCATCTCCCGGGGCGGGCGGCCCGCCACCACCAGCACGAACTCCCCCTTGGGGGCGTTGTCCCGGTAAAAGGCCAGGGCCTCCTCCAGGGTGGTCCGCCGGGTCTCCTCGTGGAGCTTGGTCAGTTCCCGGCACAATGCGACCCTCCGGTCCGGACCGAAGGCGGCCCGCAGATCCTCCAGCGTGGTGACCAGCTTGTGGGGCGCCTCGTGGAAAACCATGGTCCGGTCCTCATCCAGCAGGGCATCCAGCCGCTCCCGCCGGCTCTTTTTGTTGACGGGCAGGAACCCCTCGAAGGTGAACCGCCCCGTGGGCAGACCGCTGACCGCCAGGGCATTCACCGCCGCGCAGCAGCCGGGGACGGCGATGACCTCCACGTCATTCTCCGCACACAGCCGCACCAGGTCCTCGCCGGGGTCGGAGATGGCCGGCGTGCCGGCATCCGTCACCAGGGCGCAGGACTCCCCCGCCAGCAGCCGCCGCAGGATGGACTGCCCGGCGGTGACATGGTTGTGCTCGTGGTAGCTCACCAGGGGCTTTTTGATCTGGAAGTGGTTCAGCAGCTTCACGGACACCCGGGTGTCCTCGGCGGCGATGAAGTCCACCGCCTCCAGCGTCTCCACCGCCCGGGGGGAGAAGTCCCCCAGGTTGCCGATGGGGGTGGCCACCAGATACAGCGTTCCGCTCATGTGGGTTCCTCCTTGGTTCGGAAATAGATCCGGTCCAGCTCTGCCGTGGGCCGGCCGTCCGCCTCCTCCAGGCAGAGGGGGGCGGCGATGTCCAGCCCCGGCCTCCCGCCCCGGCGGGCCTCCAGCAGCAGGAGGGAGGGGGCGTCCCCGGCCCGGCGGCAGACGAGGCGCAGCCGCTTGAGCTCCAGCCCCCTCTCCCGGAGGGCGCAGCACAGGTCCGCCAGCCGCTCCGGCTTGTGGACCAGACAGAAGGTCCCGCCCCACCGCAGCAGATACGCGGCGGCGGCGCACACCTCCTCCAGGGAGCAGCCCTCCTCGGACCGGGCGGAGCGAAGGGCCTCCGCCGCCGGCAGCTTTCCGGCGCCGGCGAGATAATAGGGCGGGTTGCAGACCGCCAGATCGAAGCCCCCGGCGGGCAGGAGGGAGCGGATGTCCCGCAGATCCCCCTGGCGGAAGGTCAGACGGTCCGTCAGGCCGTTTTCCACGGCGGCCCGCTCCGCCAGTCGGACGGCCTCCGGCAGCAGCTCCACCCCGGTGACGGTGATCTCCCGCTGCCGCTGGAGCAGCAGCAATCCCAGCAGGCCTGTGCCGCTGCCCAGGTCGCAGACCCGGAGCCCCGGCCGCAGCCGGGGGAAGCTCCCCAGCAGGAAGGAGTCCGTGCCGGGGCGGAACAGGGCATCGTCGTAAACAAACACCAGCCCGCCAGGGCAGAGGGATTCCCAGTGTTCCATGGCGCGGCCTCCTTCCCCGGCGGCGGGCGCCGGGATCAAATACAATTTATAGTATAATCGAAAAAAAGCCGGAGAGCAACAAAAAGGTCCGCGAGCTTTGGCTCGCGGACCTTTTATGTATCCTCGATTACTCCTCGGGGACGATGGCGCCGTTGGGGCAGGTGTCGCTGCAGGAACCGCAGTCCAGGCAGGCGGCAGCATCGATGACATACTGGTCATCGCCCTGGCTGATGGCACCGGCGGGGCAGACGTCCGCGCAGGAGCCGCAGCTCACGCAGGCAGAAGTGATTTTGTAAGCCATGGGAAGCACCTCCATCAAAATTGTATTCCTATTGTAGCATAGAACTGAAAAAAAGCAAGAGTCTGCTGTTAAAATTCCAACGTGAAATTTTGAAAAAAAACGGAAAAATGGACAAAGAGAAGGTTTGCGGCCGCTAACCGTTCACAAAATGTTTTCATTATAGTCAAAGAAAGTCAAAAATAAACCCTTGACATTTCCTGAGGCCGTGGTATACTGGGTCCAGAACAAAAGGTTAAAGAAAGTCAAAGTCAAAAATGACTTTCTATGAAAGGGATGGTGGACAAGTGGGGATCACAGATCTGATCGCAAGCTTCCTGCAGGAGAGCCTGGAGACCACGGAGGACGGCGTGCTGGAGGTCCAGCGCAGTGATCTGGCCCAGCGCTTCAACTGCGTGCCCAGCCAGATCAATTACGTGATGTCCACCCGCTTTTCTCCGGAGCGGGGCTACATCGTGGAGAGCCGCCGGGGCGGCAACGGCTACATCCGGATCACCCGGGTGCGGGTGGACCGCCAGACGCTGGTGATGCATGTCATCAACTCTCTGGGGGAGCGGGTGGACCTGCCGTCGGCCAGGGCCATCCTCAGCAACCTGGTGCAGGCCGGGGCGCTGGACCAGACCGCCGGCCGGAGCATTCTGGCTGCCGTCAGCGACAAGGCCCTCGCCGCCGTGCCCCGGGAGATCCGGGACACCGTCCGGGCGGACATCATGAAGCAGGTCCTGATCCTGCAGGTGTAGCGCCGGGAACGGCGGACGCCGGAGATCGAACCAGCAAGTGCATTTCTCGGGATTGGAGGAATTGATTTATGAAATGTGAAAATTGCGGTAAGAATGAAGTTACCTTTGTGTATCGGAGCAATGTCAACGGCCATGTGGAGGAGAAGCACCTTTGCAGCGACTGTGCGGAGAAGCTGGGCTACACCCGGCGGATCAATGCCGGCAGCCGGATGATGCAGAATTTCTTCAGAGAGGACCCCTTTGCAGACAGCTTCTTCGGAGACTTCTTCTCTCCCATGCCCAGTCTGCTGGGCCGGCGGAGCTGGATGCTGGAGGACCCCTTCGACGACTTCTTTGCCGAGATGCCCGCCCTCACCGCGGCGCCTGCCCGGCAGCAGGAGGCAAAAGAGGAGAAGAAGGACGACCTGGTGGGGAAGGAGGAGCAGAGCCACTTCTCCCATCTGCGGCAGATGAACGCCCTGAAGATGGAGCTGAAGAAGGCCGTCCGCCAGGAGAACTTCGAGCGGGCGGCGGAGCTGCGGGATCAGATCCGGTCCCTGGAGGCCGCCCATAAGGAACAGAAGGAGAGCAAGTGACGAGGACTTTCCCTCATGAAAGGAAGGTAAGAGACCATGAATGAAAACAAATTCACGCCCGGGGCCGAGGAGGCCCTGCGGCTTGCACAGGAGGCGGCCGGTGAACTGGGCCACGGCTATGTGGGCACGGAGCACCTGCTGCTGGGCCTGATCCGGGAGGGAGACGGCGCGGCCCACGCCGTCCTCACCGAGGCGGGCCTCACCGATGAGATGATCGCAGAGATCATCAGGTCCAGCGTGGGCGCCGGATTGTCCGGCGGAAATCCCGCCCAGGGCCTCACCCCCCGCGCCAAGCGGGTGGTGGAGATCGCTGTGGAGGACGCCATGCGGGGCGGCAGCAGCTACGTGGGCACAGAGCACCTGCTGGCAGGCCTCCTGCGGGAGGGCAACAACATGGCGGTCCGTATCCTGCGCACCGCCGGTGTGGATGCCCGGCACCTGTACACCGCTCTGATGGAAAAGCTCAGCAGTACGCCCAGGGCCTCCGCCGGCGCCGGCCGCGCCGGCGCTCCGGAGCGGGACGAGGGCAGGAACAAGACCGTCCGGGAGTTCACCAGAGACCTAACCGCCGATGCCCGGGCCGGCAGACTGGACCCGGTCATCGGCCGGGACAAGGAGATCCAGCGGGTGATCCAGATCCTCTCCCGCCGCACCAAGAACAACCCCTGCCTGATCGGCGAGCCCGGCGTGGGCAAGACCGCCATTGCCGAGGGCCTGGCCCGGAAGATCGTGCTGGGCGACGTGCCCGACGAGCTGCTGGACAAGCGCCTTTTGTCCCTGGACCTCTCCGGCATGGTGGCCGGCACCAAGTACCGGGGCGAGTTTGAGGAGCGGATCAAGAAGCTGCTGGAGGAGGTGAAGAAGGACGGCAATATCATCCTCTTCATCGATGAGCTCCACACCATCGTGGGCGCCGGCAGCGCCGAGGGCGCCGTGGACGCGGCCAACATCATCAAGCCGGCCCTGGGCCGGGGCGAGATCCAGGTGATCGGCGCCACCACCCTCAACGAGTACCGGAAGTATATCGAGAAGGACGCCGCCCTGGAGCGCCGGTTCCAGCCGGTGCAGGTGGGCGAGCCCAGCCAGGAGGCCACGCTGGAGATCCTGAAGGGCCTGCGGGAGAAGTACGAGAAGCACCACAAGCTCCAGATCACCGACGAGGCGCTGGAGGCCGCTGTGAAGCTCTCCGCCCGGTATATCAACGACCGCTTCCTGCCCGACAAGGCCATCGACCTGATGGATGAGGCCGCCAGCCGGGTCCGGCTGGAGACGGAGGAGCTCTCCCCGGAGCTCAAGAGCCTGGAGGAGAAGATCGCCGCCCTGGCCAAGGACAAGGAGGCCGCCATCGCCGCCCAGGACTATGAGAAGGCCGCCCAGCTGCGGGACATCGAGAAGGACTACCGGGAGCAGGTGGAACTGGAGCGTGACAGGCGCCGGAAGAACAACGCAGAGCACCGCCCCGTCACCGCCGATGATATCGCCGCTGTGGTGTCCGGCTGGACCGGCATCCCCGTCACCCGTCTCACCGAGGACGAGGGCGAGCGGCTGCTGCACATGGAGGACACCCTCCACAAGCGGGTGGTGGGCCAGGACGAGGCCGTGAAGGCCGTGGCCCGGGCCATCCGCCGGGGCCG
>CALWOF010000098.1 GCA_944382995.1 uncultured Oscillospiraceae bacterium | reverse complement strand
GGTAGCGGCACCTGGATTTGAACCGGGGACACTGCGGGTATGAACCGCATGCTCTAGCCAACTGAGCTATGCCGCCGAATAGCTAACCCGAACGGGCATTTGTTATTGTACCAGAAGGGCAGCGTGATTGTCAAGCATTTCTCGCAAATTTTTTTGCAGGAAAATCTCCGCCGACCAGCTCACCCGCAGACAGGGGCAGCTTCCTCTGACTTCAGCGCAGGACAGGATTTCCACGGGGATCGTCAGGCAGCCTCCCCGGCAAAAAGGAGAGGAGACCGTGTCCGGTCTCCCCTCCCGGGGGAGCGGGCTCAATCCCGTTCCACGGAAAAGCGATAGACGGTGCGCTCCCGGCAGGTCTCCCCCGCCCGCAGCACCGTGGTGGGGAACTGGGGGAAGTTGGGGCTGCAGGGATAGTGCTGGGTCTCCAGGCAGAAGCCGGCGTACCGGGGATAGCGGACGCCGCCCTTGCCGCAGGGCGCCTTGTCGCCGTCCACATAGTTGCCGGTGTACAGCTGGACCGCCGGCTGGCTGGTCGTCATGTCCAGCCGGATGCCGCTGCGGGGACAGACGGCCCAGCCCCGGCCCTCCTGCCCCTCCGGGAAGATCAGGTTGTGGTCGTATCCCTGGCACAGCAGCAGCTGGGG
Source organism: uncultured Oscillospiraceae bacterium (assembly GCA_944382995.1). Lineage (GTDB taxonomy): Bacteria > Bacillota > Clostridia > Oscillospirales > Oscillospiraceae > Oscillibacter. Next base: position 4,311 of record CALWOF010000098.1, on the reverse strand, counting down.
GTCCTTGCCGCACAGGCCGTCGCCCAGCAGGCGGGAGCGTCTGAAATCCATGGGCGTATCCTCCACCGGCAGGACCCGGCCGGTGGGCAGCGTCTCCGCATCCCCCTCCGTGAAGCGGTCGCAGTTCAGCTGCAGATGGTGGTCCATCACGTTCCCGCGGCCCTGGCCCGCCAGGTTGAAATAGGAGTGGTTTGTGAGGTTCACCACCGTATCTCCCTCCGCCCGGGCGGTGTAGCAGAGCTCCAGCGCGTTGTCCGCCGTCAGGGTATAGCGGACCTCCACGTCCAGGGCGCCGGGGTATCCCTCCTCCCCGTCCGGGCTGCGGCGGCGGAGGGTCAGGCTGTTCCCGCCGGTCTCCGCCGTGAACAGCGCCGTGCAGTAGACGCCGTGGAGGTGGTTGCGGCCGTCGTTTTTCTCCAGCTGGTATGTCTTTCCGTTGAGCGTGAAGGCCGCGCCTTTGATGCGGTTGGCATAGCGGCCCACGAAGGCTCCGAAGAAGCAGGTGCCGCTCTCATAGCTGCTCAGATCGTCGTAGCCCAGGACCACATCCGTGGGGTTCCCGTCCCGATCCGGCACCAGGATGCTGCGGATCACGCAGCCCCAGTTCAGGACCTCCACCGCCATGCCCGCGTCATTGCGCAGCGTGTAGCAGGTGACGGCCTGTCCGTCCCGGGTGATGCCGAAGGGTCTGCTGGTGATGTCCATGGCGCGCCCTCCTCTCAGCCCTGGCCGTAGTAGGCGCCGGGGCCGTGCTTGCGCAGGTAGTGCTTGTCCAGCAGCTCCTGCTGCATGGGGGGCAGACCGGGGGTCAGGGCCATGGCGTGGAAGGCCATGAAGGCCACCTCCTCCAGCACCACCGCGTTGTGGACGGCGTTGTGGGGATCGGTGCCCCAGGTGAAGGGGCCGTGGCTGTGGACCAGCACGGCGGGCACCTGGGCCGGGTCAATGCCCCGCTGGCGGAAGGTCTCGATAATCACGTTGCCGGTCTCCAGCTCATACTTTCCGGCGATCTCCTCCGGGGTCATCAGCCGGGTGCAGGGGATCTCCCCGTAGAAGTAGTCTCCCTGGGTGGTGCCGAAGGCGGGGATCCCCTTGCCCGCCTGGGCGAAGGAGGTGGCCCAGCGGCTGTGGGTGTGGACCACGCCCCCCAGGGAGGGGAAGGCCTTGTACAGGGCCAGGTGGGTGTCGGTGTCGCTGGAGGGCTTGTACCTGCCCTCCACCCGCTCGCCGGTCTCCAGGCTGACCACCACCATGTCCTCGGGCTTCATATCGTCGTACTCCACGCCGGAGGGCTTAATGACCATCAGGCCCTTCTCCCGGTCCACGCCGGACACGTTGCCCCAGGTAAAGGTCACCATCCCGTACTTGGGAAGCAGCAGGTTCGCTTCGCAGACCTCTCGTTTCAGTTCTTCCAACATGATCCGCAATCACTCCTTATCCAATGCTCCAAGGCAAAGCCGCCGGGGAGGGGCTGCCCTCCCCGGCGGCCGTTTCCTACCCTACTCCATTTTACAGGTTTTTCAGCTTCCAGGCAATATCATTATAGAACAATTCTTTCTTAAAGTCCGCCAGCTTGGTGTCCTTGGTGATATGGACGCACTCGATCTGCATCATCTCGCACCAGTCCTCCATCATCTGGGCGGTGAGGGCGGTGGACAGCACCGTGTGGTGGGCGCCGCCGGCCTCGATCCAGCACTTGACGCCGGTGAGCAGGTCGGGGGCGGGCTTCCACATGACCCGGGCCACGGGCAGGTTGGGCATCTCCAGGATGGGCTTGATGACCTCGATGTCCTGAATGATCATCCGCAGGCGGCCGCCCATGTCGATGAGGGAGACCACGATGCCGGGGCCCTCCTTGCCCTCGAACACCAGGCGAGCCGGCGGATTCTTGCCGCCGATGCCCAGGGGATGGACCTCGATGCGGGGCCGGTCAGCGGCGATGGAGGGGCAGACCTCCAGCATGTGGGCGCCCAGGGAGACCTCGTCGCCGGGCTCCAGATCATAGGTGTAGTCCTCCATGAAGAGGGTGCCGCCCTCCAGGCCCTCGGCCATCTTCTTCATGATGGCGGTCATGGCGGAGACCTTCCAGTCTCCCTCGCCGCCGTAGCCGATGCCGTCGGCCATCATGTTCTGGCTGGCGAGGCCCGGCAGCTGCTCCATGCCGTACAGGTCCTGGAAGTTGTTGATGAAGGCCTGCGCCCCCTCCCGCTCCAGGATCTTCCGCATGGCCACCTCTTCCTTGGCCTGATAGCGCACGGTGGCGATGTCGTCGGTGGCCAGGTCATAGCGCTCCTGGTACTGCTGCATCTGGGCGTCGATCTCCGCCTCGGTGACGGCGTTCATGGTCTCCACCAGATGGCCCACCGGCCAGTAGTCCACCTGCCAGCCCAGCTTGATCTGGGTCTCCACCTTGTCGCCCTCGGTGACGGCCACGTCCCGCATGTTGTCGCCGAAGCGGACGATCCGCAGTTTGTGGGAGAAGGCGTAGCCCACCGCCGCCCGCATCCAGGCGGCCAGCTCGTCCTGCACCGGCTTGTCCTGCCAGTAGCCGGCGATCACCTTCCGGGGCAGACGCATCCGGGCCCCGATGAAGCCGTGCTCCCGGTCGCCGTGGGCGGCCTGGTTCAGGTTCATGAAGTCCATGTCGATCTCCTCGTTGGGGATCTTCCGGTTGTACTGGGTGGCCAGGTGGCAGTAGGGCTTGCGCAACAGGTCAAAGCCGTGGATCCACATCTTGCTGGGAGAGAAGGTGTGGCACCAGGTGATGACGCCGCAGCAGCTGTCGTCGTGGTTGGCGTCCTTCATCACCTGGGTGATCTCGGCGTCGGTCTTGACGGTGGCCTTGTACACCACCCTGCAGGGCAGATTGCCGGAGGCGTTCAGCGTCTCCGCCATCTCCGCGGCCCGCTTGTCCACGGTCTCCAGCACCTCAGGCCCGTACAGGAACTGGCTGCCGACCACGAACCAGAATTCGCATTTTTTCATATCCATGGGAAAATGACCTCCATTTTCATTCATCGGTAGGTTGGGCGGAGCGGGGCATCACGCCAGATTGTCCACCGCGGCCCGCTCGATGGCAAGGCCCTTGCGGTAGCGGGACATGAAGGCGTTGAAGCCGTCCATATCCCCCTGCTCCGGTGCCAGGGTGGACACCTGAGCGCCGGCGAACACCTTTTTCTCCAGATAGTCCTCCAGGGACTCCCCATCGGCCCGGGCCACCCGGTAGGCGGCCAGCAGGGCCATGCCCCAGGGGCCGCCCTCGCCGGCGGTCTCCATGACGGAGACAGGAGCACCCGCCGCGGCGGCCAGGATGCTCTGACCCACCTTCGGCGTCTTGAAGAAGCCGCCGTGGCCCAGCAGCCGGTCCACCGCCACCTGCTCCCCGGCCAGGATGTCCAGGCCGATCTTCAAAGTGGCCAGAGCGGACAGGAGCTGCGTGCGCATCAGATTGGGGAAGCTGAGCTCTCCCTCGGGAGAACGGGCCAGCAGCAGCCGCCCCTCCTCCATGTTGGTGATGGGCTCACCGGACAGGTAGTTGTACAGCAGCAGGCCGCCGCCGTCCGCCGCGCCCCTGGCCCCGGCGGTGAACATGGCGGTGAACACCGCGTTCATGTCGGGTTTCTGGCCCAGAGCCTCCAAGAACCCCTGGAACACCCTGGCCCAGGCGTTGATCTCATTGGTGCAGTTGTTGCAGTGGACCATGGCCACCGGCTTGCCGGTGGGGGTAGTCACCATGTCGATCTCCGGATAGACCTTGGAGAGGGCCTTCTCCAGCACGATCATGGCGAACACGCTGGTGCCGGCGGACACGTTGCCGGTGCGGGGAGCCACCGCGTTGGTGGCCGCCATGCCGGTGCCCGCGTCCCCCTCGGGAGGGGCCAGGGGGCAGCCCGGCTCCAGGGTCCCGGTGGGATCCAGCAGTCTGGCCCCCTCGCTGGTGAGGGTCCCGGCATCCTCACCGGCGGAGAGCACCCGGGGCAGGATGTCCCGCAGCCTCCAGGGATACCCCTTCTCCGCCGCCAGGGCATCGAAGGAGTCGATCATGGTCTGGTCATAGTCGCAGGTATTGCTGTCGATGGGGAACATGCCGCTGGCCTCGCCCACGCCCAGCACCTTTTCGCCGGTGAGCCTGTAGTGGACGTAGCCCGCCAGGGTGGTGAGGTACACGATGTCCTTCACATGCTCCTCCCCGTTGAGCATGGCCTGATACAGGTGGGCGATGGACCACCGCTGAGGGATGTTGAAGGAGAACCTCTCCGTCAGCTCCGCCGCCGCCCGGGCGGTCATGGTGTTGCGCCAGGTGCGGAAGGG
>CALWOF010000097.1 GCA_944382995.1 uncultured Oscillospiraceae bacterium | reverse complement strand
AAAAAAGTGGACCAGGACGTGGCCGACGAGGTCCGGCGGTTCATCAACGGCGAGATCGACGAGGAGGGGAACCAGCTCACCACCGTCAACGCGGACGGAAAGACCGTCCTCATCTCCGACCCCAGCCGGGGCCCCACCCGGCTGCAGGGCATCCACCTGACGCCGGACACCAAGCGGCTGTATCCCTTCGGCTCCCTGGCGGGGAACGTGCTGGGCTTCGTCAACGCCAACGAGGTGGGCGCCTACGGCCTCGAGGCCGCCTATGACGACGTGCTCCAGGGCAGCACCGGCCTGACCATCACCGCCACCGACGTCAACGGCACGCCGCTGCTGTTCGGCAGCGAGCAGTATTTCGACGCGGAGAACGGCAGCGACCTGGTGCTGACGCTGGACACCAGCGTCCAGTATTATCTGGAAAAGGGCCTGGAGAGCATGCTGGATAAGTTCGACGCCGCCAACGGCGGCACCGGCATCGTGATGAACGCCAAGACCGGCGCCATCCTGGCCATGGCCTCCTACCCCAACTACGACCCGGGCGACTTCTCCGCGATCTACACCGAGACGCTCCAGGCAGAGCTGGAGGCGGAGCTGGCCGCCATCCAGCAGGACCGGGGCAGCTATGAGACGGAGGAGGACTACAGCAAGGCCCTGTCCGACGCCCGGATCAACGCCCAGTACAAGCAGTGGCGGAACAAGTGCTATCAGGACACCTACGAGCCCGGCTCCACCTACAAGCCCATCACATTGGCCATGGCGCTGGAGGAGGGCACGGTGAACATGAACTCCACCTTCAACTGCACCGGCTCCATCGTGGTGGACGGGTGGACCATGCACTGCTCCAAGCGGGCGGGCCACGGCCAGCAGATCCTGAAGGAGGCGGTGGGCAACTCCTGCAACCCGGCCTTCATCAACATCGGCTTGTCCCTGCCCAAGGACACCTACTACGACTACATCGAGTCCTTCGGCCTGAAGGAGACCACCGGCATCGACCTGCCGGCGGAGACCACCGGCATCTTTGCCGGCCGGGAGAGCTTCAAGTCCAACGACGTCACCCTGGCCTCCTACGCCTTCGGCCAGACCTTCACCGTCACCCCCCTGGAGCTCATCCGGGCCCAGGCGGCCACCATCAATGGCGGGTATCTGGTGACCCCCTATCTGGTGGAGCAGGTGCTGGACGACGAGGGCAACGTGGTCAGCCAGCATGAGACGGTGCCCGTGCGGCAGGTCATCAGCGAGGAGACCTCCGCCAAGGTGCGGGAGTGTCTGGAGTGGGTGGTCTCCGACGGCGGCGGCCGCAACGGCCAGGTGGCCGGCTACCGCATCGGCGGCAAGACCGGCACGGCGGATAAGACCGGCACCCGGAACACCACCCGGGAAGTGGTGGTCTCCTTCATGTGCTTTGCCCCGGCGGACGACCCGGAGATCATCATGCTGCTGACCATGGACACCCCCAGCCGCACCACCGGCACCGCCGTGTACGGCGGCACCATGGTGGCCCCCGTGGCCAGCCAGATCATGAGCGACATCCTGCCCCAGCTGGGCATCGAGCCGGACTACACCGCTTCGGAGCTGGTGGGCGCCGACACCACCGTTCCCAACGTGGTGGGGGAGACCCGCGCGGCAGCGGCGGCCGAACTGGAGAGCTTGGGCTTTGCCTACCGCATCGTGGGGGACGGCGACACCGTCACCGACCAGACCCCTGTGGGCGGCGCCATCATACCGGGCAACGCCTCCCTCATCCTGTATCTGGGGGAGGAGAAGCCGGACACCCCCTGCACCGTGCCCAATGTGGTGGGGTCCAGCGCGTCGGAGGCCAACAGGGCCCTCACCAACGCCGGCCTCATCATGAAGGTCACCGGCACCACCAACGCCAGCTCCGGCAATGTCTACGCCATCTCCCAGTCCCTGGACCCCGGGGAGCAGGCAGAGGCCGGCACCGTGGTCACCGTCCGGTTCGGCGACAACTCCCTGCTGGACTGAGTGAGCAGATTTTGCAGGGTATTCGGCACGATTCTCTGTATACTTTGCAAAACGCCCTGTTTATAATGAGGGGCGGCATCGGTATGCCAGACTGAACAAAAGGGGCTGTGTTCCATGAAACTCAAAGACCTTCTGAAGGGGATATCCCCCCTGTCCGCCACCGCGGACCCGGAGACAGAGATCGCCCGCATCAGCTATGATTCCCGCACCACGGCGGCAGGAGATCTGTTCGTGGCCATGACCGGCTTTGCCGCCGACGGCCACGCATACATTCCCAAGGCCATGGCGGCGGGCGCCGCCGCGGTGGTGTGCGAAAGGGCGCCGGCGGAGGGAAATGTCCCCTACGTCCGGGTGGACGATGCCCGCCGGGCCCTGGCGGTGATGGCCGCCAACTATTACGGCCACCCGGCGGACGATATGACCATGGTGGCCGTCACCGGCACCAACGGCAAGACCACCACCACCTATCTGCTCAAGGCCATTCTGGAGCAGGAGGCGGGAGCCAGGGTGGGCCTGATCGGCACCAACCAGGACATGATCGGCGACCAGGTGATCCCCACCGAGCGGACCACGCCGGAGTCCCTGGAGCTCCAGGAGCTCTTCGCCCGGATGCGGGACGCGGGCTGCACCCATGTGGTGATGGAGGCCTCCTCCCACGCCCTGGTGCTGGAGCGGGTGTACGGCATCCACTTCGCCGTGGGCATCTTCACCAATCTCACCCAGGACCACCTGGACTTCCACAAGACCATGGAGGCCTACTGCGACGCCAAAGCCATCCTGTTCCAAAACTGCGACGTGGGCGTGGTGAACGCGGACGATCCCTGGACGGAGCGGCTGATGGCGAACGCCGCCTGCCGCCGGTACTCCTACGCGGAACACGCCCCGGCGGACCTGCGGGCGGAGAACATCGCCCTGGCGGCGGACCACATCGCCTTCGACGCGGTGACGGCGGCGGGCCGGACGCCCATTCGGGTTGGCATTCCCGGGGGATTTATGGTATATAATACCCTGGATGTGCTGGGGGCCGCCCTGGCCCTGGGCGTCCCCCTGGAGAAGAGCGCCGAGGCCCTGGCCGTGGTCCCCCATGTGAAGGGCCGGGTGGAGGTGGTCCCCACCCCGGGGAAGGACTACACCGTCCTCATCGACTACTCCCACACACCCGACAGCCTGGAGAACATCCTGAAGACCGTGAAGGGCTTTGCAAAGGGCCGCACCGTGGCCCTGTTCGGCTGCGGCGGGGACCGGGACCGGACCAAGCGGCCCATCATGGGCAAGGTGGCGGCGGAGCTGGCGGATTTTGTGATCGTCACCTCCGACAACCCCCGGACCGAGGACCCGGAGGCCATCATCGCCGACATCCTGCCGGGGCTGGAGGGCACCTCCACGCCCTATCAGGTGATCTGCGACCGGGTGGAGGCCATCCACTGGGCGATGGACCACGCCCGGCCCGGCGATGTGATCGCCCTGTGCGGCAAGGGCCACGAGACCTATCAGGAGATCGACCATAAAAAATACCACATGGACGAGCGGGAGATCGTGGCGGACCACCTGGCGGGAAAGTGCCCGCCGGGCGCCCGCCGCGCCCATCCGCGCACCAAAGCGCCGGGGCTGTGCCCGGCGGAGAGAGGGAGAGACTATGACACAACCTTTGTTGGCGGCGGCGGTCAGCTTCGCGCTGACGCTGCTCATCGGCAGATTTCTGATCCCGGAGCTCCACAAGCTCAAGGCCGGCCAGGAGATCCGGGCCGACGGCCCCACCTGGCACAAGTCCAAGGCCGGCACCCCCACCATGGGGGGCATCATGTTCATCCTGGGGGCCGGCGTCACCGTGTTCGTCCTGGGGTGGAGCGCCATGCTGGAGGGCATCTTCTGGCATCTGTACGTGTACCTGTTCGCACTGATCTTCGGCCTGATCGGCTTCGTGGATGACTACCGCAAGGTCCGTCAGCACCAGAACGAGGGGCTGACTGCCCGGCAGAAGTTCATCCTGCAGCTGCTGGCGGCGGTGGTGTTCCTGGTGCTGATGCGCTATGAGGGGCTGCTGACCAACGATCTGTACATCCCCTTTCTGAACGTCAGCGTCACCATCAACTGGATCGTGTACCTGATCTTCGCGGCCTTCGTCATCGTGGGCTGCGTCAACGCTGTGAACCTGACCGACGGCATCGACGGCCTGGCCTCCGGCGTCACCTTCGTGGTGATGGTGTTCTTCGCCGTGGTGGGGGTCCTGTGGGGCAGCCACGGTGTCCAGGCGCTGTTCCCGGCGGCCATGGCCGGCGGGCTCGCGGCCTTCTTCGTCTACAACCACCACCCCGCCAAGGTCTTCATGGGGGACACCGGCAGCCTCTTCCTGGGAGGCGCGGTGGCGGCCCTGGCCTTTGTGTTCGACATGCCCCTGGTACTGATCCCCGTGGGCATCATCTACATTTTGGAGACCCTCTCTGACATCATTCAGGTAGGGTACTTCAAGCTGACCCACGGCAAGCGGTTTTTCAAGATGGCCCCCCTGCACCACCACCTGGAGCTCTCCGGCTGGAGCGAGGCGAAGCTGGTGGCGGTGTTCTCCCTGGTGACGCTGATCGGCTGTGCGCTGGCGTACCTGGGGATCCAGGGCCGGTACTGATCCGCCGGAGGGATCCGGCGTGACCTGACAAGGAGAGGAGGGAGCGGAATGACACAGCGGCGCGGCGCGCCGGCCCAGCGCCGGCGGCCCATGACCCGGGAGGAGGCCCTGGCCCGTCAGGAGCGCCAGCAGCGCCGGCGGGAGCTGGAGGAGGAGAGCCGGGAGCTGGCCCGGGGCCCGCTGGATCTGCCCTTCTTCATCCTGGTGCTGCTGCTCACCGGCATCGGGCTGGTGATGCTGCTCTCCGCCAGCTTTCCCTCCGCCTACTACGAGTCTGACGGCACCAACCCCATGTCCTATTTTATCCGGCAGGGGGTCTTTGCCATCATGGGCGTGGCGGCCATGCTCTTCATCGGCAAGATCAACTACCAGCGGTTCCGGGGCCTGGCCAAGCCGCTGCTGTA
>CALWOF010000096.1 GCA_944382995.1 uncultured Oscillospiraceae bacterium | reverse complement strand
CCCTCCCGGGACAGGGTGCGGCCCAGGATGAAGTCCGCGGAGACGTGGTAGTAGTCGCAGGCCCGCACCACAAAGGCCAGGCCCGGCTCCCGGATGCCGTTTTCATAGTGGCTCAGCAGCGCCTGGGAGATGCCCAGGTCCGCGGCGGCGGTCCGCTGGCTGACGCCCCGCTCCTGCCGCAGCAGGGACAGCGTGCGGGAAAATTCGGTGGAAGACGCCATGGTTCTCTCTCCTTCGGTGGTTCTTTTTATACACGCGGTATAGTTTAGCAAAGAAGCTACGGGTTGTAAAGTCCTTTCTCCGGGAAAAGCGATTTTCAGGGGGCCGGCGCATCCTCTGCGCCGGCCCCCTGCCTGGCTCGCTCCGGATCTCAGAACAGGCCCACCTGGCCCTGGAGCAGGTCGCCGCCCACGCCCCGCAGCTGGCGGGCGTTCTCCTCCGCCAGCCGGTCCGTCACCGCCATCTTCCGGACGATGTCCATGGCGGTTGCCTCCAGGGCCGAGCCGGCCCGGTAGTCCGCCGGGAAGATGTAGTCCACCCGTCCCTTGACCAGCAGGTCCTCCACCCCGGGGCGGTTCCCCTCCTGGTACACGGCGATGGCCTGACCGCCGTATGCCCGCATCATCTTCATGCAGGGCACGTCGGAGAGGCCGTCCCCGAAGTACACCATGTTGAGAAAGGGCACCCGCTTGCTGTCATCGGGCATGGAGTCGTTGAGGGTCTTGTCGTCAGACACGTCCAGGACCCCCTTGTTGATCCGGTAGACGAACTGGGTCTTGGCGGTGAAGTTCACGGCCAGCTTGGGCCACACGGGGATCCCGCGCTCGTCGTAGTAGAACTCGCTGGCGTAGATCTCCTTGAACTCCCGGCTGATGGCGGACCCCTCGATGATCTCCCGCAGGCCGGAGGAGATGACATAGTGCTCCACCTGCACCCCCTGGCGCCGGCCGAAGTCGTTGATGCGGCGGAACCAGCTCTCCACCCCCGGGAAGAGGACGATGTCCCGGCCCTTCTCCACCAGGTCCGACCGGGTGAAGGGCCGCCGGCGCCGCTCCGCCTCCCGGATCATGGTGTACATATAGGCCAGGATGCCGTCCATCCGGTTGCTGCGGCCGAAGCCGTTGGCCTCTGCCCAGAACTCGGCGGGCGTCATCCCCAGGGAGGGGATGAAGGCGTAGTTCTGCATGTCCGTGGTACACAGGGTCTTGTCAAAGTCGTACAGGAATGCCACGATGGGTGTCTGATTCATGGGCGGCCTCCTTCAAGCTCTGCGGAAAAAGAGGCGGCTCACAAGAGCCGCCTCTTTTCAGTCGTTTTCGCCGGTGTAGTTGCGGCCGAATTTCAAGTCCTCCAGATTGATGCGGCGGGTGGGCTCGTCCACGGTCTCCGCTGCAAAGGGGTCCCCCTCGGGGTAGTCGTCCTCCGCCGGCGCGGCCGCCTCGGTCTGGGTGTCCGCCTGCTCCGGCTGCTGGCCGAAGGCCGCCAGGACCTTCTCCTCGATCTGCTGGACCGCCTGCTCCGGCTCCGCCTCCCGGGCGGGGGCCTGGACCTCCACCGGCAGCTCCGGCAGCTGCGTCAGGAGCGCGAGCTCCCTCTCACAGACATCCCGGCAGGCGGCGATGAAGTCCTGCAGATCCCGCTGGCCCTGGCGCATCCGGGTCTCGGCGGCCTCCACCTCCTGCTGGAGCTGGCCGATCCGCTCTCTGGCGGCGCTCTCCGCCTGGGCGAGCATCTCGTCCCGCTTGGCCTCCGCCTCGTGGACGATGGAGTCCGCCATCTTCTGGGCGGTCAGCAGCGTGGCCCGCATGGAGTCCTCGGTGGCGCGGTAATCCTCCACCTTCTCCACCAGGACCTTCAGCTTCGCCTTCAGCGCGGCGTTCTCTTTATAGAGGGCCGTGTAGTCATCGGTGAGCTCATCCAGGAACTCGTCGACCATGGCCATGTTGTATCCGCCCATGACCGCCTTGGAGAAGGCGTGGGTGGAGACTTCCTGCGGTGTCAGCATAGTGCGATGTTACCCCCTCGTGCTCTCTCAAAAATAGAGGCCGTTGTTCTCCAGCTCGTCGATGAGGTCTCCCTCGATGTCCACATGATAGGGCGTGATGATATACGTGTTGGCGGCCACCTTCTTGATCTTGCCCTCGCCGGCATAGGCCACGCCGGAGAGGAAGTCGATCAGGCGGCGGGCGATGTCCTTGTTGGTGGACTCCAGGTTCAGCACCACCGTCCGCTTGTCCTTCAGATGGTCCGCGATCTCGGACGCGTTCTCGAACCGCTCCGGCTTCACCAGCACCACCTTCAGCTGGGTGGTGGCATGGATATTGACCACCTTGTTGCGGCGGTCCTCCGCCCGGGGCTTCCGGTCCTCAAAGGCGCTCTGCCGGGCCGGCTCCTCGAAGTCGTCGTATTCCTCGTCCTCATCCTCATAGGGGTGGGTCCACTTCTTCAGTTCGTCCAGTATGTTCATAAACGACCTCCTGCCGGAGCGGCGCTCCGTTTTTTTAGCTGTAATGGCGGGCGCCGAAGATGGCGCTGCCCACCCGTACCATGGTGGCGCCGGCCCGGATCGCGTCCGCATAGTCGCCGCTCATGCCCATAGACAGGTATTCTAATTCATTATGGAACAATTTTTCGTTGATGTCAACATAAAGTGTACGGACCTGCTCAAAATACCGCATATTGGTATCCCGGTCCGCATCCGCCGGCGGGATCGTCATCAGTCCCCGCACCCGGACATGGGGGTTTTCCAGCGCCGCCTCCGCTCCGGCGAAGAGCTCCTCCGGAAGGAAGCCGCTCTTGGCGGCCTCCCTGCCGATGTTCACCTCCAGCAGCACGTCCTGCACCAGGTCCCGGGCGGCCGCCGCCTTTCCCACCGCCTCCAGCAGCTCCGCCGAGCCCACGGACTGGATCAGGGCCACGTGCCCCACCACCTTGTTGACCTTGTTGCGCTGCAGGTGGCCGATGAAGTGCAGCGGCGCGCCGTCGTAGGCGTGCTGCTCCAGCTTCTGGACCATCTCCTGCACCCGATTCTCCCCCAGGGCATCGATGCCGGCGGCGATGGCCTGCCGGCAGGCGTCGGCATCATTCATCTTGCTGGCGCCCACCAGGGTGATCTCCCCCGGCTCCCGGCCGGCCTCCCGGGCCGCCGCAGCCATGTTCTCCCGGATCCTCGCAATGTTTTCTGCAATGGACATCTGCTCTCCTGCTCCTTCCCGCCGGTCGGCCTCCCGGCCCGGCTCTGTTTCTCTGCCGCACTCAGCTCATGGTCTTTCCGTCATACAGGTCCCGGGCGGTGATGATGACTTCGTCCCCCGCCCGCAGGCGGATCTCCTCCAGCCCCGTGGTGGTGTCCGCCGTGTCCAGGGTGGAGCGCACCAGGGCGAAGTTCTCATCGCTGTACAGCACCTCCACCGGCTTGAACCGGGCCTCCATGCCCACGATGCAGTAGACGCCGGTCTCCCGGACCAGGGTCTCGCCGCCGTCGTCATCGGTCACGGTCCGCTCCCGCAGCCGCACCGCCTCGATGGGCACCCGGATCCCCTCCGTGGTCCGGCGGATGACCTCGGCGCTCTGCTGGCGCAGCAGCGTCAGCTCCGGCAGATAGGTGTCGCCCCGGAACACCACGGTCACCCGGCCGTCCTCCGGCTCGCTGACGGAGAGCAGCTCCACGTCCAGATCCCGGCTGACGCCCTTGGCGAAGCGGAGCTTCAGCCCCTTCGTCTCCTGCAGCGTCCGGGCCGTCTCCTCGTCCACCGCCGCCGCGTAGTACCAGGCGTCTCCCAGCACCAGCTTTCCCACATTGGGGGCGGAGAGGACGTCCTCATCCGGCTCCAGCCGGGCCAGCCGGCCGGGGGTCAGCTCCTCCAGGGCCTCCAGGGTGAGCACGGTCTCATACCCGTCCACCACGGCGGAGTAGAGCCCCGCCTCCGGCGCGGTGATGCGCTGGGTGGATGCGCCGGTCTGGGTCCGGAGGGCGGCCGCCTGGCTCTCCAGCTCCGCCAGCTGGGCGGACAGGTCCTCCGCGCTGGAGTGGGTATAGTCCCGCTTGAGCACCAGGCTCCGCAGCTCCGCCCCGTAGTCCTCCGCCCGGTCCAGCCTGTCCTCCTCCACGGACCTGCGGTAGTCCAGGATGCTCTGGGAGATCTGGGTGTCCAGCCGCAGGGAGATCTCCGCCCCCAGGGCGGCCGCCTGGGCGTACTCCAGCTGCTCGATCTGTGTCTCCACCGTCTGCAGCTGCTCCTGGCTGGCCCTGGCGGCCTCGTCCGCATAGGCCAGGGCCACCAGACCGCCGGCGCTGACACGCTCCCCCTCCGTCCGCTGGAGCTGCTTTTCTCCGCCGGCAGTGTCCGTCAGCACCCGTTCGTCCCGGATCACATAGCCGGAGAGGTCATCGGACAGCTCCACCTCATAGCGGTAGGCCAGCGTGGTGGTCAGGGGGTCGCCGAAGTAGCGCACGGCCTGCACCGCGAAATAGGCCAGCACCCCCAGGGTGACCAGCGCCAGAAGAAGTTTTGTGCCAAGGGTCCTCTTTTTCATGGGTTACCTCTCTTTGTCCGGGACGTGCGCCGTCCCTCCCGGCTGTGCGCCGCATCCAGAAGGCGGAAATGCCGCGCCGGCTGCTCCCGCACCCCAGACGCGGATCCTGCGTGATCTGTTTTTGGGTGTTGTCCTCACGAAAAAGGCCGTGCCTTTTTCGTAACGTTCCTTACGCGCCCGCGACGGCCGCCTCCGCGTCCTCCAGCTCCACCGGACGCACCGGCGCGATGGTGGAGATCGCGTGCTTGTAGATGATCTGCTGGCGGCCGGCCCCAGTCAGCGCCCCGCGCTGACCGGGGGCCCCTCCGATCTGATTTTGGTCGGCCAGGCAGAGCCCGGCCTCCCCAAGGTTTTCGCTTTCAGCGAAAACGCTTGTACGCCGCTTTCGCGGCGGGTCGTTCACGCTCCCGCGACGGCCGCCTCCGCATCCTCCAGCTCCACCGGACGCACCGGCGCGATGGTGGAGATCGCGTGCTTGTAGATGATCTGCTG
>CALWOF010000095.1 GCA_944382995.1 uncultured Oscillospiraceae bacterium | reverse complement strand
GTGGCCTTGCCGTTGTTCACCAGCTCCCGGATCTCCTCCTCGTCCGTCACCTGGGCGATGAGCCCCCGGGCCTTCAGTTCCTCGTAGATCTGCATCGTTCGTCTCTCCTTTTGTCCATGTTGAAGATCTGGGACAGGTATGAAAAAACGCCCTCTGTCCCCCAGGGGACAGAGGGCGAGAAGATCTCGCGGTACCACCTCTGTTCGCGCCGCCCTCGCGGACGGACGCCTCAGGCCGTGCAGACACACGGCGGCGCTGTAACGGGCGCTCCCGGAGCACGCCTACTGGGCCAATGCGGCCGTTCGGGTGCCAGCTCCGCGGTGTATTCGCCGGGCCCCGCCCGCCTCCTTCCACCGACCAGAGGCTCTCTTGGGGGCGGTCTTCCCGGGTACTGCTCCGCTTCATCGCTGTATTGGGTATTCTATCCGATTTTCCGGCGGTTGTCAACAGGGCTTTCCGATGTTTTTTCGCCTCAGTTGGCCGCCTCCCGGGGACCGGGCAGGAACTCCTCCCCCGCCGCCGTCATGGCAAGGCTCCCGGCGGAGAGCTCCGTCAGCCGCGGGGCGAACCGCTCCGCGCCCCCCGCCGGGAACGCCGCCCGGAGGGTGATGTCCGCGCCGTAGTCCGCGTCCCGGACCACGCCGCCGCAGGCGGATATCTCCAGCTTCACCCGCTCAAAGAGGGGGTAGGTGCAGGGCACGTCCCACAGCGTCCACAGGCTCATGGTGCTGATGCCCACGGCGTCCAGGGCGTCCTTGGCGCCCTTGGTATAGGCCCGGGTCAGTCCCCCGGCCCCCAGCAAAATGCCGCCGAAGTAGCGGGTCACCACGCAGCAGACGTTGGTGACCGCCTCCCGCTGGAACACATTCAGCATGGGCTGGCCCGCCGTGCCCTGGGGCTCCCCGTCGTCGGAGTAGCGGACCACGCCGCCCTCCTGCAGGAGATAGCACCAGCAGTTGTGGCGGGCGTCGTAGTATCTCTTCTTCGTCTCCTCGATGCGGGCCCTGGCCTCGTCTTCCGTCTCCACCCGCCAGATATGGCTGATGAAGCGGGAGCGCTTTTCCGTGAACTCGCTCTCCCCGTTTTCAAAGGGCACCCGATAGCTCTCCACGCCAGTCCTCCTCCGTCCGCACATAGTAATAGATCAGCCGGTCCCGGCCGCTGTGGCGCTCCACCCTGGAGGTGCAGTAGGAGAAGCCGCACTTCCGGATCACCCGGGCGCTGCGCCAGTTGCCCTCCACGTGGCCGCACCAGACCCGCCGCAGCCGAAGGTCTGCAAAGGAGTGGTCCAGCACAGCGCTCATGGCCTCCGGCACCAGGCCGCGTCCCCACAGATCGGGCCGCAGGGCGTACCCCACCTCGTCATCCGGGCAATCGGGGCGTTCCCCCATCGGATGGCGGCCCACCAGGCCGATGGAGCCGACCACGCGCCCCGTCTCCCGCAGGACCATGGCAAATACATTGGGTGCGGCAAAAACCGTGGAGATGATCTCCCGGCTCTCCGCCACGCTTCTGTGGGGCGGCCAGCCGGCGATCGGTCCCACGCGGGGATCTCTCGCGTAGTCAAACAGGTCCTCCGCATCCTCCGGTGCAAAGGGGCGCAGAAGCAGACGGGGCGTCTCCAGCGTCATGGTCCCACTCTCCTCACTGTTCAATAAACGCCTCCAGACGGCCCAGGACCTTGGGGGTGCACACCGCCGTCACATCGATGGTCTCGCCGTAGGCCACGTCCTCCACCTTTGCCTCCCGATACAGCTGGTCCAGCACGCCCCCCTTGTCGTAGGGGATGTGGAGCGTCACGCGGCGGCTGCCGGCGTCCAGGCGCTCGCCGATCATCTCCAGCAGCTCGTCCACGCCCTCGCCGGTGCGTGCGGAGATGGCGCAGATGTCCCGGCCGTGGGGCATGATCTCCCCCGCGGGGAGACAGTCGCACTTGTTGAACACATCGATCCGGGGCAGCTCCCCGGCGCCCAGCTCCAGGATCAGGTTCTCCACCACCTGGGCCTGCTGCTGCCACTCAGGGTTGGACACGTCGATGACATGGAGCAGCAGATCCGCGTACTCCAGCTCCTCCAGCGTGGCCTTGAAGGCCTCCACCAGCTGGTGGGGCAGCTTTCGGATGAAGCCCACCGTGTCGGAGATCACCACGTCCAGGGTGTCGCTGACGGTGAGCAGGCGGCTGGTGGTGTCCAGGGTGTCGAACAGCCGGTCATTGGCGGGGATGTCCGCTCCGGTCAGGTGGTTCAGGAGCGTGGACTTGCCCGCGTTGGTGTAGCCCACGATGGCCACCACCGGGATCTCATTCTTCTGCCGCCGCTGCCGCTGGGTGGCCCGGACCCGCCGGACCTCCTCCAGATCCGCGCGGAGCTTGTCGATCTTCCGCCGGATGTGGCGGCGGTCCGTCTCCAGCTGGGTCTCGCCGGGGCCCTTGGATCCGATGGGCCCCCGGCCGCTGGTGCCCGCCTGCCGCTCCAGATGGGTCCACATGCCCGTCAGCCGGGGCAGCAGGTACTGGTACTGGGCCAGCTCCACCTGGAGCCGGCCCTCCTTGGTCTTCGCCCGCTGGGCGAAGATGTCCAGGATCAGTCCGCACCGGTCCAGCACCTGGACCCCCAGCAGCTCTGTCAGCACCCGCATCTGGGAGGGAGACAGGTCGTTGTCGAAGATCACCATGGTGGCGCCGGTGTTCTCGCAGTAGAGCTGCACCTCCGCCGCCTTGCCCTCGCCGATGAAGGTCCTCGGATCCGGGGCGGGCCGGTTCTGCAGCACGATGCCCACCGTCTCGCCGCCGGCGGTCTCCACCAGGGCGGAGAGCTCCTCCATGGTGTCCTCGTCGGCGTTCTCCTCTTTTTTCAGCACCGGGGAGTTGAGCCCCACCAGCACCACTTTGTCTCGTACTTCCTTGGTCGTATCCTGCATGAATGCTCCTCGTTTTTCCTCTTTCCGTTGAATTCAGGTCCGGGCGTAGGCCTCCACCACCTGACCCACGTACATCCGGTGCCAGCCGCCCTTCTCCCCGTAGTAGGGCAGGATGATCTCCCCGTCCAGCACGGCGGCGGGGTCCATGTCCTGGGCGTACAGCTTCCGGCACACCAGGACCCACTCCGCCTCGTCGAAGAAGGGGGCGTCCCCGGCGCCGCAGCGGACCGTCAGTCCGCACTCCTTCACCTTGTCCACGTCCCGGCCGCTCCTGCTGCCGCAGAAGGCGGTGATCTTCTTCAGCTCCGGCGGCAGGACGGAGACGGTGAAATAGTCCCGGGACTCCATAAACTGATAGGTGTACCGCTCCGGGCGCACGAACACGGTGCACACCGGCACGCTCCACAGCCGGCCCAGCTGGCACCAGCCGATGGTCATGGTGTTGAGGCCGTTCCTGTCCCCGGCGGTCAGCAGCGGGTTCTGCTGACCGAACACCCGCAGGATCTCCGGGGTCAGGGCCGACAGCTCCACATGGTCCAGTTTCATCTCTCCGGGTCTCCTTTCCTTTTTCAGATAACACCAGTATATGCGCCGGAGGGGAAAAAGTAAATGAAAAAAAGGTCTGCCGGTTGGCAGACCCTTTTGTGACGTGTCAGACTCACTTGTCCAGACCGAACTTCTTGTTGAACTTGGCCACGCGTCCGCCGGTGTCCACCAGCTTCTGCTTGCCCGTGAAGAAGGGGTGACACTTCGAGCAGACTTCCACCTTGATATCCTTCTTGGTAGAACCTGTCTCAATCACATTACCGCAGGCGCAGGTGATCGTAGTCTGCTGATAATTGGGATGGATTCCTTCCTTCATTGCTCTCGTTCACCTCTTTCTGGTTAAGAACTACCTCGCCGGAGCTTTCACCCCATAAAGGCGGTAATTAGTGTACCACACCGCCGTCAAGATTGCAAGTCCTTTTTTCGCTTTTCCGATGATTTTTTCAGGCAAGCCGGAACTGAGCCACCCACTCCGGCGTGCACGCCGCAAACCACGCCTGATGGTCCGGGTCCTCCGGGTCATAGAGCCGGTCCGTCAGGGCCTGAAAGGCGCCCCACTGCTCCTCGGTCAAAACATGAACGGCGATGCCGTCCTCTTCCTGCCACCGCTCCAGGATCTCCGCCTCCTGCTCCCGGTTCCGGAGCCGCTGGTCCGCCATAGCCTGCCGGGTGCAGCGGTCCACCGCCTCCCGCAGGTCCGGGGAGAGGGACTCGTACAGGTCGCCGTTCATGGTGAGGATGGCGGGCTCGTAAAAGGCCGGGAAGATGGTCACGTCCGTCTGGACCGTCTGATAGCCCGCCGCGTCCGCCTCCGCCAGGGTGCTCTCCTGGCCGTCATAGTCGCCCGCAGCCAAGGGCGTCATCACGTCTGAAAAACTGGAGGAGTAATACGTTGTTCCCCAGCAGCCGATGTAGGATTCATACAGCTCCAGCATCCCCGCCGTTCGGATCTTGAGCCCTTCCAGATCCTCCGGGGCGGT
This sequence comes from uncultured Oscillospiraceae bacterium, assembly GCA_944382995.1. GTDB lineage: Bacteria > Bacillota > Clostridia > Oscillospirales > Oscillospiraceae > Oscillibacter. Next base: position 598 of record CALWOF010000095.1, on the reverse strand, counting down.
CACCGGCCGGTCGGCGGTCAGATACCGGAAGCCCAGCTCCCCGTATGCCAGTCCCTGGAGCCCCATCTCTTCCAGGACGCCGTTCAGCGCCTCCCCGCCGGTGCCGTCCAGGGCCTCCGCCGCCGTCTCGGCGTCCGGGAACAGGAATGGCATGGTCAGAGAGAAAAACGGCTCGCCCAGCTCTTCCCCGCTGCCGTAGGAGCCATATACGAAACTGCTGTCCAGATAGAGGTCCACGATCCCCGCTGCAGTCTGCTCCAGGGAGGTAACCCGGTCGAGGGGCACCGGCTGGACCTCCACCGCCACGGCGCCCTCCGTGGCGTCGAACAGGGACGAGGCGAAGATCTGAGCCGCCTCCCAGCAGGTGGAGCCCTCCGGCTGGCCCACTGCCAGAGTCCAGGTGGTCTCGGCGCTCGCCGGGACCGGCGGCTCCTCCGGGACCTCCTCCGGCGTCCCGCCGGTGCAGCCGGCGAGGGTCAGGGCCGCCAGACCGGCGGCCAGCAGCTTCGTGAGATGGTGTTTCATGTCAGATCCCTCCTGTTCGTTCCAGCGCCCGCTCCAGGTCCGCCAGATACCGGGCCTGCTGCCGGCGGAGATA
>CALWOF010000094.1 GCA_944382995.1 uncultured Oscillospiraceae bacterium | reverse complement strand
GACGGTGAGCACCGTGCCCTCGGCGGGCTTCATCACCGCCTTGTAGGCGGCGGAGACGCCCTCCTGCATGGCGGCGGAAAAGGCGGCCGCATCGGCGGCGGTCTGCCCCTTGAGCCCCTTGGAGAGGCCCCGGAACAGCAGGGACAGGATGACGCCGGAGTTGCCCCGGGCCCCCCGCAGCAGGGCGGAGGCCGTCACAGAGGCGGCCTGCTCCACGGTGGCGGGCTCGCTCTTGCGCAGCTCCGCCACGGCGGTGGCGATGGTCATGGACATATTGGTGCCGGTGTCGCCGTCGGGGACGGGGAAGACGTTCAGGTCATTGATGGCCTGCTTCTGCGCTGTGATGGCGGCCGCGCCGTGAAGCACCATCCGCTTGAACAGCGCGCCGGTGATCTGTTCGTTCATGTCGTTCGATCCTCCCTCACAAGGTCATGGAGTCCACGCACACATCCACGTCCCTGACGGTCACGCCGGTGTTCTTGTTGACCACATAGCGGACCTCGTTCATGATGGAGCGGCAGACTGCGGGGAGGTTGACGCCGTTTTCCACGATGATGTGGAGCTCGATGGAGATGGAGTTGTCGTCGTGATAGGTGATGCTGACGCCCTTGCTCATGGCCTCCCGGCGCAGCAGATGCACCAGGCCGTCCGTCATGGAGCGGTAGGCCATGCCCTTGACGCCGAAGCAGTTGGTGGCCGCCATGCCGGTGATGTTGGAGAAGACGGCGCTGCTGACGGTGATCTCGCCGTGATCGGAGTTGAATTGAATCATGAGAACGTCCTTTCTTACCCAGAAATTGACATGAAAGGCGGCGGGGCGCCCTCCGGGGGCACCCGCTGGCGGTGCCTGTACTTTTAGGATTCTATTATATACGATTCCCGAGGAAAGTACAAGCCCAAAAAAGCCGGGGCCGGGCGCGGAAAGCTATTGAAATCTTTCGCCGCTTGCCGTAAAATAGACGAATCACGGGACTTTTCGGAGACGGCGCCGGCCAGCCCGGAGGAAGGAGACGATCCGATGCGGGGCAGAGGACCGCTGTATGTGCTGATCTGTTATATGGCGTGGGGCCTGCTGCCTGTTTTCTGGAAGCTGCTGGAGCGGGTGGACTCCCTGTATGTGCTCTCCGCCCGCATCGTGTGGTCCATGGTGTTCACCGGCGCGATCCTGCTCTTCCGGAGGGACCGGTTCGCCGGCGTCCGGGCTGCCTTCCGGGACCGGAGGGAGTGGGGGCTGCTGGCGGCCGCCGGCTGCGTGATCTGCGTCAACTGGGGCGTCTATATCTGGGCGGTGAGCAACGGACACATGATCGACTCCAGCCTCGCCTACTACATGAATCCCATCCTGGCCATCCTGCTGGGGACGCTTTTGTTCCGGGAGAAGCTGTCTGGCCTGCAGTGGCTGGCAGTGGCGGTGACGTTCACGGGCCTCGTCATCACGGTGATCCGCTACCGGCAGATCCCCTGGATCGCCCTGGTGATCGGCGGCAGCTTCGCCGTCTACGGGGCGCTGAAAAAGCGGGTGCGGTCCGATGCGGCCGTCTCCACCTTTGTGGAGACGCTGACCCTGGCGCCCTTTGCCCTGGCGCTGATCTTCTGGATGGAGGCCCGGGGCGCCGGCGCCGTCGGCGTGCTGACCGGGGGACAGTGGCTGCTGCTGCCGGTGTCCGGCGTGGTGACCACCGTGCCGCTGATGTTCTTTGCCGCCGGTATGAAGACGACGCCCATGACCCTCTCCGGTATCCTGATGTACATCAACCCCACCATGCAGCTGCTGCTGTCGGTGGCGCTGTACGGAGAGACGTTCACCATGACCCATGCCATCCTGTTCGGCTTCGTCTGGACGGGGCTGGTCCTGTATCTGATCGCCGGCGCGCGGCAGGGCCGGAAACAAAAAGAGGAGGAGACGCCATGCGCGTGATCACAGGCTCCGCCCGGGGCCGGCGGCTGAAGGAGCTGGAGGGGATGGAGACCCGTCCCACCACAGACCGGGTGAAGGAGGGGCTGTTCAGCGCCCTGCAGTTCGAGATCGAGGGGCGGAGGGTCCTGGATCTGTTTGCCGGCACAGGCCAGCTGGGCATCGAGTGCCTGAGCCGCGGCGCCGCCTGGGCGGTGTTCGTGGACCGGCGGCCGGACGCGGTGAAGCTGGTGAAGGAGAACCTGAAGCTCACAGCCCTCCAGGACCGGGCCCGGGTGGTGGAGGGGGATGCCATGGCCTTTCTCCAGTCTCTGAAGGAGCGGTTCGACATCGTGCTGCTGGACCCGCCTTACGATGCGGGGCTGCTGGAGCCGGCCATCCGCTGTCTGACAGCGTTTGACATTCTCAATCCCCATGGTATAATTGTGGCGGAGCACCCGGCGGACCGGCCCCCGCAGGCGCCGGAGGCCCCCTATCGGGTGCGGCGCACCTATCGCTACGGCAAGATCGGCCTGACGCTGATCTGCCGGGGCAAAGACCAAGAAAACGAGGGATGACCCCATGAGAACAGCGATTTGCTCCGGCAGCTTCGACCCCATCACTCTGGGGCACCTGGACATGATCCGCCGGGCTGCCGGCTGCTTTGACCGGATCTGCGTCTGCGTCAGCCCCAACGCTGAAAAGCGCAACCAGATGTTCACGCCGGAGCAGAAGCTCCTGCTGGTGCGGACCGCGGTGGCGGAACTGCCCAATGTGGAGGCGGAGCTGTGGCCCGGCCTGCTGGCGGATTTTGCCGTGGCCCACCACGCCTGCGCTATCGTCCGCGGGGTGCGGAACACTACGGACTTCGACACGGAATACCAGCTGGCCCTGATCAACCGCGGCATCCATCCGGAGCTGGAGACGGTGCTGCTGCCGGCCAGCCCGGCCTACCAGTATTTCAGCTCCTCCATGGCGCGGGAGATGATCCGCTACCGCCAGCCGCTGGAGAAGTACTTGCCCGCCTCCATCGTTCCCCTGGTGCGGGAGATCATGAATGAGAAGGAAGGATGATCCCTATGGCAAATGATGTGAACCGTCTGATCGATATGCTCTACGAGCGCATCGAAGATGCCAAGTCCCCGGCGCTCAAGCCCGGGATGAGCATGGTGGACCGGGATGAGATGCTGGACCTGCTGGACGAGCTCCGGGCCCAGCTGCCGGTGGAGATCAAGCGCGCCCAGGAGCTGCTGACCGCCCGGGACAAGTTCGTGGAGGATGCCAAGCGGGACGTGGACCGGATGATGCGCCAGGCGGAGCTGGACGCCAAGACCAAGGTGTCCGACAGCGAGGTGCTCTACGCTGCCAAGGAGAAGGCCCGCCAGATGATCGCCCGGGCGGAGGAGCGGTGCCGCCAGCTCTACCAGGTGACCAACGAGTACGCCGAGGACGCCCTGGCCCGGACGGAGGAGGCGGTCCAGATGGCCCTGGATGAGGTGAAGCAGCAGCGGGTCCGGTTCCGGAGCGCCTCCGCCGCCAAGCTGCAGGAGCAGCGGGACAAGCTGGACGGCAAGACCGACGGCGAGGAGCCGGCGGAGAGCTGACGCCGGTGGACCATAATCTGTAAAAGTTTGTGAAAAATGCCGAAAACTTTTTGGGAATTTCCAGGACGGCATCTGGATTTTGTAGGAACTGAATAGCAGTTGCCACCCCAGACACAAGATGTTGTGTCTGGGGTGGTTTATTATTTTACGTAAACCCATAATGGCGCTGTCGAACAACTGTTTGAAAACGGCGGTTTTGGGCGGAAAATGGCGAATTTTACCGGTCTGGCTGGGGGTTTCACCGGAAAAAACTGCTTGCAATCCGGGGAGATTTCGCTTATACTCAAACCATGTGGTGGGGAAAAGTGGTAGATAGTAGAGACTGAGTGTCATCACAATGCCATCTGCGCCCAAAAATCCGGCAAAAGGGGGGATCGGCCATGGCCAGACTGCTGGGAAAATCCAACAACAGCATCGACGCCAAGGGCCGCATCGTGATCCCCTCCGCCATGCGGGAGGCCCTGGGCGACACCTTTTACATCACCATCGGCGCGGAGCACTGCCTGACCATCTATCCCCAGGCCAAGTGGGACCAGATGTCCGAGGAGATGGACGACCTCACCTACACAGAGGCCCGCGCCCTGACGCTGCTGTATGCCAACGCTGTCCAGTGCGAGCCGGACGGGCAGGGGCGGGTGCTGATCCCCGCCAACCTCCGGGCCCACGCGGGACTGAAAAAGACCGCCACCATCGTGGGCCTCAACTCCTTCGCGGAGATTTGGGACGAGAAGACCTGGACGGAGCGGGAGCGCCGGATGCTGGAGAGCGACGACATGGCCGCCGCCATGGACGCCCTGGCCCGCACCCGCCGCAGCCGCGGGTGAACGCCTATGGAGTTCACCCACAAGCCGGTCCTTCTGGGACCGTGTATCGAAGCACTGCGCATCCATCCCGACGGGATCTATGTGGACGGTACACTGGGCCGTGCAGGGCACTCCAGAGAGATCGCCCAGAGGCTCACCACCGGCAGGCTCATCTGTATCGACCGGGACCAGGCCGCCATTGAAGCGGCGCGAGAGCGGCTGGCCCCGTGGCTGGACCGGGTGACGCTGGTCCGCAGCAACTTTTCGGAGCTGGGGGACGTCCTGCGGCAGGCAGGCGTCTCCGGCGCCGACGGCATGCTCTTTGACCTGGGCGTGTCCTCCCCCCAGCTGGACGACGCATCCCGTGGCTTTTCCTACATGCAGGACGCCCCGCTGGATATGCGGATGGACACCTCCGCCGCCCTGAGCGCCTATGAGGTGGTCAACACCTGGAGCCAGGAGGAGCTGCGCCGCATCCTGTTTGAGTACGGCGAGGAGCGGTATGCCCCCGCCATCGCGAGAGCCATCGTCCGGGCGCGGGAGGCCGCGCCTGTGGAGACCACCCTGGAGCTGGTGGAGATCATCAAAAGCGCCATGCCCCCCGCGGCCCTGCGGGAGAAGCAGCACCCGGCCAAGCGGAGCTTTCAGGCCATCCGCATCGCCGTCAACGGCGAGCTGGACGCCCTGCCTCCCATGCTGGATGCGGCGGTGAACGGCCTGAACCCCGGCGGCCGGCTGGCGGTCATCACCTTCCACTCCCTGGAGGA
>CALWOF010000093.1 GCA_944382995.1 uncultured Oscillospiraceae bacterium | reverse complement strand
CCGTCCCCGTCGGGATAGGCCACGGCGCACTCCGGCTCCAGGAAGGCGTGCTCCGTCCAGGGGGTGGAGAAGTGCTGCGTCAGCACGTATCTGCTCTTGGCGATGGCCTCCGCCGGGTTGCCCCGCTGGATGTGCTTGTGAGTCAGCAGATTTCCGGTCCGGTGGACCGGGGGCGCGTCCGGCAGCATGGCCTCCCGGGGGCTGCGGACCATGGGCAGCTCCTCATAGTCCACTCTCACCATGGACTTGGCCCGCTCCAGGGTCTCCTGATCCTCCGCCGCCACCAGGCAGATGGCGTCCCCCAGGTAGTGGGTGATGTCCCCCACGGCGATCATGGTGTCCCAATCCTTCACCAGATGGCCCACCTTGTTCTGGCCCGGGATGTCTGCGGCGGTGAAGACCCCCACCACGCCGGGCAGGGCCCTTGCCTCCTCCGTGTGGATGGCCAGCACCCGGGCCCGGGGATATTGGGACCGGACGGCGCTGCCGTAGATCATGCCGTCCAGATAGATGTCGTCGGGGTAGATGCCGGTGCCGGTGACCTTTTCCTCCACGTCCACCCGGGGGACCCTGGCGCCCAGGGACCAGTCCTCCGGCGCCGGGGGCACCTCGCCCTTGCGGAAGAGCTCCGCCGCCAGCAATATCGCGTCGATGATCTTCACATAGCCGGTGCACCGGCAGATGTTGTTGCGGATGGCGTAGGCCGCCTCCTCCCGGGTGGGGGCCGGATTCGTGTCCAGCAGCCCCTTGGCGCACATCACCATGCCGGGGATGCAGAAGCCGCACTGGACCGCCCCCGCCATGCCGAAGGCGTAGGTGTAGACCTGCTTTTCAAAGTCCGTCAGGCCCTCCACGGTGATGATGTGCTTCCCCTCCAGCTTGTCCGTCTGGGGGATGCAGGCCTTGGTGGGCCTGCCGTCGATCAGCACCGTGCAGGTGCCGCAGGCGCCCTCGCTGCACCCGTCCTTCACCCCGGTGAGGTGCAGGGTGTCCCGCAGGTAGCGCAGCAGCTTCTGGTTTTTTTCCACGGTCACGGACTGGCCGTTCACAGTAAAGTTCGCCATAGCTGGTTCCTCCTTGCCTGCCGTGCCCAACCCTGGTCCCACGGTCTGTTGGTTCCGGAAAGGTCGACCTTTCCTTTGCCTTATTATACAATATCCGGGCCGATCCTGCAACCGGACGTTGTTGGATACGCTATTCTATCGAAGAAATATCGCTTGCAGGCGGCAGCTCCCAGCCCACCAGCAGCGCGCCGTCCCGGACGGTGATCCGGGCCCGGGGCTTCAGGATGTGGTTGCTGACGCCCAGAGGAAACTCCGCAGAGAGCGCGGCCCCGGCGAGCGGGTACTGGACGCCCGCCTCGTCGATGCCGGAGGCAGGGGCCCCCAGGCAGAACACAGACAGCAGGCCCCACTCCACCGTCCGCTCCACGGTGAGCGTCTCGTTCTCGATGGCCGTCCAGACAAAATCATCATCGTAGAGGTAGCCGCGGGCGCCCCGCCGGCGGATGTACAGCAGCGTCTGGAGATTGGCCAGGGTGTGATCCAGCCGTTTGCCGCCGGTGCCGCCGTAAATATAAACGGTATCGCACCCCTGCTCCAGGGCGGTCTTCACCGCCAGCATGGTATCCGTGTCGTCCTTTTCCACCGGGACTCGATGGACATGGTCAAAGTCCGCCGGCTGGTCCATGGAGTCAAAGTCCCCCAGCAGCAGATCCGGCACGATATTCTCTCTCCGGCAGATCTGATAGCCGGCATCTGCGGCCAGTACCAGGTCGCCGGCCTCCGGTTTTTCCCGCAGGCCGTAGTACGTGCCCGCAGCAAAGATGAAACAGCGCCTCAACGGAGTCCCTCCCCTGTCTGTCCGCGGGCGGTCCCCGTCCCGCAGCACCGGTCGTTCTGCGCTGATTATACCATGTTTTCCGACGCTTGACAAACAGAAGTTCCGGCGAAGGGGGCCGGCGGGAGCCGGCCCCCTTTCTCACTGGATATGCTCCTCGCAGAAGTTATCCAGCACCCGGAAGCCCATCTCCCCCGGCTCCGCCACAGGGAACCGGGCGATCGTCACCGGGTCATAGACGGGGCAGAGCCGTTTCTCCGGCTCCAGCCGCAGAACGGGCATCCGGTCACCGCCCCTTCGGGGAAAGGCGTTTGTCTGCTGCAAGCGATCACCCCGGGATCAGTGTGCGCCGGGATCTGTCGAAATATGCGGAGCGGCCTCTCTGAATGTTCAGAGAGGCCGCCCCAGCTTGTCGAAAATCTTTTTGATAAGCTGCTTACGGTTTCAGGACTTTTGCAAAAGTCCTGAAACCGATCGATTTGAATAGCACAGGACACCCTTCCTGGGTTTCCCGCGCACCCTTCCTTCCCGTGATCCAAGATTTCCGAGTTTATCGACAGTCTAAAAGCGGACCCTCTGAACGCTCAGAGAGTCCGCTCGTTCTGATGGCCGATCTTGTTCTCAGGCTTTTTCTTCCAGTTTTGCAAACCGGTAGAGGATCGCTGCCAGCTGCTGCCGGGTCACAGGCTGGCGGAGCATCAGGTCTCCGCCCCCGTCTCCCTGCAGGATGCCGTTCCGCACCGCCCATTCCACAGCCTCGGCCGCGTAGGCGCTGGGTGTGTTGTCCACAGCCGTCACCTCCTTTGGCTGCCAGCCCGGCCAGCCGGAGACGGCTGTCTCCCGGCCGCTCCGCTGGTCCCAGCGGGCCCGGCCGGATCGGGCGTCCACATGGGTGAACGTCTGATAGACGCCGATGCCGCCCCGGCCGCCCAGATAGTGCTCCGCCATCTGTCCCACCAGCAGGGGAGCCGCTCCGGCCACAGTGATGTCCGCCGCTGTCCCCTGGAGATGCTGGCTGTACCGGGCACCGCCCACTTTGGCATTGTAAGCCGGCGTCCGGTAGCCGCTGGTGATGGTCACCGCGCCTCCGGCGGCGGCGCGGATCTCCTCCAGCAGCGCCACCAGAGCGGTATCCACCTTCACCGTGTCCGCGCCGTCGTGGCAGGCGAACTCCCGCACCCGGAAGTGGGGCGAGAGTAGACGGTCTCCCTCCCTGGAGACGCTGTACACCTCCACGCTCATGTGCTCTGAGCCCGCTTTTCTGCCTGGGTGCCGAAGTAGAAGGCGATCACCACAGTGAACACGGTGAGGAACTGTTCCGTGGAGACGCGGCCCGCCCCGGCCAGGCCAGCGAACACCCCCGTCAGGATCAGTGTCACCAGGCTCTTCACCGTCAAAAGATTTGCCAGCCGCTGGCGCAGAAGCTCCATCTCAATCCTCCTCCGTCAGCACGTCGCCCCGCAGGCGGTACCTGCGGCCGCCGATATAGACGTAGGCGATCTCCTGTCCCATGTCGCAGTCCACGGTGCGGCCGCCCGCCACGCGGACCTTCTCCATGCAGCCCACACCGTGGTCCATGATCCCCCAGCCGTCTGCCTCGTCCGGAGTCTCCCCCACCCTGGTCTCCATCAGCTCCTGGGCGGAGAAGAGGTTCCGGGCCGGGTCCAGCGCCAGGGCGCTCCCCAGCTCCCGCAGGGCCTCGTTGGTCTCCTCCAGAGTCTTCTCACCCTTGGTATACTCCCCCAGCACATCCTGTAAGGTCTTTTTGCTCTCTTCCATACCTCTGTCCTTCCTCTCTCCGGGCTGTGCCCGGTCCTCAGATCTTGCTGAAATTGTGCGCCGCCTCGCTGCGGACAAAGCCGATGTATGCCGTCCGGGCGGCCTCGGCGGCAGCCATAGCCTCCTCCACGTCGCCGTTGGTGTGCTGCCCGGCCAGCTTTTTGGCCGTGGTCAGGGACAGCGAGCAGTTTGCGTACATCAGGTCCATGGCCAGCCGGCTCTCCTTCGCTCTCCTGGCCGCCCGGGCCTCCGCCCGCCGGGCGCTCCTCCGGGAGCGGCATTCCGCTCCGGCCGCCAGCACAGCCGCGATCCCGGCGATCAGAGCGCAGAGCACCTCCGATCCGATCCTGCATCCCTCCTCTCGCGGCGGCGTCCGCCAGGGCGTCCCGGCTCCGCTCCGGCCGGAGCGCCGCCAACCATAGAGCCTGCTCCCGGCCGGCGTGCATGTTTCCGTGCAACACCCTCTGAAAATCCCGAAGCGGCGCAAAAAGGCCCCGCGCCTTTCGGCGCGGGGCTTTGAGCAGGTATTCCGATATCCTTCGGGTGTCCGGAGAGCGGATCAATCCTCCGCCATCTTGCGGTACCGCTGGTACCGGGCCTTGACATCGGCGATCTCCTTCTCATAGAGGGCGTCTGCCCGCTCGGGGAAGTTGTTCTTCAGAGAGGCGAACCGGTTCTCGCCCATCAGGAAGTCCATGAGCTTGCTGGTGTCAGGCTCGGGAGAATCCAGCTGGAAGGGGTTCTTGCCCTCGGCGGTCCGCCGGGGATCATACCGGTACAGGTGCCAGTAGCCGCACTCCACAGCCTTCTTCATCTCGTCCTGAGAGCAGCCCATGCCGGCCTTGATGTGCTGTTCCAGGCAGGGGCAGTAGCAGATGACGATGGCGGGGCCGGGATAGGACTCCGCCTCCCGGAAGGCCTTCAGGGTCTGGGCCTGGTCGTAGCCCATGGCCACCTGGGCCACATACACATAGCCGTAGTTCATCAGGATGGCGCCCAGGTCCTTCTTGGCCACCTGCTTGCCGCCGGCGGCGAACTTCGCCACGGCGGAGGTGGGGGTGGACTTGGAGGACTGACCGCCGGTGTTGGAGTACACCTCGGTGTCCAGCACCAGCAGGTTCACGTCGCGGTTCTGCGCCATGACGTGGTCGATGCCGCCGAAGCCGATGTCGTAGGCCCAGCCGTCGCCGCCGATGGCCCAGACGGACTTCTTGGACAGATACTCCCTGTTCTCCAGAATGTAGGTCACGTCCTCGGTCTGCTCGCACTTCTCCAGGGCGGCGATCAGGGCGTCGGTCACGGCGCGGGACTTCTCCCCGTCGTTCCAGTTGTCCATGTAGTCAGTGATGGCCTCGGGGGCGATGCCGGCATCCTTCATGCTCTCCAGCCGGATCAGCAGCTCCTTGCGGATGGCATCCTGGGCGTGGAAGAAGCCGTAGGCGAACTCGGCGTTGTCCTCAAACAGGGAGTGCTCCCATGCGGGGCCGTGGCC
>CALWOF010000092.1 GCA_944382995.1 uncultured Oscillospiraceae bacterium | reverse complement strand
CCGGAGCGGTAGGTCTTGAGCATCATGTTGTCCGCCATGCCCATGGAGCCCACCAGGCCCATGCCCAGCCGGTCCTCGGGCACGAAGGCCATGGACACGCCGATGTCGTGGATCTGCCGGGGGTTCTTGCCCAGCAGCTCCTCGCCGCCCCGGTCCACCGGCACGTGCTGGCCGGCAATGGGCTCCTCCGGAGCGGGGGGATGGTAGATGACATGGGAGCCGGGCTGTGTGACCCGCAGGCCGGCGATGGACTCCAGCAGCTCCTTCTGGCCGCTGCCGGAGATGCCGGCGATGCCCAGGATCTCGCCGCCGTAGGCGTCGAAGGACACGCGGTCCAGGGCCTTGAGCCCGTCGGGGGTCAGGACCGTCAGGTCCCTGACCTCCAGCCGCAGGTTCCGGTCCTTCACCTCCGGCCGGTCGATGTTCAGCGTCACGGTATGGCCCACCATCATCTCCGTCAGCTTCTGGGGAGAGGTGTCGCAGGTGGCCACGTCGCCGATGTACTGGCCCTTCCGCAGCACCGCCACCCGGTCGGACACGTCCATGACCTCATGGAGCTTGTGGGTGATGATGACCAGGGCCTTGCCGTCGGCCTTCATGTTCCGCATGACGTCGAAGAGGCGGTCCGTCTCCTGGGGGGTCAGCACGGCGGTGGGCTCATCCAGGATCAGGATGTCCGCGCCCCGGTAGAGGACCTTGATGATCTCCACCGTCTGCTTTTCCGACACGGACATGTCGTATATCTTCTTTGCCGGATCGATGGAGAAGCCGTACCGCTCGCAGATCTCGTTGATTTTGGCGGAGGCGGCCTTCAGGTCCAGCTTGCGTTCTCCTTCCAGCCCCAGGACGATGTTCTCCGCCGCGGTGAACACGTCCACCAGCTTGAAGTGCTGATGGATCATGCCGATGCCGCAGGCGAACGCGTCCTTGGGGGAGGCGATGGTGGTGGGCACCCCGCCCACCAGGATCTCCCCCTCGTCGGGAAAGTAGATGCCGGAGAGCATGTTCATCAGGGTGGTCTTGCCGCTGCCGTTCTCACCCAGCAGGGAGAGGATCTCTCCCCGTTTGATCTCCAGGGAGATGTCGTCGTTGGCGACCACCTTGCCGAACCGTTTCGTGATGTGCCGCAGTTCAATGGCAGTGGTGAGTTCCAAGCAGATCATCCTTTCTTTTGGTGACAGTCCGCGCATGGCCGCGGGCAGGGCGCCTGCGGCGCGGGCCTCCGGAGGGAAAAGAAAAGGGAAAAAAGACCCCGGCGGCCGATGCCGCGGAGGGGAAAGCCGGTTTGCAAGAAAGGGGCTGCCAAAGGGCAGCCCCTTTCGGTGCGGCGGTTTAGTTGTTGTTCAGCTCGGTGATGCCGTCGATCCGCAGCGCGAAGTACGGAGCGGAGCGCAGGACGGACTCCTGGAAGGCGCCGTCCACGATGGCCTCGCCGGTGTCGTTGACGAAGTCGCCGTCAGAGTCCAGACCGAAGGCGGAGGTGACGTGACCGTTCTCATCCACCTGATAGGACCCGTCGGTGGCGGGCTGGCAGGTGAACTTGCTGGTGTCGAACACCTTCAGGCTGCCGTCCTTGATGCCGGCCCAGGCGGCGTCAACGGCCTCCTGGGTGCCCTCGGCGCACTCGGGGCCCAGGGCGGAGATCATCACGGCGTCCTCGGTGATGCCCACGGCGTAGTCCACGGGGACCTCCTCGCCGGCCAGGAACTTCTCCAGGGTGTCCCGATACAGGACGGACCAGTTGTTCTGGGAGGAGGTCAGGGCGGCGGTGGGAGCCACGGACAGCATGTCGATGTTGTAGCCCACGGAGTAGACCACGGAGCCGGCGTCCTTCTGAGCCTGAACGGCGGAGGGAGCGCCGGTGGAGTCGGCGTGCTGGCCGATGATGACGCAGCCGCGGGCCATCAGGGCATTGGCGGCCTCGCCCTCAGCCACGGGATCATACCAGGAGTTGGTGTACTGCACGTCCATGTGGGCCTCGGGGACCTGAGACTGGATGCCCAGCAGGAAGGCGGTGTAGCCGCAGACCACCTCGGCATAGGGGAACGCGCCCACGTAGCCCACATAGGGGTCGGTGACGGTGCCGGCGTCCATCAGCTCCTTGAGCTTCATGCCGGCCACCACGCCGGAGACGTAGCGGGACTCATAGGTGTAGGGGAAGATGTTCTTGTAGTTGTCCAGGCCGGAGCCGGCGGCCAGGTCGCCAGTGCAGGCCACGAAGGTCACAGCGGAATACTCGCTGGCGGCCTGCTGCATATACATCTGATGGCCGTAGGAGTCGGAGAAGATGATGTTGCAGCCCTCCTCCGCCAGGTCCACGGCGGCGTCATAGCAGGTCTCGTCCTCGGGGATGTTGTAGCGGAAGATCACCTGGGAGTTGGCGGGGTCATCGGCGTTGGCGGTGATGCCCAGCTCCTCGCAGGCGGCGGTCAGGCCCTCGATATGGGCCGCGTCGTAGCCAGAGTTGATGTCGTGGACGCAGATCAGGCCGATCTTCACGTCCTCGGCGGCGATGCCGGCGGCCTCCTCTTCCGTGCCGGCGGTCTCACCGCCCTGCTCATCGGCGGGGGCCTCCTCATCGTTGCCGCCGCAGGCCGCCAGGCTCAGGACCATGGCAAAGGCCAGCAGCAGGGTCAGGAACTTCTTCATTCTGCATTCCTCCTTAAAATAAATGGTTTGGATCCAGGATCGCTGCAAGGGACAAAAGGGGACCTTCCTTCCCCTTACTGTCATCATACAGGTTTGGACGGAAAAATTCAACCGGATTTTTGCTTTTTTTCGTTGGAACGGCCAAAAAAATCCCGGCCGAAAGAGGTCGACCTTTGTGCCTGTGCACAAAAACACCCCTGAAACGGAGAACAAGGCGAGAGGTATTACCCCTCGCCTTGTATAAAATGCACAGGTCGACCTTTACACGGACTTTACTGAGAGACGGCGGTGCCGGTCCTGCCGGCGATGCCGTCCTTGGCCTTCTCCAGCAGGGTGATCAGGGCCGTGCGGCCGGGCTTGGACTCGGCGAACTTCACGGCGGCCTGGACCTTGGGCAGCATGGAGCCGGGGGCGAACTGGCCCTCCGCCTCGTACCGCCTGGCCTCCTCCGGCGTCAGGTGGTCCAGCCACCGCTGGTCGGGCTTGCCGAAGTTGACGGCCACCTTCTCCACCGCGGTGAGGATGATCAGCGCGTCCGCGTCCAGACTCTCCGCCAAGAGCTCAGAGGCGAAGTCCTTGTCGATGACAGCGCCGGCGCCCTTCAGGTGGTTGCCGCCGCTGCGGTAGACGGGAATGCCGCCGCCGCCGCAGCCGATGACCACCTGGCCCGCATCCATCAGCGTGCGGATGGTGTCGATCTCAATGATGGACTTGGGCTTGGGGGAAGCCACACACCGCCGCCAGCCCCGGCCGGCGTCCTCCATGACGCAGTTGCCCCGGCGGCGCATCTCCTCCGCCTCCTCCTCGGTCATGAAGGCGCCGATGGGCTTGGAGGGGTTCTGGAAGGCCGGGTCATTGGGGTCCACCTCCACCTGGGTGAGGACGGTGGCCACCGGCTTGCGGATCCCCCGGTCCAGCAGCTCCTCCCGCAGGGAGTTCTGCAGGTCATAGCCGATATATCCCTGGCTCATGGCCGTGCAGACGGACATGGGGGCGATGGGGTGCTGCCTGTCCTCCCGGGACAGGGTGGTCATGGCCACGTTGATCATGCCCACCTGGGGGCCGTTGCCGTGGGCCACCACCACCTGATGCCCCTCCTCGATCAGATCCCCGATGGCCCTGGCGGTGTGCTTCACGGCGGCCATCTGCTCCGGCAGGTTGTTGCCCAGGGCGTTGCCGCCCAGGGCGATGACGATACGTTTGCCCATAGTGGTGTATCCCTTCTTCACAAATGATGGTGGAGATAGTTTTGGCGGGAACGCCCGTGCTATTCCCGCCAAAACCATACATTTTCAAAGGTGCTCAGAACAGCTTCCGCTTGCCGCCCGCGTCCAGGGCCATCAGCGCGGAGACAGGGTCCTTCACCTTGCTCATGAGGATCATGGCCGCGATGATGTAGGGCTTGTAGCTGGCCTCCTTGTACAGGGGCACCAGATACCGGTCGAACACGGAGTTGTCCACCTCGCCCTCCGGGCAGGAGAGGCCGGTGATGTCGGCGGGCAGGCAGTGGAGGTACAGGGCGCTGCCGTTCTTGGTCCGCTTCATCATCTCCTCGGAGCAGGTCCAGTTCTTGTACCGGGCGTTCTGGGCCAGGAGCTGCTGCTCCAGGGCGTCGATGCCGGCCTGGTCGCCGGCCTGGTAGAGCTTGGTCCGCTGCTCCATGGCGGCGAAGGGGGCCCAGCTCTTGGGATAGACGATGTCGGCGCCGTCAAAGGCCTCCTCCATGGTGGCGACCTTCCTGTAGGAGCCGCCGGTGGCGGCCGCGTTCTTCCGGGCGATCTCCTCCACCTCGGGCATCACGTCATAGCCCTCGGGATGGGCCAGCACCACGTCCATGCCGAACCGGGTCATCAGGCCGATGACGCCCTGGGGCACGGACAGGGGCTTGCCGTAGGAGGGGGAGTAGGCCCAGGTCATGGCGATCTTCTTGCCCTTCAGGTTCTCCACGCCGCCGAACTGGTGGATGATGTGCAGCATGTCCGCCATGCACTGGGTGGGGTGGTCCACGTCGCACTGGAGGTTCACCAGCGTGGGCTGCTGCTCCAGGATGCCGTCCCGGTAGCCCTCCTTCACGGCGTCCATGAAGGTCTTCTGGTACTTGTGGCCCTCGCCGATGAACATGTCGTCCCGGATGCCGATGACCTCTGCCATGAAGGAGACCATGTTGGCGGTCTCCCGGACGGTCTCGCCGTGGGCGATCTGGCTCTTCTTCTCGTCCAGGTCCTGGACGGTGAGCCCCAGCAGGTTGCAGGCGGAGGCGAAGGAGAACCGGGTGCGGGTGGAGTTGTCCCGGAAGATGGAGATGCCCAGGCCCGAGTCGAAGATCCGGGTGGACTTGTTCCGCTCCCGCAGGTCCCGCAGGGCGTCGGCCACGGTGAAGATGGCGTCCAGCTCCTCGTCGGTCTTGTCCCACGTCCAGTAGAAGTCGGACTTGTACATATTGTTGATGTGCAGCTTTTCCAG
>CALWOF010000091.1 GCA_944382995.1 uncultured Oscillospiraceae bacterium | reverse complement strand
ACCTGCATCTCGATGTCCTCGTCCCGGATCTCCACCTCGTCGTCGTCCTCGATCTCGGGCATGACCTCCACGGCGGCGAAGGAGGTCTGCCGCCGGGCGTTGGCGTCAAAGGGGGACACCCGGACCAGCCGGTGGACGCCGTTCTCGCTTTTCAGCAGGCCGTAGGCGTTCTCCCCCTGGATGGCGATGGACGCGGACTTGATGCCCGCCTCGTCCCCGTCCTCGTAGTCCAGGATCTGATAGGTGAAATCGTGGCGCTCGGTCCAGCGGGTGTACATCCGGTAGAGCATCTGGGCCCAGTCCTGGGCCTCGGTGCCGCCGGCGCCGGCGTGGAAGGTGAGGATGGCGCTGTGGCCGTCGTACTCCCCGGAGAGGAGAGTGGCCATCCGGGACTCCTCGATCTTCTCCTCCAGGGTCTGGAAGCCCTCCTTCAGCTCGGCGAGGAGCTCCTCGTCCTCCGCCTCCTGGCCCATCTCGCACAGGGCCGTCAGGTCCTGCCACTCGGATACCAGCTTGTCCTGGCGGGCGATCTTGTTCTGCAGCTGCTTGAGCCGCTGCTGCACCTTCTGGGACCGCTCCAGGTCGTTCCAGAAGCCGTCCTGGGCGGTCTCGTCCTCCAGCTTCGCCGCCTCCGCCCGGGCGCTGTCCATGTCCAGCGCGGCGGAGAGCTTCTCCAGCTCCGGCCCCAGGTCCCGGAGCTTCTGCTTATATTCGTCGTACTCGATCAAAGCCATCGCTCTCACCACTTCCTTGATACCTGAAATTTCATTAGCCATAGTATTATATAGGAGGAAGGCCCGTTTGTAAAGAAAAACCCGCACTTTCCGGGAAAATTCCCGCCCACCCCCCGCTGCGGAGGCGGAAAATCCGCCCGCGGGGCGGGGAATTTTCCGGCGGACGGGAAAAGTTCATAGTTTGTTCATGATTGTGCGCGGCTTTCCCGGTATGGTACACGTAGAGAGATAGAAGCTGCGGGAAACGTGCGAATATCTTTGATTTGGAGGAACGGATATGAAAGGATTTTGGAAGAGGAAGCTCCCGGCGTGTCTGCTGGCGCTGGCCATGATGGTCAGTGTGGTCCCCGCCGCCTCCGCGGCGTCGGCGGATTTGACGTATGATGTGGATGAGGACGACTATGTCTGGCTGGATGCGAGAGATTTTAAGGATCTCTATGACGATTACAAGAACGGATCTCTCGATTATGTGAAATTTACCAGTTATGATGACTTCGATGACTACGGATATTTTGCGTTTGAAACTTTTGACAGAGATTATGATGAGGCGTCGTATAGAGATTTAGATGATTATTTCTTCTACTACGACGAATATTATGACAGCGACTTTGATTTGGATACGCTGCAGTTTGTGACGTATAAGAACGTCGATAGCGACACGCTGGATTTTACAGTTAAGCTGTACGGCGACAAGGGAAATGTCAGCGCGACCATCCGCATCGACATTGAAGGCGGCTCCAAGAGCTCCAGCGGTGACGTGGAGCTGACCTACTACGTGGACCCCGGCGATGATGTGACCGTGGATGCCGACGACTTCTCGGATCTGTTTGACGAGGAGTCCCGGGATTACTTCTACTATCTGGAATTCACCGACTATGACGACTTTGACGACTACGGATACTTCGAGGCCGATGGCTACGACGACTACGAGGACTATGTCCGGGATTACGAACTGAACAACAGCGATCTGGACGATGCCGAGTTTTATTATGAAGAGAATAATATCAGACGCAATTACGAGTTTGAATTGGACACCCTGACATTCTGTGCCGACCGCTATGCAGACGAGGACACCCTGTCCTTCGATTTCACCATGTGGGGCGAATACGGCGACCGGGTGGACGGCACCCTGTACATCGAGATCGGCGACGGGAAGGGCACCTCCGGCTCCGTCAAGGCGGACTTTGTCTATCAGGTGGACCCTTATGATGACGTGACGCTGGATGCCGAGGAGTTTGACGACTTCTTCTGGGACGAGTCCGATGATGACGAGCTGGCGTATATCGAGTTCACCGACTACGACGACTTTGACGATTACGGCTGGTTCGAGGCCGACGGCGTAGTGGACGACGAGGATTACCGGGGCTACGAGCTCAATGAAAGCGATCTGGACTACGGCATATTCTATTACAGCTCCCGGGATGTCCGGGACGACTATGAGTTCGAGCTGGAGACCCTCACCTTCTGCGCTGACCGCTACGCCGACGAGGACGTGCTGATCTTCGACATCACCATGCACGGCGTATATGGGGAAAAGGTATATGCCACCCTGGCCATTGAGATCGGCGACGCGGGCTCCGGCGCGGCGGCGGAGGGCGGCGACATCCGCTATTACGGCAGCTACAGCGGCCGGGTGCAGATCAACGCCAACGACATCGCCCGCTTCTTCCAGGAGAGCTATCCCGGCTACACCCTGCAGTATGTCACCATCGACGATGTGCCGGAGGCGGGCACCCTGTACTACAACTACTACGGCACCAGCCAGTACGGCACCTCCTACAACCTGCGGATGACCGAGGCCCTGTGCGACGAGCTGGACTTCTACTTCAGCCCCTCCTCCAGCCAGTACGCCCTCAGTGAGCTGACGTACGTGCCCAGCGGCGTCAACTACTGCGCCCGGATCCCCTTCACCGCCCACGGCAGCGGCAGCCGGTCCGTGTCCGGCACCATCCTCATCAGTGTGAACCTCAGCGAGGTGCCGGACGTGTACGGCCCCACCCCGGTGAACACCTCGGTCACCTTCCCCGCCGCCTCCATCGCCACGGCGGTGTCCCAGGCCAGCGGCCTCACCCTCAGCAGCATCCAGCTGCTGGAGCTGCCCGCCGCCAACGAGGGCACCATCTACGTGGGCTCCTCCCAGCGGGCCGACACCGACACCCTGTACGGCTACACCTCCGGAAACGTGCGGATCAACCAGCTGCGGTTCGTGCCCGCCAGCGGCTTCACCGGCTCGGTGGAGATCCCCTACGTGGCCTGCAACGCCAGCGGCGACCCCATCGCCAGCGGCAAGCTGTGCCTGGGCGTGGTCCGGCAGATGGAGGACTTCTCCGACATCACCTCCTCCACCTGGTGCTACAAGTACGTGCTGGAGCTCAGCGACGCCGGCGTCATCGACGGCTATGACGACGGCACCTTCAAGCCCAACAGCCAGGTGACCTACGGCGCGGCGCTGAAGCTCATCATGCTGGCCGCCGGCTATGCCGAGCAGGCTCCCACCGGCAGCAACGTGTTCAGCGGCTATCTGGCCCGGGCCCAGGAGGACGGCCTGGTCTCCGGCAGCGTGAACCTCAGCGCCCCCATCACCCGGCTGGCGGTCAGCCAGATCGCCGCCAAGGCCCTGGGCCTGAGCATCACCAATCTGTCCAGCGTCCGGCCCTTCACCGACACCACCGACCCCTATGTCCAGGCGCTCAACGCCGCGGGCATCGTGGAGGGCTACTTCTCCAACGGCACCAGCACCTTCAAGCCCTACAACACCCTGACCCGCGGTCAGATCTCCGCCATCGTCTGGCGGATGGAGCAGCTGGGCTGACCCCGCAGGCTCTGAAAAACGGACGGAGGCCCGCGCCATTCGGCGCGGGCCTCCGCTTTTGCGCGCACGCCGGGCGGCGCCGCCCGTCACCGCAGCAGGGCGGCGTACACCTCCCCGGGGATGGTGAACTCCACCATCCCCAGGGACCCGGCGGCCACGGTGTACTCGTCGAACACCAGCACCAGATCGCCGTCCTCGTCCCAGCAGAAGCTCTGCTCCGGGTCGATGGCGGTGAACAG
This sequence comes from uncultured Oscillospiraceae bacterium, assembly GCA_944382995.1. GTDB lineage: Bacteria > Bacillota > Clostridia > Oscillospirales > Oscillospiraceae > Oscillibacter. Next base: position 1,460 of record CALWOF010000091.1, on the reverse strand, counting down.
CTCCGGGAAGTAGCCCGCCTCCGGGTCCTCCGCCAGAAGCGCGTTCATCTGCCGCAGGACCTCCGCCGACAGGGCGGAGACGTAGTCCGCATCCTCCCGGAACAGGTCCTTCAGCGTCACGGCGGCGCCGGCAGCCTTGTCGATGTGATAGAAGCGGGTGGTCTCATGGCCGCCTGCCTGGGTCCTGGTGGCGTCGATCCGCAGGGTGAACCAGCTGTCGGTGTCGGTCACCACGGCGGCGGTCACGTCCAGGCTCAGGGGGTCCTGTCCGGCGGCGGCGCAGTCGGACCGGAACTGCTCCAGCAGCTGGTCCGCATAGGCCCGGACCTCTCCGCTCACCGACTCCGCGGCATCGCCGCCGCTCAGCTCCGGCACCCGGAGCTGGGCGGCGTGGGCGCCGTCGTCATAGCGGTACTCCCGGAAGGTGACGATCTCCACCAGGGCGCCCAGCACCGGGATGTCCGCCAGGGCGGCGGCCGCCGCAGGGGACACGTTGGGCACGGCGATGCACACCGCCAGCGCCGCCGCGATGCCCGCCAGGGCCCGGGTCACGGACCGGGGAAACCGGCGGCCCCCGGCGGGGGCGTCCTCCGGAAGGGCGGCGCAGGTGTCCGCCACCCGGCGGGCGTAGTCCCCCGGGATGGGGAAGGGCTCCCGCTTCGCCCGTTCTCTCAGTTCTCTGTCAAAAGGGTCCATCGTCTCTCTCCTCATTCCTCGTTCAAGAGCTCCCGCAGTCTGGCACGCCCCCGGGAGAGGCGGGTCTTCACCGCCGCCTCGCTGATGCCCAGGATGCCGCTGATCTCCCGGACGGTCATGTCCTCGTAGTAAAAGAGGGTCACCGCCGCCCGTAGGTCGTCGCTCAGCCGCAGCACCGCCTGCCACAGGGCCAGGCGCTCGGTCTGGTCTGCCGCAGGGGCGGCCAGGAAGTCCTGGACCTCCGTCAGGTCCACAACGGGCCGCCGGCGGCGGTACAGATCGTAGCACTGGTTGGCCAGGATCCTCAGCAGCCAGGGACGGAACCGCGCCGGGTCCCGGAGGCTGCCCCGGCTGGCGTAGGCGGCGCAGATGGCCTCCTGCACGGCGTCCTCCGCGTCCTCCCGGCTGCGGAGGATGGCCCTGGCGGTGCGGAACATGGCATCCTGGCTGGCGATGACCTGCTGGCAGAATATTTCCTTGTCCATGAGAGGGGGCGTATTCAACAGGGGCGCTCCTTTTTCGGGTGGTTCCCGGACCGGTCACTTATCAGGACGGCTCAGCCGGGAAAAAGGTGACAGGGACAGACGCTTTTTTTGCAAAACAGCCGCCCGGCGCGTCAGCGTCGGGCGGCTCTCTCCGTTTCGATCCGGCCGGACTCACACGGACAGGGATTCGGCCAGCTCCAGCCCGGGGTTGTGCTTGGTGAGGAAGCCCACGCTCCACTCGCCGCCGAAGGCCACCAGCAGACGGCCCTTGAAGTCCTC
>CALWOF010000090.1 GCA_944382995.1 uncultured Oscillospiraceae bacterium | reverse complement strand
TTTTCTCATATACCGCGTATGCGGGGAATTCAGGGCTGGGACATCCGGTCCCGCAGGCGCTGGGCCTGGGGCGGCCGGAGGTAAACCGGCAGAAGCTCCTGGGCGGAGACCAGTTTCCCCGCCCGGGCCAGGTCCTCGCCGCACAGGGCCACGGACATGGCGTTCTGCATCACCAGATGGGGCGGCGCCAGACGGCAGGGGAGGCCCGCCTCCCGCAGCGCCCTCTCGCAGAGAGCCCCGCCGTCCCCTACGATCACCAGGGGCAGCGGTTCGCCCCGTAGCTCCTCCGCCAGCTCGGAGAGGCCGATGGCCCGGTCCGGCGTCCGGCGGGTCAGGCGGCCGCCTTCGGCGGTGAAGAGGGCGTTGTAGATCTGGCTCCGCCGGGCGTCCATGGCGCAGACCACCAGGGCGTCCATGTGGGATACGTTCCGGGCCATGGCCTCCAGGGTGGAGACGGCGGCGCAGGGCTTGTCCGCGGCGAAGGCTAGCCCCTTGGCGGCGGAGACGCCGATGCGGATGCCGGTGAAGGACCCGGGGCCAGCCGCCACGGCGACGGCGTCGCAGTCCCGGACCGTCAGGCCGGTGTTTTTCAGCATGGCCTCCACAATGGGCATCAGGGTGCGGCTGTGGGTCAGCCCGGTGTCCTGATAGCCGGAGCAGAGGACCTTTCCGTCCTCCGTCACGGCGGCGGACACCGCCCGGGCGGAGGTCTCAAGAGCCAGAATTCTCATTGGGCAGCGCCCCCTTCCACGGTGATGATCCGCCAGCTGTCATGCTCCGGATGGCGGGCGAGGGTGACGGTGACGGCGTCCTCCGGCAGGGCGTCGGCCACCTGTTCGCTCCACTCCACAGCGCAGACGCCGCCCCGGGAGAGATAGTCCTCCCAGCCGATGTCGAACAGGTCCTCGGAGCTGTCCAGCCGGTACATGTCGAAGTGGAACAGGGGCACGGGCCCCTCGTATTCGTTGACGATGGTGAAGGTGGGGCTGGTGACCCGGCCCCGGCACCCCAGTCCCCGGGCAAGCCCCCGGGTGAAGGCGGTCTTGCCCATGCCGAGCCCCCCCCGGTAGGCCACCACCGCGCCGGGGGACAGGACGGCGGCCAGCTGTTCGCCCAGGGCCTCCGTCTCCGCCGGGCTGTGGGAGATGTATTCCAAGAAGCAGCGCTCCTTTCCTGTGTCCTTTCCGTATTTGATTCAGTATAGCACATTTTGAACAGTCTGTAAAAACAAATTTGTATCGTTTACACCCCCGGGGGTTTGTGTTATACTGCAACTGTCAAATTTTGTCCCCGGAGGAGCCGAAACACCCATGTGGAACCGACTGAAAGCCACCCTGGCAGACTTCATCCAGCAGGCCGACCTGGTGCTGCTGGGGCTTTGCTGCGCCGCCACGCTCTTCGGCATGGCCCTCATCGCCAGCGCCACCCGCTACATGGACACCAACGGCATAAGCGGCATGATCCGGTATGTGGGCGTCCAGGGGGTGGCGATGGTGCTGGGCCTCGGTGCCTATATATTGATGTCCATGATCGACGTGGAGATCGTGCTGAAAAAGTGGAAGTGGGTGCTGGCGTTCAACATCGTGCTCATCGCCCTCCTGCTGACGCCTCTGGGCGTGGGCGAGGACACCACCGGCAACCAGGCCTGGCTGAAATTCCCCGGGATCCCCTTTCAAATCGGCCCGGCGGAGATCGTGAAGATCACCTTCACGCTGCTGCTGGCCAAGCAGCTGGAGTGGCTGCGGGTGGAGAAGCGGGACCTGCGGTCTTTTTCCTCCGCGGTGATGGTGGCGGGCCACACGCTGGCGCTGATGGGGTACTACGTGGTCATCTCCGGGGATATGGGCAACGCCCTGACGTTCTTCTTCATCTTCCTCTGCATGGCCTTTGCCGCCGGGTTCGCCCTGCGGTGGTTCGCACTGCTGTTTGTCGGATGCGGGGCGGGCTTTGCCGCCGCCTGGGCGCTGGAGCTGATCCCCAGCTACATGATGAAGCGGTTCCAGGTCCTCTTTGACCACTCCTATGACGCGCTGAACACCGGATGGCAGCAGACCCGCGGTCTGCTGACCCTGGGCTCCGGCGGTCTGCTGGGACAGGGGTATATGCAGGGGACCCAGACCCAGAGCACCGACCCCGGTTCGCTGCCCAACCGGTGGACGGATTTTATCTTCTCCGTCTGCGGAGAGGAGCTGGGACTTGTGGGCTGTCTGGCGGTCATCGCCCTGCTGTCCGCCATCATCGTCCGGGTCCTGCTGGTGGCCCGCCGGACCCAGGAGCCCCTCCACTGCAGCATCTGTGTGGGCATGGCCGCCATGCTGATCTATCAGACCATCATCAACGTCGGCATGTGCCTGTTCGTCATGCCGACTATCGGTGTGACACTGCCCTTTTTCAGCTACGGCGGCTCCTCGCTGCTGACGCTGTACGCCGCCATGGGCGTGGTGTCCGGCATCAAGAAGCGGTCGCCGGTGATCCGGCGGCCCGGCAGGCCTTTGGGCTGACAAACGCACAGCTTCCGACACGGCCGGCTGGAAAGCCGGCCGTGTTTTTCTGCATATTTCCCGGCGGCGGGCGGAAACTAGCGGTACACCATTTCCTGATCTAGGAGGTTCGATCGCTTTGAAAAAACACCTGATGAAGCGCGGCGGAGCCCTGGCGCTGGCCGCCGCCCTGGCCCTGTCCGTCAACGCCGCAGCATTGCTGGGAGAGGCGGAGGGATCTGCGGCGGAGGAGTCCGTCCCCAGGGCGCAGCCCCTGGAGATCCGCACCTACCGGGGCATCCCGTACCAGGCCCGGTTTCTGGGAGAGGGCGGGGAGGGGGAGACCCTGACCTATGCCGTGGCGGAAGCGCCCGGAAAGGGTACTGTGGAGATCGACGGGGACTCCTTCACCTACACGCCGGAGGAGGGCGCCTCCGGGAAGGACAGCTTCACCTACACCGCCGCTGACAGTGCCGGGCATGTGTCGGAGCCCGCCGTCGTGACGGTGCGCATCGAAAAGACGAGGTCCGGCGTCAGCTACGCCGACACGGCGGGATCCCCCGCCGCGGCAGCGGCCCAGGAGCTGGCGGAGCGGGGCGTCTTCACCGGCGCGAAGATCGGGGACCGGTACTACTTTGAGCCGGACCGCGCCGTCACCCGGAGCGAGTTTCTCGCCCTGACGCTGGAGACCGCCGGAGAATCTCCCGCCGCCGTCACCATGACCGGCTTCAGCGATGACGCGGCCATCCCCACCTGGGCCAAGGCCTATGCCGCCGCTGGCGCGGCGGACGGCATCATCCTGGGTGTCTCCACGCCGGAGGGCGCGGCCTTTCAGGGGGAGGACCCCATCACCTTCAACGAGGCCGCCACGGTCCTGAACCGCATCCTGGCGGTGGAGGACGTGGATCTGGCCGCCTGGTACGCGGACCGGGAGGCGGTGCCCTCCTGGGCGGCCCAGGCTGTGGGGAACATGGAGGCGGTCAGCGTCCTCTCCGCCGGCAGCTTCGGCAGCTCGGCCATGGCGGAGACCGTCACCCGGGCGGACGCGGCCCGGATGCTCTCCGCCGCCGCCACGCTGCTGGAGGGGGAGCCGGAGAGCCTTCTGGACTGGCTCTTCTGAGCTCTGGCATTCGGATACGGGCAGGCCCGGTCCTCTGGAAAAGCACGGACTTTTTCGGAGGACCGGGCCTGTTTTGACGGTTGTATTCCCGGTCGGATTGTGCTAAACTATGAAAGATTAAAATAGGATGCTTATGACCAGCCGAGGATGGACCCGGCCGGCAGAGCTCCGGGATACAAAGCGCGCGGGCGGCCCCTTCGGCACCGGCCCGCGGAAACGGCCTCGGGCGGTCCTGCGCGGCAGCGGCGGAGGCGCCCGGCCGGCGGACAGCCGCAGAGAAAGGACTGGGAATCACAATGAAGATCGTTGTATTGGCGGGAGGTGTCTCCACCGAGCGGGCGGTGTCTCTGGTGACGGGCTCCGGCGTGTGCCGCGCCCTGCGGAAAAACGGCCATCGGGCCATCCTGGTGGACCTGTTTTTGGGGCTGGAGGAGGTCCCGGCAGACCTGGAGTCCCTGTTTGACGCAGCCGACGGCCTGTGCCCCGACGCGAAGATCGGGGTGGAGGCGCCGGACCTGGAGGCGGTGAAGCGGAGCCGGCGGGATCAGAGCCCCAGCCACATCGGCCCCCATGTGCTGGACATCTGCCGGAAGGCCGATCTGGTGTTCCTGGGCCTCCACGGCATGGACGGGGAGGACGGCCGCATCCAGGCGGCGCTGGACCTGCTGGGCGTGCCCTACACCGGCGCGGGCCATCTGGCCTCCGCCATCGCCATGGACAAGGCGGTCAGCAAGCAGATCCTGGACGCGTGCGGCATCCCCACGCCGAAGTGGCAGCTGCTCTCCTACGGACCGTCGGAGGCGGAGGAGCTGGCGCAGACGCTGCCCATGCCCTGCGTCATCAAGACCATCGGGGGCGGCTCGTCCCTTGGCGTGTACTTACCGGAGGACCGGGCGGAGCTGAAGCGGGCTCTGGAGGAGGTGCTCCACTACGGCGCCAAGGTCCTGGCGGAGGAGCGGATCTACGGCCGGGAGCTGACGGTGGCGGTCCTTGGCGACCGGTGGCTGCCGGCGGTGGAGACCACGCCCGCCGGGAAGGAGTTCGACTATGTGGCCAAGTACCAGGCCGGCGGCGCCACGGAGATCTGCCCCGCCCCGGTGCCGGCGGAGGTGATGGCCGCCGCCGGGGAGCTGGCGCTGCGGACCCACCGCTGCCTGGGGCTGGAGGTCTACTCCCGCACGGACATGATCCTGGACAAGGACGGGAGGCTCTGGGTGCTGGAGGCCAACTCCCTGCCCGGCATGACCCCCACCAGCTTCGTTCCCAAGGAGGCAGCCGCCGTGGGCATGAGCTATGAGCAGCTGTGCGAGGAGATCGTGCGGCTGTCCCTGGAAGTCAGGAGGAGAGGGTGAACCGTATGCAGCCAATGACCATCCCCGAGATCGTATCCGCCGTGGGCGGCACCTGGCTGAACCCCCGGGAGGGGGCGGCACCTGTCACCGCCGTCTCCACCGACAGCCGCCGGATCGCCCCCGGCTGTCTCTTCCTGCCCCTGACAGGGGAGAAGTTCGACGGCCACGATTTTCTCGACAAGGCCCTCTCCGCCGGCGCCGCCGGGTGCCTGTGCGCGAAGGTGCCGGAGACGCTGCGGCCCGGCAAGTTCTACATCCGGGTGGCGGACACCCGCCTGGCCCTGCGGGCCCTGGCGT
>CALWOF010000089.1 GCA_944382995.1 uncultured Oscillospiraceae bacterium | reverse complement strand
TACATCTCCTGATGCTCGTTTTTCCCGTAGACCGTCTGGCCGGTGTGGGCGTCCACCAGCAGCATGGCATCGCAGTGGAGCTCGGGCGGCGAGACGCCGCCGTCCTCCTCCGCGGCGGCCGCGGGGACCAGGGACAGCGAGACGGTCAGGACCAGCAATAAAAAAACTGAGAAAAAGCGGCGTGTTTTCATATCAAACTCCTGTGATCTATGGTATAATGCATCATATATCCGCGGCGGGCGGCAGAAACCGCCCGGATTCGACATCCTGATTTTTATAGTATATCAAAAAACAGATGGGAGTTCAACAGTGAGCGGACGGGGAAAGGTGACAAAAAGTGAGATCGTCCTTCTGGGGCTGACGGCGCTGTTCCTGTGCGCGCTGGCGGTGCTCTCCGCCCAGGACCGGACCGCCCGGGCACCGGGCCTCACTGTGGAGACGGAGGTCCAGGTGCCGCCGGAGGAGATCGCACCGGACTTTCCGCCGGTGGACCTGAACACCGCCGGACTGGAGGAGCTGGATACGCTGCCCGGCATCGGGGAGGCGCTGGCCCGGCGGATCATCGCCTGGCGGGAGGCCAACGGCCCCTTTGCCAGCAAGGAGCAGCTCATGGAGGTGAGCGGCATCGGCGAGGCGAAGTACGCCGAGCTGGAGGACCGGATCACCGTGGGCGATGCGGACAATGACGATGGAGGAGATACAGCCGATGAAGATCCTGGTGGTCGATGACGAGAAGCTGCTGGTCAAGGGCGTGAAATTCAATCTGGAGAACGAGGGCTATGAGGTGGAGTGCGCCTACGATGGGGCCTCCGCCGTGGAGATGGCCCGGAACGGCCGGTATGACCTGATCATTCTGGACGTGATGATGCCGGAGCTGGACGGACAGGAGGCGTGCATCAGGATCCGGGAGTTCTCCAATGTGCCCATCATCATGCTGACAGCCAAGAGCGAGGACGCCGACAAGCTGATGGGCTTTGAGTGCGGGGCGGACGACTATGTCACCAAGCCCTTCAACATCCTGGAGCTCAAGGCCCGGGTCCGGGCCCTGCTGCGCCGGGCCGCCGGCGCCCAGCGGAGCCGGGGCGCCGTGCTGACGGCAGGGGACCTGTCCCTGAACACAGAGGAGCGGGTGGCCGTCCGGGACGGGCGGACCGTGGATCTGACGGCCAAGGAGTACGACCTGATCGAGCTTTTGATGCGCAATCCCCGGCGGGTGTACAGCCGGGAGAACCTGATGAACGTGGTGTGGGGCTACAGCTACGCCGGGGATTACCGGACGGTGGACGTCCACATCCGCCGTCTGCGGGAAAAGCTGGAGAGGAATCCGGCGGAGCCGGAGCACATCATGACCAAGTGGGGAGTGGGGTACTATTTCAAGGGGTAAGGGCCAGCTCTTCGGGAGCCTGCGGGTCAAATTCAGCCTGAGCTATATCCTGATCATGGCGGCGGTGCTGCTTCTGATGAACACCTATCCCCTGCTGGTGTCGGAGGATCTGGTGTTCCGGACCAAGGCGGCATCGCTGCAGAACAGCGTGTCCGTGATGGTCTACTCCCTGTCCGGCCTGGACCAGCTCGACGAGGAGAATGTGGCCCAGGCCATGGCGGCGCTGGAGGAGACGGGCCTGAGCCGCATCCTGGTGACGGACAGCGCCGGAAAGGTGCTCTACGATACGCGGGAGACCAACGATGCCGTGGGGGAGTACAGCTTTTACACGGAGATCGTCCAGGCGCTGCTGGGGGTCGACACCTCCTCCAGCAGCTACCGGGACGGGGCCTTCCGCAGCCGGGCGGCATCGCCGGTGCTCTACCAGAACCAGATCATCGGCGCCGTGTACGCCTATGAGTACGACACCGAGCAGGCGGCGCTGCTGGAGGGGCTGCAGAGCAATCTGCTGCGGCTGTCCGCCGGCATCGCCGTGGCCACGCTTTGTATCAGCGGACTGCTGTCTCTGGCGCTGACCAGGAAGATCGCCCGTCTGCTCACCGCCATCCGGAAGGTGCGGGAGGGCGCCTACAGCCATCGGGCGGAGGTGAGGGGCCGGGACGAGATCGCCCAGCTGGCCCAGGAGTTCAACAGCCTGACCGACCGCCTTCAGACCACGGAGAACGCCCGCCGCCGCTTCGTATCGGATGCCTCCCACGAGCTCAAGACCCCTCTGGCGGCCATCCGGCTGCTGACGGACTCCATCCTGCAGACCGAGAACATCGATCCTGTCACCGCCAGAGAGTTCGTGTCGGACATCGGCGCGGAGGCGGAGCGTCTCTCCCGCATCACGGAGGACCTGCTGCGGCTGACGCGGCTGGACAGCGGCGTGATGGAGACGCCGACGGTGGTGGACGTGCTGCCGGTGATGGAACAGGTGCTGCGGATGATGGGCCTGGTGGCCCAGGAGAAGGGGACGGAGCTCACCTACCGGGCGGAGGGCACCTGCACGGTGCTGGCCAGCCGGGATGAGATCCATCAGGTGATCTACAATCTCACGGATAACGCTGTCAAATACGCCCCGCCCGGCAGCACGGTCCAGCTCTCCCTCTCCCGGCAGGGGGAGCAGGTGGTGCTGACAGTGGAGGACAACGGCCCCGGGATCCCGGCGGAGGATCTGCCGCGGATCTTTGAGCGGTTCTACCGGGTGGACAAGGCCCGCTCCCGGGCCGCCGGCGGCACGGGCCTGGGACTGGCCATCGTCAGCGACACGGTGGCCAAGCGGGGCGGCACGGTGGAGGCGGCCAACCGGCCCGGCGGCGGCGCGGTGTTCACCGTCCGCTGGCCCTGGCAGGGAGGAGGCGCGGCATGAAAAAACGCCTGATCGCCGTGGCGGTGTGCGCCGTCCTTCTGGCGGCGCTGGGGCTGGGACGGCCCTATGTGTCGGAGCGGGGGAGGACCTATGACCTCTATTTCCGGGAGGCGGATCTGGAGGCGGTCCCCGGCGCCGATGCCCTGCGGGCGGAAAAACTGTACATCGGAGATGAGGGGGACCTGGGCGCCCGGCAGCTGGCAGAGCAGCTGGTGACCGCCCTGCTGGCAGGCCCCACAGACCCCACCCTCACCGGCGTGGTCCCGGCGGAGACGGAGCTCTTGTCCCTGGAGCTCAACGGCGCCGTGGCCACGGTGGACCTGTCCAGCCGATACCGGCTCCTCTCCGGCGTGGCGCTGTCCCTGGCGGATTACGCCATCACGCTGACCCTGACCCAGCTGCCGGAGATCTCCGTGGTGAACATCACCGTCCGGGGCCAGCAGCTGGCCTACCGGGACCGGCAGAACTTCACCGCCGGGGACGTGCTGTTCTCCACCAACGAGGACGTGATCAGCTCCGTGGCGGCCACGCTGTACCTGCTGGATGAGGACGGGCGGCTGGCGCCCCGGGAGATGACCCTGGATCTGTACGAGGGCGACACCCAGGTGGGAGCCGTGGTGCGGGCGCTTTTGGCGGCGACGGAGGACGAGCAGCTCCGCTCCCCCCTGCCGGAGGGGTTCCAGGTCACCTCCGTCCGGCTGGACGAGGACACCTGCTATGTGGATCTGCCCACCGCGGCGCTGCCGGGGATGGGGGAGGAGCCGGATATGACCCGGGCCCTCCGCGCCCTGGCGGACTCTCTGCTGTCTCTGCGGGCGGTGGCTGAGGTCCGCTACCTGGTGGACGGCGAATATGCCGCCCTCTACGGCGCAGCCCCGGTGATGGAGCCCTACACCGCGGCGGACTGACCGCCCGGCGGGCTTCCGGCGCAGAAACCGGGGCGGAGAAGAACACGAAAAAACCGCGGAGAGCGCAGGCCCGGCGCTCTCCGCGGCTATTCATCAGAGGGGGCCGTGGAGGCCGCCCGCTATGTCCCGAAGAACAGCCGCACCGCGAAGGCGGCGGCCAGGAAGCCCGTCAGGTCCGCCGCCAGGGCCGCCGGGACCGTGTGGCGGGTGCGGATGATCCCGGCGGAGCCGAAGTACACGGCAATGGTATAGAAGGTGGTCTCCGTGCTGCCCAGCATCACGGCGGCCACCCGGCCGATGTAGCTGTCGGGGCCGTAGGTGGTGATGAGATCCGTGCCCACTGCCAGGGCGCCGCTGCCGGAGACGGGGCGGACCAGCATCAGCGGCGTGGTCTCCGGCGGGATCCCCATTGCCTCCAGCACCGGCGCGCACAGGCCGGTCAGCCACTCCAGGGCACCGGAGGCCCGGAACATGGACACGGCGGTCAGCAGCCCCACCAGGGCGGGCAGTACCTTCAGCAGTACTGTGAGGCCCTCCTCCGCCCCGTGGGTCAGGGCACCGTACACATCCACCCGACGCCCCATACCGCAGACGGCCACTCCCGCCAGCAGCGCCGGGATCACCAGAGAGCTGAGATTCACCGCCGCCACCTCCCCAGGGCGGCCAGGCATTTTGCGGTGAGGATGCCCACGCTGACCGACAGGGCGGAGGCCAGCCACACCGCCGGCAGGATGTCGAAGGGGCTCTCCGCCCCGCTGGCTCCCCGGACGGAGGCGATGGTGGCCGGCAGCAGCTGGATGGAGGCGGTGTTCAGCACCACCAGCAGGCACAGCTCGTCGCTGGCCGTGCCGCCGCAGCCCCGGGCCATCCGCCGGGCCGCCTGGATGCCCAGCGGCGTGGCGGCGTTGCCCAGCCCCAGCAGATTGGCGGACACATTGGCGGACAGGGCGGCCAGAGTCGCCTCATCCCGGCTGGCCAGGGGCATCAGGCGCCGCAGGACCGGCCGGAAGGCACGGGCCAGCCCGCCGGACAGACCGCAGACGTTCATGATCTCCATGACGCCGCTCCACAGGCACAGCACCCCCGCCATGGAGACGCTCAGCTCCACGGCGGAGGAGGCGCCCTCCATGGCGGCGTCGGCCACGGCGTCCAGCCGGCCGGTGAGCAGGCCGAAGATCAAGGACAGCACCACCATCCCGCTCCAGATCCAGGTCATTGCCATGCGGTTTTTCCCTCCGTCGTCCCGTGCTCGGCCCGGAAAACCGGAAAAAACACGGTAATAATTTCAAAATTGTAAAATCTTTTTTTGTTACCGGATTGAAATTGACAAAATACGACAGCCTGTGATATGGTCATACTTGACGCTAGGAAACATCTTTCGGTCAGAAAGGGAGTTGTATTGTGAAATCGACAGGAATCGTCAGAAAGGTAGATGAGCTGGGTCGGATCGTGCTGCCCATCGAGATGCGCCGGACGCTGGATATCGGTGAGCGGGACGCATTGGAAATCTATGTGGAGGGCTCGTCCGTCATTCTGAAAAAGTATAAGCCCAGCTGCATTTTCTGTGACGCCACCAAGGACATCACGGTGTTCAAGGGCAAGAACGTCTGCCCCAAATGCCTGAAGGAATTGAAGGAGCTGTGAGCGCCCCGGCGCTCTGACAGAAAA
>CALWOF010000088.1 GCA_944382995.1 uncultured Oscillospiraceae bacterium | reverse complement strand
TGGAGCTACTGATGTGACTCGAACACACGACCTGCTGATTACGAATCAGCTGCTCTACCGGCTGAGCTACAGTAGCACTTGACAGCGAAAGACATTTTAGCATATTTTCTTCGCCGCGTCAACAGCTATTCTGAATTCTTCCGTTTCCGGGCACCGGGTCCGGCGGCACCGCCCAAAACGCCTGACTGTGCGCTGAGATCCCCGCAGGACGGGCTCTCCGGGGCGGACCTGGAAGACCTTCGGATCCTCTGCTTCAGGGACTGCCTCTCCCCCTGGAGAACTACACAAAGACGGGCCTGGATTTGTGGCGGTTTTCACAGAATTCCGCCGCGCCGGAAATGATGGTTGACTTGCGGCCTCCGCTCCATTATAACGAAAACAGAGGAACTCCGCGGCGGACGGGCACCCCGGGCGGCGGAGACCGGGAGATCCCCGCGGCGTTGAGGAACGAAGGAAGAAGGAGTGAGCGACCCATGAGCAGACTGGACATCAAGACCCCCAGCCAGACCCAGGCGGTGGTGGATCAGCTCTACCGGAGCATGGAGCAGCGGATTGCCTCCAGCCCGCCGGGCCTGTGTCCCATCGACATGGCTCTGAATTTTCTGAATCTGTGCCACGCCCAGACCTGCGGAAAGTGCGTGCCCTGCCGCATCGGACTGGGACAGCTCTCCCACATGCTGCAGGAGGTGCTGGACGGCCAGCCGGACATCCGTATCCTCCGCCGGATCGAGGAGACGGCCCAGACCGTCGTGGACACCGCCGACTGCGCCATCGGCATCAACGCCGCCCAGCTGGTGCTGATGGGCCTTCAGGCCTTCCGGGACGACTATGAGGAGCATATCCTCCGCCACCGGTGCCTGGGCAGCCTGAAAAACCCCGTGCCCTGCGTGGCCCTGTGCCCCGCCGGAGTGGACATCCCCGGCTATATCGCCCTGATCCACGCAGGCCGGTACGCCGACGCGGTGCGGCTCATCCGCAAGGACAACCCCTTCCCGGTGGCCTGCGCCTACATCTGTGAGCACCCCTGTGAGGCCCGCTGCCGCCGCAGGATGGTGGATGACGCGGTGAATATCCGGGCGCTGAAGCGCTATGCCGTGGACCAGGCGGGGGAGGTGCCCCAGCCGGCCTGCGCCCCCACCACCGGCAAGAGGGTGGCGGTGGTGGGCGGCGGCCCCGGCGGCCTCTCCGCCGCCTATTACCTGGCGCTGATGGGACATCAGGTGACGGTGTATGAAAAGCGGCGTCAGCTGGGGGGCATGCTGCGCTACGGCATCCCCGACTACCGCTTCCCCCGGAAGCTGCTGGACGGTGAGATCGCCTCCATCCTCTCCCTGGGGATCGAGGTCCGCACCGGCGTCAACGTGGGCACGGATGTGACCTTTGACCAGCTGAAGGCGGAGCACGACTGCCTGTACCTGTCCATCGGCGCCCACATCGACAAGAAGGCCGGCATCCCCGGCGAGGACAGCCGGAACGTGGTCTCCGCCGTGGAGCTGCTGCGGGGCATCGGCGACGGCGATCTGCCGGACTTCACCGGCAAGCGGGTGGTGGTCATCGGCGGCGGCAACGTGGCGATGGACGTGACCCGCAGCGCCATCCGCCTGGGGGCGGAGAAGGTCACCTGCGTCTACCGCCGCCGGAAAGAGGACATGACCGCTCTGCCGGAGGAGGTGGAGGGCGCTGAGGCGGAGGGCGCGGAGCTGCTGACCCTCCAGGCACCGGTGCGGATCGAGAGCGACGATACCGGCGCTGCCGCGGCGCTGTGGACCCAGCCCCAGATCCCCGGCGAGATGGACCGGCAGGGCCGCCCCCGGCCCGGCGGCGCCCAGGCGCCGGAGGAGCGCATCCCGGCGGAGCTCATCATCGTGGCCGTGGGCCAGGGTGTGGAGACTCTGGGCTTTGAGCAGACCGGCATTCTGATCCAGCGGGGCGGCACGTTCCTGGCCGGATCCGACACCCGTCTGCCGGAGATGGAGGGCGTGTTCGCCGGCGGCGACTGCGTCACTGGCCCCGCCACCGTTATCCGGGCCATTGCCGCCGGCAAGGCGGCGGCCGCCAATATCGACGACTATCTGGGCTTCCGCCACGAGATCACAACGGACGTCCAGGTGCCGGCTCCCCGCTTTTCCGATCTGCGGCCGCGGGGCCGGGTCAATACCACCGAGCGGGACGCCGGAGAGCGCAAACGGGATTTCGCCTGTATCGAGTGCGGCCTGACGGCGGAGGAGGCGGACCAGGAGTCCTCCCGCTGCCTGCGGTGCGACCACTTCGGATACGGAGTTTTCAAGGGAGGGCGCACGGAAAAATGGTAAACGCTGTCATTGACAACCGCCCGGTCTCCGTGGAGGCGGGCACCACGATCCTGGACGCGGCGGCTGCCGCCGGCGTCCATATCCCCCATCTGTGTTATCTGAAGGGCATCAACGAGATCGCCGCCTGCCGCATGTGCGTGGTGGAGGTGGAGGGCACTGAGCGGCTGGTGACCGCCTGCGACAATGAACTGCTGGAGGGCATGGTGATCCGCACCAACAGCCCCCGGGTCCGCCGGGCCCGGCGGACGAACCTGCGGCTGCTGCTCAGCCAGCACGACACCAGCTGCACCACCTGCATCCGCAGCGGCAACTGTGAGCTGCAGCGGCTGGCGGCGGATCTGAACATCCACTATCAGCCCTATGAGGTCCGGCCGGAGCGGTCCCATGTGGATCTGGAAGCTCCGCTGATCCGGGAGGCGGGCAAATGCATCAAGTGTATGCGCTGCGTCCAGGTGTGCGACAAGATCCAGGACATGCACATCTGGGACGTGGCCGGCACCGGCTCCCGCACCACGGTGGACGTTAGCTTCAACCGCCTGCTGAAGGACACGGACTGCACCTACTGCGGCCAGTGCGTCACCCACTGCCCCACCGGCGCCCTGACGGCCCGGGACGACACCGTCGCCGTCTACGACGCGCTGGCGGACCCGAAGATCACCACTGTGGTCCAGGTGGCCCCGGCAGTGCGGGCGGCCTGGGCAGAGGCCTTCGGCCTGGATCCGGCCCTGGCCACCACCGGCCGGCTGGCGGCCGCCCTGCGGCGCATCGGGTTTGACTATGTGTTCGACACCAACTTCACCGCGGACCTGACCATCATGGAGGAGGGCAGCGAATTTCTGGAGCGGTTCACCCACAGGGGGCAGTACCGCTGGCCCATGTTCACCTCCTGCTGCCCCGGCTGGGTCCGGTTCCTGAAGGGGCAGTTCCCCGCCTGGACGGCGAACCTCTCCACCGCCAAGTCCCCCCAGCAGATGTTCGGCGCCGTGGCCAAGAGCTACTTCGCCGAGAAGATCGGCGTGGACCCCCACGACATGCGGGTGATCTCCGTGATGCCCTGCGTGTCGAAAAAGGCCGAGTGCCGTCTGCCCACCATGAACGATGCCTGCGGCGATCCGGATGTGGATATCGTTCTGACCACCCGGGAGCTGACCCGGATGCTGCGCTGTGAGCACATCCTTCCCCAGGATCTGCCGGAGGAGGGATTTGACTCCCCCCTGGGATCCGGGACCGGTGCGGCGGTGATCTTCGGCGCCACCGGCGGCGTGATGGACGCGGCGCTGCGCAGCGCCTACTTCCTGGTCACCGGCAGGGACCCGGACCCGGATGCCTTCCGGGCCGTCCGGGGCGACCGGCCATGGAAGGAGGCTGTGTTCACCATCCCCGGCGCCGGCGAGGTCCATGTGGCGGTGGTGTCCGGCCTGGGAAATACCCGGCGGCTGATGACGGCCCTGGAAAAGGGCCAGGTCTCCTATGACTTCGTGGAGGTCATGGCCTGTCCCGGCGGGTGCGCCGGAGGCGGCGGCCAGCCCATCCACGAGGGGGCGGAGCTGGCCGGTGAGCGGGGCGAGAGGCTCTGGCAGCTGGATGCTGCGTCGCCCATCCGCTTTTCCCACGAGAACCCGGATATCCAGGCCCTGTACCGGGAGTACCTGGGCAAACCCCTGGGTCAGCGGTCCCACCACCTGCTCCACACGGACCACGCCGCCTGGGATATGCCGACGGTCTTCGGACACGGCGGGTGAGCACCGCCCCGGGCCTCAGATGCAAAAGACCGGCCTCCCCGCGTGCAGAATGCGCGGGGAGGCCGGTTTTCCGCGGAGCCGTTCGGCGGACGCGGGGACGCCGCTTCGGAGGGGAGGAGCACGCCCCGGCAGGCCGCCTGCCCGGCCGCGGGAGACACCCGGCCGAAGGGATCCAAAGAACTGATCCTGTCAGAAGGGCGTTTGCAGGGAGCCGGGGCCATATTCGTGGCTCGGCCCCTGAAATACGATGAGATCCGGAAAGCACCTCCTGCAGATCTCTTCGCGGATGATCGCGTGGCCGCCAAAAATGCGGAATACGGCCGCGTCGTATTCACTGGTGATGATCATTGGCTTGGAGTATACCCGGCAGCACGATTGATATGCGGCCTCCGGAATGACCGGCCGCAGCGTTCGGATCTCAATGGCCCTGTTCGCATCCGCCCAACCGCACCATTCGGTCTGGCCGCCGTATACAAGATCCCCGTCCTGCCGCTCCGCAAAGATCCAGAAATAGGTCTCATTCTCATGGAACTCACGCAGCTCTCTGCTCTGCAGATAGCGCTTGTATATTTCGTTGTACCTTCCGGACTGGCGGATCTTCCCATGCTCCTCTCTGTTCTGGTTTTTCAACCCGGACAAGCCGAGCAGATAGTCTGTGGAGACGTCAAAAAAGGTCGCCAGTTTTACCAGAGCAGTCGTATCAGGCAGCGATTTTCCAGCCTCGTAACGGTAGATCGACTTATGGGCAGCTTCGATGATCTCACTGAGCTGTTCCTGACTCAATCCGAGAGCGGTGCGAAGGGACTTGATCTTTTGCCCTGTGGTTTTCATGGGGAGCGCCTCCTTTTTCCGTGTGATCTGACTCTCAAGATACACAGGTATGGGTAAAAGGTAAATAGACAATTTTGTCCACAGACTGTGCGGAGGAGCTGCAGCCCGATCTGGAGCGCGCGGACCTTTGGCCGGCGAAGCAGCTTCACTCCCAGTTGCATCCGCTGGCGGGACAGGGCGGGCTGGGTCACGTGGAGCAGGACTGCCGCCCGGGAGCCGGACTGTCCCGGCTGGCATGGCCGCAAAACAGCGGGAGAGCACACCGTGATGTGCTCTCCCGCTGAAGGGGACTGTTTTCAGTGTGCCGGGATCACCGGGCGGGGATGTCCAGGACCTGGCCGATGTAGATCAGGCTGGGATCGGACACGATGTCCCGGTTGGCCGCGTAGATCTCTCCCCAGCGGGCGCCGCTGCCCAGATGCTTCTGGGCGATCTTCCACAGGGAGTCGCCGGCCACCACCACGTAGGTGGTGCTCTCCACGGGCTCGGCGGGCTCAGAGGGCTCGGGGTCCACCGCGGGCTCGGCGGGCTCTTCCGCGGGCTCGGCGGGGGTCCCGGCGGCCTCCTCCACGATGGTGATGCGGCCGGCGGGCTCGGCGTAGCCGGTGACCACGCCG
>CALWOF010000087.1 GCA_944382995.1 uncultured Oscillospiraceae bacterium | reverse complement strand
AGCTCGCCCAGCACCCGGCTGCCCAGCCGCTCGGCGGAGTCCTCATCCAGCATGGGGATCTGGTCGTAGGAGATCTCCTCCACCTCTGCGGCGAAGTCGCCGGTCTGGACGGGCAGCAGCTCGCTGTAGCTCCCCGCCCGGATGACCACCCAGGAGGTGAGGCCGCCGATGACCACGGCGGCGATCATGGCGATGACCACGAAGAAGGGGATGGTGCACTGCTTCTTCACGAAGCCGAAGTAGCCCTTGACGCCCTCCCCCTGGAAGCCGGAGGTGAGGACGGCGCAGATGCAGTACACCGCGCACAGCAGGAACAAAAAGACGTAGAACTCCTCCGCGTGGGGGTTCAGGGCCGGCAGCTCAAAGTAGAAATACCCGAGGCCGAAGAGCAGCGTGACGCCCAGATTGATGA
Source organism: uncultured Oscillospiraceae bacterium (assembly GCA_944382995.1). GTDB lineage: Bacteria > Bacillota > Clostridia > Oscillospirales > Oscillospiraceae > Oscillibacter. The sequence continues at coordinate 5,177 of CALWOF010000087.1, read as the reverse complement.
GCGTCCGGGTAAAGGCGTTGCCGATGGCCTTGCGGGGCTTCCGCTCCCGTTTGGGCCGCTGGGGCTGGGAGTCCTCCCCGCCCCCGCCAAAGCCCCCGAAGCTGCCAGGGTCGAAGCCGCCGAAGTTGAATGAGAATGGCATGAAAACCAATTCCTCCTTTTTGAAATGGGGCAAGCTGGCACCCATGATACAGGAAAAGTGTGAACAAATCAAGGGGCTTCCATACAAGATGGACCGCCGGGAACAATGTCCCGGCGGTCCGGCAGAAATTCAGACAGATGGCAGGTCAGCCGATAAACTCGGCCACGGCGGCGTTGAAGGCCTCCGGCTCTTCCATGAACATCATGTGGGCGGTCTCGAACATCCTGAGCTGGGAGCTGGGGATATGCTCATGGGTCCAGACGTTGTTGGAGACCTTCACATGGCTGTTTTTGGCGGCGATCACAAGGGTGGGAAGGGTGATGGTGGGGATCACGTCCCGCCAGTCGGTGTACACATGGTTGAGGAGCATCACCGTGCAGAGCGCCGGCGGGAACTTCAGGCTCTCCTCCAGCGTCTGCCGGCCATAGGCGGCCTTGCCCTCCGGGGTGTACAGCATCATGTCCACGAACCCCTGGGTGGCGTTGACCGTGTCGTTGAGGATGGAGGTCTTCAGAGCCACCAGGGCGTCATTGTCGGCGAAGCCGTCCGGGTTGCTCTCGTTCACCAGGCACAGGGGAGGCTCATCCACCATGATGAGCTTGCTGAGCCGGTCGGAGCGGAACAGATCCCAGTAGCTCCACAGGACGGAGCAGCCCATGGACCAGCCCAGCAGGACCACGTCTTTCAGGTCCAGATGCTCCAGCAGCTGGTGGACATCCATGGCCAGCCGGGAGATCCGGTAGCCGTGGGAGGGCTTTTCGGACTCCCCGTGTCCCCGGAAGTCCACCGTGACCACCTGGTATTTCTCGGACAGGGCGGGGACGTTCCGGCAGAAGGCCCTGGCGCTCTGATCCCAGCCGTGGAGCATGACCAGGGGCCGGCCGGAGCCGTTGACCTCGTAGTGGATGGAGACGCCGTCGTTGGTCAGAAAGACAGACATGATAAGATCCTCCTTTTTCAGTCGTTTTAAATTGCGGGGAATCATTGTGACCATTGTCTGTCAGTGTCCGGAAAAAGAATGTAAAGTATTTTGCAAATTCTCGAAATGTGGTATGATCACAGAAAAGGCACGCATGGATTTGTGGATTTTGCTGGAGGTGAAGGAAATGGAGGCAAAGACACCCGCGGGGATGCAGTATCTGCCCCGGATGTTCCGGGACCACGGCCGTGTGCGGCGTTTCACAGCTGGCAGCCAGATCTTTCAGAAGGATGACCCTGCGGGGGAGATCTACTATCTGGAGCGGGGGAAGGTGCGGGCTTACCTGCTGTATCCGGACGGGACAGAGCGCACGCTGTGTTTTGTGGAGCGGGGGAACCTGGTGGGGGAGGAGGCGGTGAGTCAGCCCTCCGCGCGGATCGTCTGCGCGGATGCGGCGACAGATCTGGTGATGTACGCCATGGAGGGTAAGGCCCTGCTGACCTGCTGCGCCCAGGAGACCGGCAGCCTGCCGGAACTGACGACCCTGTTCATGAAAAAGATCCACCTGCTCTCCAGCTGGATCTTCTATGCACAGTTCACCCGGAACGAGGCAAAGCTGGCCTGCTTCCTCTACTCCAACACCCAGGACCGGCAGGAGGTGCGGTATACCCAGGAGCAGATCGGCTCTGTGACGGGCATGAGCCGGGTCAGCGTCTCCAACTGCCTGCGGGACCTCCAGCAGAGAGATTTCGTCCGGGTGGCCTACAAGCGGATACGGGTCTTGGACCGGGCGGGGTTGCGGGCACTGTTCGGCGAACAGGATTTTTACTGAGGACCGCCTTCTGGCTTTCCCGCGCGGGGAACGCCGCAGCGAAAAAGGGGCCGCCAGCTCTGCCGGCGGCCCGCATCATATTCAGGGATCGTTCCGGTGAGAGGCGGAGAGAACGGCGCCGCCGCCCGGAATGCGGCAGTCCGGCCTGAGACGGGGGCCTCACGGCAGCAACAGCAGCTTTTTCAGGAATTCCACCCCCCTGGGCAGAACTGCCTCATCATCAAAGGCGAAGTCCGGCGCGTGGAGCTGGGGGGTGTCCCCGGTCCCCAGAAAGAAGAAGGCTCCGGGCACATACTGCTGGTAGAAGGAGAAGTCCTCTGCCGCCAGGACGGGCTTTTCCAGAAGCTGCGGCGCGTCGGCGCCCAGCTGGGCGGTGATCCGCTGGTAGAGCGCCTCGTGGTTCCAGACCGCGGGATATCCCTCGCTGAGGTGGACGTCCACCGCGCAGCCGGTCTCCTCCGCCACAGACCGGCCGATGTCCTTGAGCTGCTGGCGGCAGAAGCGGAAGGCATCCTCCCGGTAGGTGCGCAGGCTCCCCTCCAGACGGGTCTCCCCGCTGACGGCATTCCGGACCTCACCGGAGACCATCCTGCCGAACCGCAGCGCCCGGGGTTCGCTGGGGGGCAGCTGCTCCATCATGTCATAGGCCCGCTGGAGATAGGCGATGCCCGCCGTCAGAGCGTCCCGCCCCTCCTCTGCCCGGGACATGTGGACGCTGCGCCCCGTCACCGTGACGGTGACCTCATTGGACCGGGCCATCAGAGGGCCGGGGCGGGAGGCGACGGTGCCGGCGGCCAGGCCCGGCCACAGATGGAGACCGAAGATCCGGCGGACCCGGTGCCGCTCCAGCACGCCGGTCTGACACAGCTTGCCCGCGCCGCCGGTGGTCTCCTCCGACGGCTGGAAGAGAAAGAGCACGTTTCGGGGCAGCTCGGTCAGGTGCGCTGCCGCATACTCCGCCAGGGTCAGGACCATGGCGGCGTGGGCGTCGTGGCCGCAGGCGTGCATCCTCCCGGGGTGGAGGGAGGCATAGGGCAGGCCGGTGGTCTCTGTCACCGGCAGGGCGTCCAGCTCCGCGCGGAAGGCCACGGCGTCGCTCTTTCCCGCGTCGAACCAGGCGCAGACGCTGCCGGCGATGGGGGAGAAGATGCGGCAGGGCAGCGGCGTCAGGATCCGCTTCACCGCCTCCACCGTCTCCGGCAGCTGATTGTCCAGCTCCGGGATGCGGTGCAGGGCGCGGCGGTAATCCACCACAGACATTTCGAGGACCTCCTTCTGGTCAGGGATCGGCTGACACTTCTGGACCATACTATACCACAGATCCTATGGCCGGAACAGGGGGAAGATACGTTTTTTGTCTCTTTCGACAAGACGGCGGGAGCAGGACAGGCGGCGGTTTTCCATTTTTTCTCTTGCCAAGCGGCGGCGGAGGTGGTATGATACCTGAAAATGAGATAGAGGCGCGGATGCGACGATCCTCCGGGAGCCGACGGGCGAGGAACGGAGGGGAGGCAAGTCCGCCGAACTTCCTGTCCAGGTATGAACAGGGGGTGGGTCCGCGGGGAATACCCGCGGGACTGTCCGCGGGGAGACCCGCGGGGGCGCTATCCGCTTACAGGGAACTCCGCTTTTTTGCAGCTGGAAAAGGCGGGAAGAGCTGTCGGTAGGGGCGTGTCTCTACCGACTTTTTGTTTTGCTTCGCCGCCCGGAGGGGGCGGGGCAAGGGCCGCCGGCCTGTGAAAAAAGAAAAGTATGGAGGGCACACAACATGAAGTTCGAACATCTGCAAGGTTCCATCGTCGCCATGGTCACCCCCTTCCGGGCGGACGGGAGCGTCAACTTCGACGCGCTGACCGCTCTGCTGGAGCGGCAGATCGCCGCCGGGACCGACGGCATCCTCACCCTGGGCACCACCGGCGAGTACTCCACCATGACCCATGAGGAGGACGCCGCGGTGGTGGAGCACACCATCCGGGTGGTGGACGGCCGGGTGCCGGTGATCGTGGGCAGCGGCTCCAACTGCACCGCCACCCAGATCGAAAAGAGCATCGAGTATCAGAACATGGGGGCTGACGCGCTGCTGCTGATCGCCCCGTACTACAACAAGGCAAATCCTGAGGGCATGTACCGCCACTTCGCCGAGACGGCGGACAAGGTGGAGATCCCCTGCATCCTCTACAATGTGCCGGGCCGTACCGGCTGCTCCATCCCCGTCTCCGTGGTGGAGCGGCTGGCGAAGCACCCCAACATCGCCGGCATCAAGGAGGCCAGCGGCGACATGTCCTACGCCATGAAGATCGCCCGCTGCGCGGGGCCGGACTTCGCCCTGTACTCCGGCAACGACGACATTACCGTGCCCATCCTCAGCATCGGCGGCAGCGGCGTCATCTCCGTCTACGCCAACGTGATGCCCGCCATGTGCCACCAGATCGTGGCGGACTGGCTGGGCGGCAATCACTCCCAGGCTTTGGAGAACCACCTGCGGTATCTGCAGCTGATGAACGACCTGTTCCTGGAGGTGAACCCCATCCCGGTAAAGGCCGCCATGAATATGCTGGGCCTGAACGTGGGCCCCATGCGGCTGCCCCTGTGTGAGATGGGCGAGTCCAACGCCGCTGCCCTCCGCCGGACGATGGAGGAGGCGGGACTGCTGTGAGGATCGTGCTGATCGGCCGGGGCAAAATGGGCACACTGATCCGGGAGACCGCCGCTGCCGCCGGGGATGAGGTGGAGGCCGTTTTCGGCCATGACGACCTGGACCAGCTGGGCCGCCTGGGGAAGGTGGCGGACGTGGTGATGGACTTCTCCCGCCCCGCCGCCCTGCCGGAGATCGCCTCCTACGTCCGCCGGACGGGGACGGCCCTGCTCTCCGGCACCACCGGGTACACGGAGGCGGAGAAGGAGGCCCTCTTTGCACTGGGGACCGCCGCGCCGGTGCTGTGGAGCGCCAACTACTCCCTGGGAGTGGCGGTGCTCTCCCGGGCGCTGCGGGTGATCGCCCCGGTGCTGGGGCCGGACTTCGACATCGAGATCACCGAGACCCACCACAACCAGAAGGCGGATGCCCCCAGCGGCACCGCGAAGCTGCTGCTGGAGGCCGTGGATCCGGAGCACTACCTCCGGCCGGTGTACGGCCGGGAGGGCAGTTGCGGCCGCCGGGAGAAGGACGAGATCGGCATCCACGCCCTTCGGGGCGGCACCGTGGCGGGGACCCACACCGTCCACTTCTTCGGCCCCGACGAGGAGCTGGAGCTGACCCACCGGGCCGCCAGCCGCCGGATCTT
>CALWOF010000086.1 GCA_944382995.1 uncultured Oscillospiraceae bacterium | reverse complement strand
GGCACGGCCATGGGCCGGGGCTTCGCGGTGGGCGGCGGCGTGGCCGCCGCCGTGGTGGAGGCCATCCGGCACATCGATCCCGACCGGGAGGTGCTCATCGAGTACGGCGACGGCCTGCGGGAGTGCCGCAAGATGCTCACCATGGCCAAGGCGGGCAAGCGCAACGGCTATCTGCTGGAGGGCATGGCCTGCCCCGGCGGCTGCGTGGCCGGCGCCGGCACCATCCAGCCGGTGAAGCAGTCCGCCGTCAGCGTGGAGAACTTCAAGAGCCAGGCGGCGGAGAAGAGCACCACTGCCAGCCCCTTCCTGGACCGCCTCCGGGAAGTGGAGGAGAAGGACTGATCCTCCGCTGTCCGGACGAAAACCAGCGACAACGAACGAACCGGGCCGCCCCTTTCGGGGCGGCCCGGTCTGCGTATTCCGATCCCCTCCGGGGACGGACGCTCACAGCTGGTACAGCAGCACCATCAGCGGCATGGTGCCGATGCACAGCAGCGTGGTGATCACGTTGATGGCGCTGGCGTAGTCGCCCTCGTGGCCGTAGACCTGGGCGATCTGGGTGACGTTGGAGGCGGCGGGGGCGCTGGCCGCCAGCAGGCTGATCAGCAGGATGGACGCTCCGTTGGGGACCAGGGCCGCCAGGCCGGAGTACTTCAGGATGCACAGCACCGCCAGGGGCAGGACGAGCAGCCGCAGAATGGCCACCTTCCAGATGCTGCGGATCCGCAGCACCGCCAGCAGGTCCTGGTCTCCCATGAGCATGCCGGCCACGATCATGCTGAGGGGCCCCACCATGGAGCCCAGGGACTCCATGGTGCCCTCGATCACATGGGGGATGGAGATGTCCAGGGCGAACAGCAGCACGCCGGTGAACACGGAGAGGATGTTCACGTTCAGAAGGATCTTCCTCAGGGAGATCTTCCGCTCCCCGCTCAGGAGGATGCGGCCGTGGCTCCACAGGGGGAACTGCTGCACCAGCTGGAACATGCTGGAGTAGATGACCCACTCGGGCCCCAGGACCGCGGTCACCAGGGGGATGATCAGGTTGCCGGCGTTGGTATAGATCAGGGACGCCTGCTCCACCGGCGTCAGGTGCAGGGGGCGGCGCAGCAGGGCGGTGGCGATGAAGAACAGGACGTGGATGCCGATGGCCGTTCCCAGGGAGAGGGCCAGACCGTGGAGCAGCTCCGGCGTCCGCTCGATCTGGAAGGCCGTGATGATGACGCAGGGGATGATGAGGTACAGGCACACCACGGAGAGCACCCGGCTGTCCGTGGGCTTGAGCAGCCGCAGCTGGACCAGGAACCACCCCAGGATGACGCACAGAAAGAGCTGAACGATCTGTTCAAACAGCAGCAAAACCATAGAGACATTTCCTCCCGCAATACAAACACGGCCTTTATCGTATCACGGGAGGACGGGAAAGACAAGCCAAATATTCGGATGTTGTTAAAAAAACGGGGATGCGCGTTAAAAAACTGCCTCCGTCCACAGGACGGAGGCAGTCACAGTCAAAAAAGTCTGCGGCGTCAGTCGGTGACGTAGGGCAGCAGAGCGATCTGCCGGGCGCGCTTGATGGCCTCGGTCAGCTGGCGCTGATGCATGGCGCAGGTGCCGGTGGTCCGGCGGGGCAGGATCTTGGAACGCTCAGACACGAAGCGGCGCAGCTTGGCGGCGTCCTTGTAATCGATGTGCTCGCACTTGTCCGCGCAGAACTGGCAGACCTTGCGGCGCTTGCCGCGGTTGGGGCGAGCGGGTCTCGCTTCACGATCAAAAGCCATGAAATGGTTCCTCCTTTATCAAAAGTCAGAACGGCAGTTCGCCGTCCTCCTCGCCGATCTCGGCGAAGTCGGATTGTCCGCCCATCGGCGCGGCGCTGCGGCCGCCCATGGGGGCGCTGTAGGAAGCGGGTGCGCCGCCGAAATCGCCGGCGCCGTCCCGTTTGGAATCCCCGAAGTAGACGTTGTCGGCGACGACCTCGGCGCTTCTGCGCTTGCCGCCCTCCTTGTCCGTCCAGTCGCGGATCTGCAGCCGGCCCTCCACCACGGCCATGCGGCCCTTGGTGAAGTACTTGCTGACGAACTCCGCGGTGCTGCGCCAGGCCACCACGTCGATGAAATCGGTCTCCTTCTCGCCGCTCTGGGACTTGAAGTCCCGGTCCACGGCCAGAGAGAAGGACGTGACGGCGGTGCCGCTTCCGGTGCGGCGCAGCTCAGGGTCCCGGGTCAGACGACCCATGATGATGATCTTGTTGAGCATGGCTGACGCCTCCTCACGCGTCCTTGCAGACGATCAGAGAACGCATGATGCCGTCGGTGATCCGCAGAACGCGGTCCAGCTCCTTCGGGAAGGAAGGATCGCTGGTGAAGCTCATCAGGACGTAGTAACCCTCGGTCTTGTAGTTGATGGGATAGGCCAGCTTGCGGCTGCCCCACTCTTCCACTTCCACAGCGGAACCATTCTGCTCAGCCAGGGTCTTGAACTTGGCCACCAGTGCGGCGATGTTCTCCTCACCCTGTGCAGGGTCGATGATATACACGACCTCATAATTGGCAGAAACCTTTGCCATATTTGCACCTCCTTCTGGACAAATGGCCCCCATTCTGAAGATGGGAGCAAGGATTTACCCGCAGACTGCGAGCTCTACTATTATATCGGAATCCCGGAAAAAGTCAAGAAAAACTTTTCCGCGGGCCGGGCCGCCGCGTCAGTCGGCGATGTATTCCCGCACCCGGTAGACGGCGCCGATCTCCTCCTCACAGATCCTCCGGCAGCGCTCGATCTGCTCCGGGGTGATGGTGGTGTCCACCACGGTCATCATCACCGTGGGCACGTATCTGCGGACCTCCCGCGTGAAGTCCTTCATGGCCTGGTAGGCGCCGTCGAACCGGGGCTGGCAGACGGCGTTGTACTCCTCCTCCGAGTCGGTGTTCAGGGACACGGACACCATGTCGAATCGGCCGGCGAAGTCCGGGCAGATGTCCCGGCCGTTGATGAGGCAGCCGGTGCCGTTGGTGTCCATCCGGGTGTAGATCTTCGTGCCGTGCTCCTTCATCCGGTCGATGACCCAGCAGATGTCGTCGAACCGGTAGGTGGGCTCGCCGAAGCCCACGAACACCAGCTGTTTGTATTTCGAGAGGTCGCGCCCCTCGATGGAGGCCAGGAGCTCCTCTTTGGTGGGCTCCCGCTCCAGCCACAGGTTGTGGGTGTAGATGCTGCCGCCGGAGCCCTGGTTGTGCCGCAGGCAGAACGTGCAGTTGAAATCGCACCGGTTCGTGGGGTTCACATACAGGTTGTCCCCATACTCATAGGTGATGGTAAAGCCTTTTTCCATCTCATGTCACTCCTTGTGTGAAAACTCAGGAAGGTTTGGATTGCAGAGCAAACTCTGAAAGGGTGAACTGTCCGTCCGAAAAGGAGACCCGGGCGGAGACTTCCGTGTTCAGACCCACCGCAGAGGCGGTCCCGGCCTTGCCGGCGGCATCCTCCGGCAGCAGGGCCGGCTTGTCCACGAGCCGGAGGGTCCCCGCATCCTCCAGATAGGAGACATTCGCCCCGGTCCACAGGCGGTCCAGGGCCTCCGCCTGCACCCCGTCCGGCAGGGCCGCCTCGATGGATCGGTCTCCCAGGGAAACGGTCAGCGTCTCACCGCTGCCGCCCAGGGTCAGCAGAGCGGAGAGCTGCTCTGCATACAGGGCATCCGGAAGCCGGAAATCCGTCAACGCGCCGTTGGACTGCCGCAAGACATGCAGGTCATAGAGGTTGACCTGGGTCCCGCCCTGATAACAGAGGACCACCGGCTCCGGGGCGCCGTCGCCGTTCAGGTCCAGGGCCAGCAGTTCCGGCGTCACGGATTTTGGCGTGTCGATCGCCCAGTCCGGAAACTCTGCCAGCGTGCCGCTCCAGCGGAACAGCACATGAGGTGCGTCTCCATCGGCCACGCCGTAAAGGGCCATCTCCTCCTCTGGGATCTCCGCCAGCAGGGCAAGCGGCTCGCCGGAGGTCTGCCAGTCGTACAGAGAAACGGTCTCCGTGGGCAGATCACAGGTTTCCGCCGGTATCTGCCCTTCCGTCATGATGCCGGGGGCGGAGAGGGGCTCCACTGGTGCGGCTGCCGGCAGGGAATCCACCGCCGTCTCCGCCGGCGCGGCGCAGCCGGTCAGTGCCAACGCCGCCAGCAGGAAAATGAGCCGCTTTTTCATATCCTTCCCTCCAGACCAAAGAGCCGCAGGGCGTTGTTCCAGGTGATGTCCGTCATCTCCGCCGGAGAGATGCCCTTCCACGCCGCCAGCGTTTCGATCACATAGGGCAGGTTCCGGCTGTCGTTCCGCTTTCCCCGGTTGGGCACCGGGCTCATGTAGGGGGCGTCCGTCTCCACCACGATCCGGTCCAGAGGCGTGACGGCCGCCACCTCCGGCGCCCGGCGGGCGTTCTTGTAGGTGACGGGGCCGTCAAAGCCCAGGTACCAGCCCCGCTTCAGCAGCTCCTCCGCCATCTCGGGGCTCCCCGAGAAGCAGTGGAACACGCCCCGGACCCCGGGGAACTCCCGCACGATCTCCAGGCAGTCCCCGTGGGCCTCCCGGTCGTGGACGATCACCGGCAGGTCCAGCTCCAGGGCCAGCTCCAGCTGCCGGCGGAACACCGTCTGCTGGAATTCCTTGGGCGGGTTCTCCGCCCAGTAGTAGTCCAGGCCGATCTCCCCGATGGCCACCACCTTCTCATGGGCGCACAGGGCGCGGACGGCGTCAAAGTCCCCGTCCGCGCAGCCGGCGCAGTCCTCCGGGTGGATGCCGGCGGCGGCGAACAGCCAGGGCCGGCTCTCCGCCAGGGCCAGGGCGGAGCGGGAGCTCTCCGCGTCCACCCCGGGGATCACCGCGGCGCCCACCCCGGCGGCGGGCAGGGCGGAGAGCAGCTCCTCCCGATCCTTGCGGAAGGCGTTGTCGTTGTAATGGGCATGGGTGTCAAAGATCGGCATGGCGGTCCACCTCGCGGAAAATATCGTTGTCAAGGATGACTATAGCACGCCGCGGCGGAAAAGAAAAGGAGAAAACAAAAAAGGACATCCGAACGGATGTCCTTTCAGCTCCCGGGAGATCAGCCGATCTTGTTGAGCTTCAGGGTCATGGCGCTCTTGCGGTGAGCGGCCGTGTTCTTGTGCAGAACGCCCTTGGCGACAGCCTGATCGACTTTCTTCACAGCGACTTTGTATGCGCCATCGGCCTCGGTGCGATTGCCTTCTGCGGCAGCAGCCTCGAACTTCTTGATGGCGGTCTTCAGTTCGGACTTCGTGGCCTTGTTGCGGGCGTTGCGCACCTCGGCGATCAGAACGCGCTTCTTGGCAGACTTGATATTCGGCAAACCAAACACCTCCTTAGGCAGAATTTTGTGTTGTGGGGGCCATGCCCCACCATGCAGAATGATATTTTAACAGGGAATGACCGAAAAAGCAAGCCCTTTTTTCATTTTTTTGTGCGGGATTTGTATATTGTATGGCGGACCGCAAAACCTAGGGACCGGACCACTAGATTTTGTGTTTTGGAGGCGGCGCGCAATGTTTACGAAACGCACGGACCTGGCCCTGGAGGCCCGGGAGCTCTGGCAGGAGTCCGCGGAGCGGACCACCCGTCTCATGGGAGTGAAAGCCAC
>CALWOF010000085.1 GCA_944382995.1 uncultured Oscillospiraceae bacterium | reverse complement strand
TCCATCAGGATCTCGTTGTGGGGCCCGATGCCGTCCACCTGCTTGCTGCCGCCGTAGCGGGACCCCAGGCCCGCCGCCATGATGACCAGTGAGACTTTCATGCGATACTCTCCTCAACGCTGTTGTGATCTCCGCGCCTGCCGCGCGGCGTTGTCTGCTGTTCATACCATACCCTATTTCCCGGAGTTTTGCAACCGGTCTTGACTTTTTTCCGATGGCGTTTATAATATGAAAACGATAATCATTTTCAGTTTCGGGAGGCATAGAGATGCCCTACAGTACAAAACAGCACCAGGCAGTGCTCCGCTGCCTGGAGGCCCGGGGCGAGAACGCCTGCACCGCCGCGGAGCTGGCGGAGGACCTGCGCCGGGCGGGCTGCCCGGTGGGCCTTGCCACCATCTACCGCCAGCTGGAGAAGCTGGAGGCCTCCGGGGCCGTCCACAAGGTCAACACGGAGGAGGGCGCCCTCTACCAGTTCTGCGGCCACCAGTCCCAGGGCCACCGGGACTGCTTTCTTCTGAAATGCCAGCGGTGCGGCCGCATCCGCCACGTGGACTGCGTACAGCTCCAAGGGCTCTACGACCACCTGGAGCGGGAGCACCACTTCCGCATCGACCCCCGGGGGACGCTATTCTCCGGGGTGTGCGACGCCTGTGCCGGAGAGGAGGCGGACCATGGAGCCCAATGAGCTGATCGTCTGCCGGGACGTGTCCCTGGGCTACGAGGGGCAGAGCGTCCTGTCCCATCTGGACCTGACCGTCCAGGCGGGGGACTATCTTTGCATCGTGGGGGACAACGGCTCCGGCAAGTCCACGCTGCTGCGGGGGCTGCTGGGGCTGCTGACGCCCCAGTCCGGCCAGATCCTCCGGGCGCCGGAGCTGCGGCAGGGGGCCATCGGGTATCTGCCCCAGCAGACCCGGGCCCAGCGGGACTTTCCCGCCACGGTATACGAGGTGGTCCTCTCCGGCTGCCTGAACCAGAAAGGGCTGCGGTTTTTCTACACCGCCGCCCAGAAGTCCCGGGCCCTGATGAACATGGGCAAGCTGGGCATCCTGGAGCTGAAGGACAAGAGCTACCGGGACCTGTCCGGCGGCCAGCAGCAGCGGGTGCTGCTGGCCCGGGCCCTGTGCGCCGCCGGGCGGCTGCTGATCCTGGACGAGCCCATCACCGGCCTGGACCCCGCCGCCGCCCAGGACCTGTACAAGACCCTCTCCTACCTGAACCGGAAGGAGGGCATGGCGGTGGTGATGGTGACCCACGATCTGAAGGCGGCGCTGCGCAGCGCCCGGACGGTGCTGCACATCGGCCGCAGCAGCTTCTTTCTGGGCACGGTGCCGGCGTATCTGGCCTCCCCGCAGGGGCGGCGTTTCCGGGAGGTGGAGGAATGAGCCTGACTGCCATGCTGACCTATCCCTTCATGCAGCGGGCGCTGATCGCCGGCGTGCTGGTGAGCCTGTGCGCGGCGCTGCTGGGGGTCCCCCTGGTCCTCAAGCGCTACTCCATGATCGGGGACGGGCTCTCCCACGTGTCCTTCGGCGCGCTGGCCATCGCCGTGGCCCTGGGGTTCACGCCGCTGTACTTCTCCATCCCGGTGGTGATCCTGGCGGCGTTCTTCCTGCTGCGGCTGGCCGCCAGCCCCCGCTGGAACAGCGATGCGGCCATCGCCGTCACCAGCGCGTCGGCCCTGGCCATCGGCATCATCGTCATCTCCCGCACCACCGGCATGACCACGGACGTGGACAACTACATGTTCGGCAGCGTGCTGGCCATGTCCTGGGGGGACGTGGCGCTGTCCGCTGTGCTCTCCGCCGCAGTGCTGGCACTGTTCGTGCTCTTCTATCACAAGCTCTTCGCCGTGACCTTTGATGAGAGCTTCTCCCGGGCCGCGGGGCTGCGGGTGGACCGGTACAACACCCTGCTGGCCATCCTCACCGCTCTGACCATCGTGCTGGGCATGCGGATGATGGGCGCCATGCTGATCTCCTCTCTGGTGATCTTTCCGGCGCTGACGGCCATGCGCCTGTTCCGGAGCTTCCGGGGCGTGGTGGTGTGCGCCGCGGTCACCTCCGTCTTCTGCTTCTGTGCGGGGCTCACCGCCTCCTGGACGCTGTCCACCCCCGTGGGCGCGTCGGTGGTGGCGGCGGATCTTGCCCTGTTTCTCCTCTCCTGTGCCGCCGGCAGTCTCCGCCGGCGGTGACTGCCGCCGCCGGGTCTGCGTCTTTTTCGCGGATCCGGCGGTTTTTTGCGCATCTTTTCGGGAAGAATCTTCCCAAAAGGGCTTGCGCTTTGCCTGCGGCTGTGGTATGATACGTATGCTAGAAGAGTAAGGTATGTGGAGTGGGCTGCGGGGTCCGCTCTTTTTCTTGGCCTTTTTCACGCAGGCAATTTTCCCCGCAGACCGGTATGAGAAGGGAGCTCTCCCATGAAAAAAATCACGGAACTGACTGCCGAGCTGGCCGCCCCCGCCATCGCGGAGCAGGGCTGCACCCTCTGGGATGTGGAGTACGTCAAGGAGGCGGGCACCTGGTATCTGCGCATCCTCCTGGACAAGGAGGGCGGCGTGGACATTCTCGACTGCGAGAACATCTCCCGCAAGGTCAGCGACCTGCTGGACGAGGCCGATCCCATCGAGGGCAGCTACACCCTGGAGGTGGGCTCCGCCGGGGCCGAGCGGGCGCTGAAGCGGCCCTCCGACTTCCAGCGGTTCCTGGGCTCCCCTGTGCTGGTGAAGCTCTACCGCGCCCGGGACGGCCGGAAGGAGTTCTCCGGTCACCTGAAGAGCTATGATGAGGCCTCCGGCGACGTCACCGTCACCGTGGGGAAGGAGGACATGGTCTTCCCCAGGAAGGAGACCGCCCTGGTCCGCCTGCGGGTGGAGTTCTGAGCCTGACACCGTCCTGAAAAGACGTATTTTATGATAAGGAGAATCGGCACATGAAAGGCAAAAAGCAGAAGGAGCCCGTGGGCTTCAATCCCGCGGAGATCTTCGCGGCGCTGGCTCTGCTGGAGAAGGAGCGGGGCATCCCCCAGTCCTTCATGATGGAGAAGATCATCCAGGCCCTGACCACCGCCTACAAGCGGGACCACGCGGACGTGGAGAACGTCATCGTGGATGTGGACGAGGAGCACCACGACCTGAAGATGTTCGTCCAGAAGAACGTGGTGGCGGAGGAGGACTATGTGGATCCCGCCAACGAGATGCCCGTGGAGGAGGCCAAGAAGCTCTCCGCCAAGTATGAGGTGGGCGACGTGGTGAACCTCCCCGTGGACACGGTGGAATTTGGCCGCATCGCCGCCGGCAACGGCAAGCAGGTCATCATCCAGGGCCTGCGGGAGGCCGAGCGCGGCCAGGTGTACGACGAGTTCAACTCCAAGCAGCACGAGATCCTCACCGGCGTGGTGACCCGCATCGACCCCCGGAACGGCAACGTGTCCCTGCGGATCGGCACCGGCTCCGACTCCACGGAGGCGCTGCTGATCGCCGGCGAGCAGGTGCCCGGCGAGGAGCTCACCGAGGGCATGCATGTGAAGGTGTATGTGGTGGAGGTCCGCCGCAGCACCCGCGGCCCCCAGGTGCTGATCTCCCGGACCCATCCGGGCCTGGTGAAGCGCCTGTTCGAGCTGGAGGTGCCGGAGATCTACGACGGCACCGTGGAGGTCAAGTCCATCGCCCGGGAGGCCGGCAGCCGCACCAAGATGGCCGTGTGGTCCAATGACGAGAACGTGGATCCCATCGGCGCCTGCGTGGGCCCCAAGGGCCAGCGGGTCGGCAGCATCGTGGAGGAGCTGCGGGGCGAGAAGATCGACATCGTCAAATACAGCGAGGACCCCGCAGCGTTCATCGCCGCCGCCCTGGCTCCCGCCGACGTGCTGGATGTGTGGATGGCGGACGAGGGCAAGGCCTGCCGCGTCATCGTGCCGGATGACCAGCTGTCCCTGGCCATCGGCAAGGAGGGCCAGAACGCCCGCCTGGCCGCCCGCCTCACCGGCTACAAGATCGACATCAAGCCGGAGAGCTATCACGACGAGGAGGAGCCCGCAGAGGATGCGGCCGACGGCGGCGCGGAGGAGGCCGTCCCCGCAGACGCGGAGTAAGACCAGTTTATCAGAAAGGCGGCCTGTGAGATGCCGAAAGTGAAGAAGATCCCCCAGCGGCAGTGCGTGGGCTGCCGGGAAATGAAGGATAAGAAGTCCCTGCTGCGGGTGGTCAAGGCGCCGGACGGCACCGTGTCCCTGGACTTCGGCGGCAAGAAGCCCGGCCGGGGCGCCTATGTGTGCCACGACGTGGCCTGCCTGCAGCGGGCCCGGAAGTCCCGGGCCCTGGAGCGGGCCTTTGAGACCGCCATCCCGCCGGAGGTGTACGACGCCATGGAGGCAGAACTGCGAGGTGCGGATGGACCGGCTTAACGTTTTATCCCTGCTGGGGTTGAGCCTGCGGGGCGGCCGGCTGGCCATCGGCGAGGAGCCGGCGGAGGCTGCAGCCCGCGCCCGGGACGCCCGGGTGCTGCTGCTGGCCTCTGACGCGGCAGAGGGCACCCGCCGCCGGTGCGAGCACTTCGCCCGGGCCGGGGACTGTCTGTGGCTCCGGCTCCCCTTCACCAAGGAGGAGCTGGGTCGGGCCCTGGGCCGGACCAGCGTGGCCATCGCTGCGGTGACGGACGTGGGGCTCGCTGATGCGCTGCTCCGCCGCCTGGCGGAGCTGGACCCGGCGGCCTATGCCGAGGCATCGGAGCGGATGGCCCTCAAGGCCCGCCGGGCCGCGGAGCGGAAGGCCGAGCAGGCCGCCCACGAGAAGAACGTCCGCCGCGGCAAACGCCGCGCCAAGGAGGCGCCCGTCCCCGCGGAAAAGCGCCCGGCCGCCGGCAGCGGCACAGCGGCGGACCGGCGGAAGGCCGCCGGGGAGCGCCCGCAGAGGGCGGCAGCCTCCTTCCATCGATCCCGTCCCCCAAAAGACGCGCGCCCCAAGCCGAGGGCACAGACGCGGTTCGCCCACAGCCGCCCGGTGAAAAAGGGCAAGGGCTCCTTCCGCAGGAAGGACAGCTGACGGACCGCGCCGCCGCGGCGCGGGGCCGCGGCAGGTGTTTTGAAAATTTCCCCAGCCCCCGGGTTGGAGCTAAACGAGGTGTTTTGATTGGCGATTGAGAAATACAGAGTCCACGAGGTGGCGAAGGACTTCGGCCTGCCCACCAAGACCATCACGGAGATCCTGACGAAATATGCCGAGACTCCCAAAAACCATATGCAGGTCCTGACGGACCAGGAGCTGTCCCTGATCTTTGAGTACCTGACCCAGCACAACCAGGTCTCCAGCATCCAGGTGATCTTTGCGGACACCTATCGGGAGGCCGCCAAGGAGCCCGCCCCCAAGGCGGAGGAGGCCGGCAGGTCCGCCGCCCCCGCCCAGCAGCAGGGCAAGCCCGCCGCTCCGGCGCAGCCCGCTCAGGGCGGCCAAGGCGGCAAGCCTGCCCAGCAGGGCGGGAGCTCCAAGCCCGCGGTGCAGCAGCCGGTGTCCCGCGTTCCCCAGCGCAAGATCGTGGACACCCGCAAGGGCGGCGACGTGAACCTGGCCAAGTACGACGAGCGGCTGGAGGACCTGGGCGGCGAGCGCGGCGCCCGGATGGAGCGCAAGAGCGGCAAGGAGAAGATCCGCTCCAACAGCCAGCGCCGGGGCGGCATGACCTTCTCCAACAAGCGCCGCCAGGACGAGGCGGAGAAGATGCGCCGCCTGCAGCTGGAGATCGCCAA
>CALWOF010000084.1 GCA_944382995.1 uncultured Oscillospiraceae bacterium | reverse complement strand
AGGACTCGAACCTGTGACCCCCTGCACGTCAAGCAGGTGCTCTAGCCAGCTGAGCTAATCGTCCGAAACGGAACATTGATATGATACACGAAAAGAGGTCCATTGTCAACACTTTTCTTGCGCGGGCGCGTTTTTTTTGATATACTGCTCTCAGCACGCCGCCCATGGCGGCAGAATACCGGAGGGGTTCTATGGAACGTGTGGCACTGGTCACCGGCTCATCCCGCGGGATCGGCCGGGCCGTCGCGGCGGAGCTGGCCCGGGAGGGCTGGGCCGTCTGCGTCAACTACATTCAGCACCAGCAGGCGGCGGAGGACGCGGTCCGCGCCATCCGGGACGCCGGAGGCCGGGCCGTGGCCGTGCAGGCGGACGTGGCGGACGGCGCCGCCGTGGCGGAGATGGTCCGCCGGGCCGAGCGGGAGCTGGGCGGGCATGTGTCCCTGCTGGTGAACAACGCCGGCGTGGCCGGACAGGCCCAGTTCCAGGACATCACCGACGAGATGTGGGACCGCTACCTGGCGGTGAACCTGGGCGGCGCCCGGAACACGATCAGGGCCGTCCTGCCCCGCATGATCTCGGAAAAGGCCGGCTGCATCGTCAACATCTCCTCCATCTGGGGCCTCCGGGGCGCCAGCTGCGAGGTGGCCTACGCCTGCACCAAGGCGGCCATCATCGCCCTGACCCGGTCCCTGGCGGCGGAGCTGGGTCCCTCCCACATCCGGGTGAACTGCGTGGCCCCCGGCGTCATCGACACGGATATGGTCCAGGTGTTGGGGCGGGAGACTCTGGACGATCTGGCGGAGCAGACGCCTCTGGGCCGGCTGGGCACGCCGGAGGACATCGCCCACGCCGTGGCCTTCCTGGCCTCGGACCGGGCGTCCTTCATCACCGGCCAGGTGCTCACCGCCGACGGCGGCTTCATCGTGTGACTCGAAACGTAAAAAAGCGGAGAGGTCGAGGCGGCCTCTCCGCTTTTTCTGTTACAGTCCGTAGTGGATGACGAAGCGGCCCTCCGCCTGCGCCCGCTCCAGCAGCGCCCGCAGGGGCGCCAGTTCCACTCCGCCGTCCAGCGCGTCCAGGACCGCCGGAAGGGACGCGGGCGGGATCAGGGTGATGCCGCAGTACGCAAGCCCGGTCTCCGGCCGGTCCAGGGCGTGCCAATACGCCGGAATGTCCGCCAGCTTTTCCAGAAGGGGCTCCAGCCACGCGTCGTCCACGGAGACACAGCCGTACCTCTCCGGCTCATAGGCGTCGTACCGCTCCCCCGGCCGGGGGTCCCGGGGCAGGATGCCGAATTCGTGCTTCGCCATACCGCGCCTCACTCCCTTCCCGGCAGGGGCGGCGCGTGGAGGATCACCCGGCCGAAGCACACCAGGGTCCGGCCGCTGCCGGCGGTGAGCACCACGTCCGCGTCCGCCCTGGCCCGGTTCAGGGAGAACAGGTACACCGTCCCCGCCGGGTCCTTGTAATACTGCTTGCAGAAGATGTCGCCGTCCACGCAGAAGATGCCCACATCCCCCGCCTGCAGGGGGTCATGGTTCACGTAGACCAGGTCGCCGTCGGCGATCCACGGGGCCATGGAGTCCCCCTGGATGCGCACAGCAAACTCAGCGGCCTGGGGCACGCCGTCTCCCACGGTCAGGTAGTCGAGATCCTCCCCGAACACCGGCGAGGCGTAGCCGGCCGCCGCCGGCGTCCGGTACAGGGGAATGACCCGGGACTCCTGTGCCGGCCGGGCGGCCTCCGTCTCCGTCTGATAGGCCCGCAGCGCCTCCAGCACTGCCAGGACGCTCTCCCGTCCCAGAGGGGACAGGTCCCGGTACTGTGACAGCAGCTGCCGCTCCCGCCGGGTCAGCACCTGGTCCCCGGCCCGGAAGCTGTCCTGAAACAGCGTGTTGGGATCTGTCTCCAGGCAGTCAAAGAGCCGGAGCATGACCTCCTCCTTGGGGAAGCTGACGCCGGTCTCGTAGTTGCTCACCGTGGAGGGCGCCACCCCCAGCCGGTCCGCCAGCTGGGGCCGGGTGAGGGCGAGCTCCTCCCGCCGGGCTCTGATGCGGTCTCCCAGTGCCATGTCGCACACTCCTTCCCTTTTCCTGCCTCTATCCTACTGGATTTTGTGCAGGCTGTCAATCCATTTTTACAAGTTTCTTGTAAAATTATTCTTGACATTACCAGTTTCTTGTGCTACTGTGTAGCTGTAACAAGAATCTTGTAATTACATGATTCTATTTACAAGAAATTTGTAACACGGCATGAAAAAAGCGCCCGCGTTTGCAGGCACCTTTTGGTGGGGGAAGGTGGATTCGAACCACCGAAGCCGAAGGCAACAGATTTACAGTCTGCCCCATTTGACCGCTCTGGAATTCCCCCATATTGAATTGGAGCTGGTGGACGGATTCGAACCCCCGACCTGCTGATTACAAATCAGCTGCTCTACCAGCTGAGCTACACCAGCAGTTCCAACAGCAGAATTTATCTTACCAGATGGCAGGGGGTTTGTCAACAGGAATTTTCTGCTTTCCCGTCGTTTTTTTCATGCCGTCCATGGGAAGGAGCGTTTCACTTGCACACAGATCAATATGCGTCCCGGGGGCGGAGGCTGTACTGCACCCTCTGCGGCCGGGAGATCCCGGAGGGCGAGGGGTACTGGTACTGCAACGGCGAGAGCGTCTGCGGCGACTGTCTGCCGGATTATGCCCGGGCGGAGCTGTCCCCTTACCGGCAGGTCCGGGGAAGGGAGGTGGCCGGATGACTCTCGCGGAGATGTCCTGTCTGTACCGGGACAGCGCTGACGCCATCCGGCTGCGGATGGCGGAGCTGCGGCTGGCCGTCCGGCAGGAGACAGACCCTGAGGCGGTCCGCCGGCTGCGGCGGCGGATCACAGAGCTGACCCCCCTGCTGCAGGAAGCACGGGAGCTGGCGGTCCTCACCGCCCACTACTATGACAGGAGCTATCACAAGCATGAACGATACACGCTTTGACTCCCGCAGCAGTGAGTGGGTCGGAGACATGACGGTATGGAGCCGCTCCCACTCTGCGGACAACAGCGAACAGCTGGAGCGGCTACGCAAAAACCTCCGCCGGGCGCGGGAACGGGAGCTGACGGCCCGCCAGCGGGAGATGCTGGCCCTCTACTACGACCGGGGGCTGAAGATGGTCCAGATCGCCAAAAAGCTGGGGGTCAACCGGTCCACCGTCTCCCGCACCATCAAGCGGGCCCAGGACAAGCTGCGCCGCTATCTGCGCTACAGTTTGTAAAAATCTTTGGTTTCCCTCTTGTGGTTTTTCGCCGCCCCCCTTATAATCTGTAGGAGAGACAAGCGTCCGGAGCAAGGACGGGGGCCCGGCCCCAGGAGGTCTGCCTATGCTGTACAACACCCTGCACAACCGCGCGCTGCGGCTGGGGCTCGCCGTGGCGGGCGAGCTGATCACCGCCGCGGGCATCAACCTGTTCATCGTTCCCCTGGGGCTGTATTCCGGCGGCACCCTGGGCGTGTGCCAGCTGATCCGGACCTTCCTGCAGTCCCAGCTGGGCCTGGATTTCGGCACCTATGACATCGCCGGAGCGCTGTACCTCATCACCAACATCCCCATCCTGATCTTCGCATGGAGAGTTCTGGGCCGGGGCCTGGCGGTGCGGACCATCGTGTGCACCGCGGCCTACTCCGTGTTCGCCAGCCTGATCCCCGTCCCCGCTCAGCCCATCGTCGGCGACTATCTGACGGCCTGTATCCTGGGCGGCATCCTCAACGGCGTGGGCAGCGGCATCGTCCTCACCTGCGGGTGCAGCGGCGGCGGATTGGACGCGGTGGGTCTGTGCCTGGGCAAGCTGGGCCGGAACGTCTCCGTGGGCCGATTCTCCATTCTCTTCAATGCGGTGCTTTACACCATCTGCCTGATCGTCTTCAATCCCGAGGTGGCCATCTACTCGGTGGTATACAACTTCCTCACCAGCATCGTCCTGGATCGGATGCACCAGCAGAACGTCACCGTCCAGGCCCTGATCTTCACCCGGGAGGACGAGAGCGTTCTTGCGGACTTCATCATCAAGCAGGTGGGCCGCAGCGTCACCTACTGGAACGGCGTGGGTGCCTACACCAAGGACAATGTCCACGTGCTGTGCGTATGCCTGTCCAAATACGAGATTGAGGAGCTGCTGCACATGGTCCACTCCGCAGATCCCCACGCCTTTGTGACCGTGCAGGAGGGGGTGCGGATCTTCGGCAACTTCCCGCGAAAGCTGGAGTGAAGGACCCGATCACAGGAGAAGGAGGAGACTGTCATGACCGATCCCATCGCTGTGCTGGCCGGGACCCCGGTGGATACCCGGATGGGGGTGGACTGCCTGACAGGCCGGGGCCTGTCGGGGCTGTCCTTCCCGCTTTCGAAGGATCCCAGAGAACAGACCGCTTTCCAGTACGCCGCGCCGGCGGAGAAGCAGCGCCACGTCCGGGAGATCCTGGAGGACGCCGGCTCCCGGGGCTGCCGGCGGGCCTTTGTTTACTGCAACTCCCTGGCCGGCGCCGTGGATTTCCCGTCGCTGGCGGCTGAGACCGGCATGCGGATCGTGACGCCGCTGGATGTGTACCGGCAGCTGGCACCCCGGTACCGTTCCCTGGCGGTGATCGCCGCCAACGCCCAGGGCCTCTCCGGCATCGAGCGGGTGCTGCTGGAGGCCAATCCGGCCCTGGAGCTGCGGGGTGTCGGCGTGCTGCCCGTGGTGGAGTCGGTAGAGGCGGGACTCCCCCCGGAGGAGCTGGTGGCGCGCCACCGCCTGACGGAGCTGGCCGGCTGGTTTTCCGCCTGCGGAGCGGAGGCCCTGCTGCTGGGCTGTACCCACTTCCCCTATTTCCGGGCGGCTCTGGCGGCCCGGACGGACCTGCCCCTGATCGACCCGGCGGAGGAGATGATCCGCCTGCTGCAAGGATGAGAACGAGCGCCCGGACCGCGGTCCGGGCGCTCGTTTTTTCGGCCTGTCTCATGCGCGGGCCGCTTTTTATATGTGGGTGCGGTCTCACCGGCGGCGGGAGGGGCGGGACTGCCGGGGCGCGGTCCGCCGTCTGCGGCGGGCTCTCCGCTCCCGTCTGCGGTCCAGGGCGGCGGAGGCCATGTCGAAGCACCGCTCCAGGCCCATCTGGATGGGCACCACCAGCAGCACCAGGGCGATCAGCACCAGCCAGGCCGCGAAGGACAGCTGTGAGAGGGAGAAGATCTCCCCGTAGAACACCACCGCGATGAACAGGGCGATGCCCATGGCCGCGATCATCACCAGCCGCTTCACATCCAGGGGGCGGGCGGCATAGCAGATCACCGTCACGCCGTTCACCGCCATCAGGATCACGCAGATGGTGGAGAGCTCGGCGAGCGTCAGGTCAAAGGTGTAGACGAAGAGCTCCGCGAACAGGATGACGAAGATGGCCGTCAATCCCCCGGGGAGAGCCCGGCGCATGACGTTCCGCAGGAACTTGCCCTTCACCAGGTCGTGGTTGGGCTCCAGGGCCAGGAAGAAGGAGGGTACGCCGATGGTCAGGGCGGAGATCAGCGTCAGCTGGATGGGAACGAAGGGATAGGGGAAGTCGGCAAACAGGGTGATGATGGCCAGGAAGAAGGACAGGATGTTCTTCACCAGGTACAGCGCCGACGCCCGCTGGATGTTGTTGATGACCCGGCGCCCCTCCGCCACCACCTTGGGCATGGCGGCAAAGTCGCTGTCCAGCAGCACCAGCTGGGCCACCTGGCAGGCGGCATCCGCGCCGGAGGCCATGGCCACGCCGCAGTCGGCGTCCTTCAGGGCCAGCACGTCGTTGACGCCGTCGCCGGTCAT
>CALWOF010000083.1 GCA_944382995.1 uncultured Oscillospiraceae bacterium | reverse complement strand
TGGCTGCGGAACTCCAGCAGCTGGCAGCCCTCCTCCTCGTGGAAGGAGACGATGCGCCGCTTGGTGTCCACCCACATGCGCCAGAGCGTGGCGGCGGGATTCTGGTGTTCCTGGTCCATGGAAAGGCCCCCTCTGCTGTTCAAAATGATCGGTGATCCCATCGCGGGATGGTCTATACCTATAAGACGATTTGGCGGGCGATTTTGTTTCACAGAATTTGAAAAAATTTTACGGTTTTTTCCGGCGGCCCGTCACGGCTCCGCCTCCGCCTGGCGGGCCAGCTCCGCCGCCGTGTCCGCCAGGAAGCCCTCCCAGGCCTCCGGGTGCTCCACGTAGTACCTGGGGCAGATCTTGCCGGTCACGTCGTAGTGGCGGATCACGTCCGTCTCCGGGTCCAGGTCAAAGGTCCGGCACAGCCAGGCGGTCAGCTCCACGGTCCGGGCGTAGGTGACGTCGGAGAAGAGCCCCGTCTCGTCCGGGTGGCAGACCTCGATGGAAACCGTGTCCTCGTTGCGGATGTTGGAGGCGTAGGCGATCTCCGTCAGGGGGACGCACTGGAGGACCTCCCCCTCCAGCCCCACCAGGAAGTGGGAGCTGGCGTAGGTGCCCTCCGCCCCGTCGGCCAGGGAGGCGAAGTAGTTCCGGTTGGCCTGGGCGGTGGTGGCGGGGTTGCCCACGTAGTGGATCACCACGCCGTCGATCTTTTTCAGGGGCGTGCCGGGCCGGGACCAGGCGTTCACCGGCAGCAGGTCCTCCGTCACATAGTCCGGCGCCGTCACGCCCTCGCCCGGCAGGCCCCGGCTGCCCCACAGCCAGACCCCAATGCCCGCCAGGGCGAAGATCAGCACCAGACACAGCGCCGCGAACCGGGGATTCGTGCGCCGCCGGCGCGCGCGTCTCTCTCTGCTCATGCCGGGCTCACCTCCCCGGCGGTCCGGCTCTGGACGGCCCCGCCGTCCGGCAGGACCTCCACGGCGGTAGTGGGGACCGCCTCCTGAGGCCCGGCGTCCGTCGGCTCCGCCTCCCAGGCGTAGTCCTCCGGCTCCAGCTCCCGGTAGGTGACCAGATCCACGTCCGTCACCAGCCCCAGCTGCCGCAGGGCCGCCACGGTCTCGCCCATGGCGGGGGTCAGACTGATGGAGATGTAGTCGTGGCCCTCGCCGTCGGGGCCGTCGAACTCGAGGCCCAGGTCCATGGCGTAGTCGCCGCCGTTGCTGACGCGGAACCAGTCGTAGGTGCCCCAGTCCCCGTTGGCCAGGTCCCGGCCGATGGCGGCCAGGACGGCCTCCGCCTCCCGGCTGCCCAGGTCGTAGGACTCGTTCTGGACGTTCACATAGAGGCTGCCGCCGGTGACGGTCCAGAAGCTGTCGTCCAGGTGGAGCCGCCGGGCCTTCACCGCGTCGCTGTTGACGAACCGGTCCAGCAGATTGTCGTAGGTCCCGGCCCGGGCCAGCCGGTCCCGGGTGACGGGGACGCGGTACCACCGGCTCACCTTGCCGCCGTCCTTGAGATAGTAGGTGAGGGAGATGCTCTCCCAGGTCAGATCGGTCTCCTCCATGCCGGCGGGGAGGGTCGTCATCGCGTCCATGGAGAGGATGTAGGCCTCGTCGGCGATGACCGCCTGATGGACGGCCCGGACCTGCTCCAGCAGCGCCCCGTCCGCCTCCGGCGTGAGGGTGTAGGAGTTGCCGGCCGCGCTCACATAGAGCTCCCTCACCTCGAGAGCGGCGGGCACCCGGTCGGCGACGCCCAGCAGGTCGAACTTCATCCCGCAGCACACGGCGGCGCAGCCCAGGGCCACGGCCAGGATCCCCCTCCAGCTGCCCCGGAACACCCGCAGGGATTTGGCGAGCAGCATGGACGCGGCGTAGTAGCCGATGATCCCCGCCAGGGCCATGGAGACCGCCAGGGGGAGGACGTCGAAGTACCGCCCGGACTGGAAGCTGCCCCAGAACAGGCTGTACAGGAACTGGCCCCCCAGCAGGGCCGCCAGGGCCGCCAGGCCGTACCGGAACACCGGCTTCAGGGCACCCACCGCCACCACGTCCCCGGCGCTCTCGCTGCGGCGCCTCCGGTACAGCAGCACCGCCAGCGCCGTCAGCGCCAGGCCCGCCAGGGCGTAGAGGGCGATGAGGTGGAAGTTCTCCGGCTCCACGGAGACAAGAACGCGGTCCGTGTACCGCTCGCCGTAGGCCGTGACCCGCTCCACCTCTTCCTGATGGGAGATGACGCCCAGATGGTTCTGGAGATAGACGGCGGGGGAGAGCCACTCCACCGCGCCGGTGGAGTAGTCGTCGAACCCGAAGATGAACCCCCGGGCGAAGGCGGAGACCAGCCAGTCCAGGATCACCGCCAGGAAGTGGAGCAGGAAGTACACCGGCGCCATGGCGAAGGCGTTGCCGGTGATGAAGCACACGAAGGTGGCGCTGGCAAAGAAGAAGAACGCCTGTCCCAGCACCGCCAGCACCGTGACGCCCAGGCCCACAGGGTCAAAGGCCCCGGCCGCAAGGGACGTCAGGACGCTGAGGACCCCGGCCACGGCGCAGGGCAGCAGCACCATGGCAAGGCCCGAGAGGAAGCTGGTGAGGAACAGCCCCTCCCGCCGGATAGGCAGGGTGTGGAGGAGCCCCACGCTCCGGGGGCTGTACAGGTAGCTCCACACCGCCAGGGCGCACAGCGCGCCGTAGATGAGGAACAGCACCGGCCCGGCGTCGCCCACCACGCTGTAGTATATGCGGGTGAGCTCCGGCGCGGCGGGATCTCCCGGCAGGGCGAGATAGGTGCCGTCCCGCAGGACCTTCACCAGCAGGGCCAGGGGGAACAGGGCCGCCAGGAAGGAGGCCAGGCCCCACAGGGGCCAGAAGCGGGCCAGGTTTTTGCGGAACAGGGTCCCGTTAAAGAACGATGTCTTTGACTGCATAGTCCGCACCTCCCAGTTCGTAGATAAAGATCTCCTCCAGCGTCAGGGGCACCGCGTCCACCAGCAGGGGGCTGTAGGGGGCCAGCAGGTCCGCGGCCTCCTGGGCGCCCATCCGCATGATGAGGGTGTGGATCCGGCCGATCCGGCTGGCGTGGAGCACCGGCAGCTCCGGCGGCACCTCGGTCATGCCGTCGGGGAACACCACCTGCAGCTTCACCATGTTGTCCTGCAGCTGGGCCAGGGACCGCTCCAGCAGCACCTTGCCGTGGTCCATGATGCCCACGTGGTCGCACACGTCCTCCAGCTCCCGCAGGTTGTGGGAGGAGACCAGCACCGTGGTGCCCCGCTGGGCCACGTCCCCCAGCACCAGGGACCACACCTGCCGGCGCATCACCGGGTCCAGGCCGTCCACCGGCTCGTCCAGCACCAGATAGTCCGGCATGCAGCTCAGGGCCAGCCAGAAGGCCGCCTGCTTCTGCATCCCCTTGGACAGGCGCCGGATGGGCCGCCGCTCGTCCAGCTGGAACACCTCCCGGAGCTTTTCATACCGCTCCATGGAAAACGAGGGATAAAATCCCCGGTAAAAGCGCATCATATCCCGGATGGAGGACTGGGTGAAATAGTACCAGTCGTCGGGGATGGACGCGATCCGGGCCTTCAGGGCCGGATTCTCCCACACGTCCTCCCCGCCCACGCGCACCGTGCCCCCGTCCTGGCGGAAGATGCCCGTCAGGCACCGGATCAGGGTGGACTTACCGGCGCCGTTGGGGCCCACCAGGCCGTACACGCTGCCCGCCGGCACGGTCAGCGCCGCGCCGTCCAGGGCCGCGAAGCCGTCAAACCGCTTCACAAGGCCGTTCACTTCAATCATGGCCGTTCTCCTCCTTTACCAGCGCCTCCAGCTCCCGCTGGCTGACCCCCAGGTACCGCAGCTCTGACAGGAGCTCCCGCACCTGGACCAGCAGCTCCGCCCGCCGGGCGGAGTCCGCCGCCGCGTTGGCGGCGGCAAAGCTCCCCTTGCCGGGGACGGAGTAGATGTACCCTTCGCCCTCCAGCTCGTTGTAGGCCCGCTGGATGGTGTTGGGGTTGATGGCCAGCTGGGCGGCCAGGGCCCGCACTGAGGGCAGCTTCTCGTCGGCGCCCAGGGCGCCGGTGACGATCAGCTTCCGCAGTCCGTCCCGGATCTGCTCGTAGATGGGCCGGGAGTCCCGGTAGTTCAGGCTGATCATCCGCTCACCTTCCCTTCCGCGGCGGGTCTGCCGGCCTGCCGCAAACTGTATTAACTGTATTAGTACGGTTAGCATATCACGCCGCCGGGGCGGCTGTCAAGCCCTCTGTGTGGAAAAAACCGGAGATTTTTTCCGGAAGATGCCGGGAAAATCCACATTTTTATCTTTACAATGGTGTGTTTTTGTGGTATCATGCAACAGCACGCG
Organism: uncultured Oscillospiraceae bacterium; assembly: GCA_944382995.1. Classification (GTDB taxonomy): domain Bacteria; phylum Bacillota; class Clostridia; order Oscillospirales; family Oscillospiraceae; genus Oscillibacter. Next base: position 1,513 of record CALWOF010000083.1, on the reverse strand, counting down.
ATGTGCGAGCCCCAGTTCTTCGTCCCGCGGATCTTCACCGGCCCGGGGCGCAGCTCTGCGGGTATCATTTTGAAAGGTGGAATTTTTCATGCTGCGCAAAGAACAGAAGACCGCGATCATCGACGCCAACCGCACCCACGAGGGTGACACCGGCTCTCCCGAGGTCCAGGTGGCCATCCTCACCGAGCGGATCAACCAGCTGACCGCCCACATGCAGAAGAACCCCCAGGACAAGCACTCCAACCGCGGCCTGCTGCAGATGGTCGGCAAGCGCCGCCGTCTGCTGGACTATCTCCAGAAGAAGGACATCGAGCGGTATCGTGCCCTCATCGCCAAGCTGGGCATCCGGAAGTGAGTCGTCGCAAAGTCCGCTGAGCTCCGTTTCCCGCTTCGCGGAAAACTTCGCACGCTCCCTTGCTCCGACTCTTCCCACCGCGCGGGGCGCGGCGGGAGAAAAGACGGAAGAAACGAAGAGCGGCGCGGATCTCGCGCCGCTCTTTTCCCCATCCGGCCTGACGCCATCCGACGCCGGCCTTCCCTGAACGAATCACCATTTTCGCCGGGGGCGATGTCTTTTTGTGTTTGAAACTGTGCCCGACGCGCTTCGGACATGCTTTCAAATACGAAAAGAGCCGCTCCCGAGCATTCAAGTAAAGGAGCAAAGACATGTCGACTATCATCACCAAGAGACAGTACCCCAACTATCACAAGTACGAGATGGAGCTGGCGGGCCGCCCCCTCTTCCTGGAGGTGGGCAAGATGGCCGAGCTGGCCAACGCCGCCGTCATGGTGGGCTACGGGGACACCCGGGTCCTCTGCTGCGTCACCGCCTCCCCCCGTCCCCGGGACGGCATCGACTTCTTCCCCCTGTCCGTGGACTTTGAGGAGAAGCTCTACTCCGTGGGCCGCATCCCCGGCTCCTTCAACCGGCGGGAGGGCCGCCCCGGCGAGAAGGGCATCCTGACCAGCCGCGTCATCGACCGGCCCATCCGGCCCCTGTTCCCCTCCGACTTCCGCAACGACGTGTCCGTCATGTGCACGGTCATGAGCGTGGACCACGACTGCACCCCGGAGATCGCCGCCCTGATCGGCACCTCCGCGGCCCTGGCCATCTCCGACATCCCCTGGAACGGCCCCGTGGGCGCCGTCAAGGTGGGCCTGGTGGACGGCAGGCTGGTGTTCAACCCCACCAGCGAGGAGCGGAAGGTCTCTGACCTGGACGTGACCGTGGTCTCCACCCACAAGAAGGTGGTCATGATCGAGGCCGGCGCCAACGAGGTCCCCAACGACAAGATGTTCGAGGCCATCAAGTCCGCCCATGAGGAGAACCAGAAGGTCCTGGCCCTCATCGACCGGATGGTCGCCGAGATCGGCAAGCCCAAGTTCGACTACCCCCACGCCGCCTTCAACCAGGAGCTCTTCGACAAGATCGTGGACGAGTTCATGGACGAGGCCAAGGCCGCCATGGACACCGACGACAAGAACGTCCGGGAGGCCCGCTGGAACGCCATGA
>CALWOF010000082.1 GCA_944382995.1 uncultured Oscillospiraceae bacterium | reverse complement strand
ACAAAGATCGAGCGGGCCGGCGTGTTCCCCTTCTCCCCGGAGGAGGGCACCCGGGCGGCCCAGATGGACCATGTGGACATGGAGGAGGCCCGCCGCCGGGCGGAGCTGGTGGTGGACGTCCAGTCCGACATCATCGACGGGTACAACGAATCCGTCCTGGGCACGGAGCGGGAGGTCCTGTGCGAGGGCTTCGACAGCCAGGCCCAGCTGTGGTTCGGCCGCAGCTACGCCGAGTCCCCGGACATCGACGGCCGCATTTACTTTGACGCGGACCGGGAGATTGAGCCGGGCACCTTTGTGAACGTCCGGCTCACCGGCGTCATGGACGGCGAGCTGACCGGGGAACTGGTGGAGGAGTGAGGAACCATGAATTTACCCAATAAATTGACACTTCTGCGCATTATATTGATTCCTGTATTCATGGCGGTGCTGTACTGGAGCTTCCCCGGCGCCACGTACGCGGCCCTGGCCATCTTCATCATCGCCAGCCTCACGGACCTGCTGGACGGCAAGATCGCCCGGAAGTACAACCTGGTGACGGACTTCGGCAAGTTCGCAGATCCCCTGGCGGACAAGATGCTGGTCACCGCCGCCATGCTGTGGTTCGTGGAGATCGGGCAGATGCCCGCCTGGATGCTGCTGATCGTCATCTGCCGGGAGTTCGCCGTCAGCGGCCTGCGGATGATCGCCAGCGACAAGGGCCGGGTCATCGCCGCCGGCTGGTCCGGCAAGGTGAAGACCGCCTCCACCATGGTGTGCGTGGTGCTGATGTTCCTGCCCATTCCACCGGTGGTGAACACCCTCTGCGTGTGGGTCATCACCCTGACCACCCTCTGGTCCGGCGTGGAGTACTTCGTGAAAAACAGGGACGTCATCGCCTCCGCGTAAAGGGCGGCGTGTACAGAACAGGAACAGCCCCCGGCGGGTCATTCCCGCCGGGGGCTGTCTTATATGGACTCAGGTTCTCCGCCTTCGGTCCCCAAAGCGCCAAAAGGCCAGGAGGCACATCCCGCCCAGCCACACCGCCAGCACGTCCCGGGGGTCTCCCACGGACCGGGGCAGGTACAGGGGCGTGACCACCTCCCAGAAGAGGCCGCAGGCCAGGAGGAAGAGCGTGGCGGGCAGCACCCGCCCCACCGGCCGCCGGCGGGCCAGCAACAGCAGGCCGTTCAGGAAGCACAGCATCAGACCGCCCGCCAGGAAGTCCGCCCCGTGCCAGGCCAGCAGACGCCAGCCGGTGGCGGGGACCAGCACAAAGCGGTTGAGCACATACAGCCCGGCAATGACGGCGCCGGGGACCGCGTACCGCCTCATCAGAGGAACGAGAGGATCAACAGCGCCACAATGACGGCCAGCACCACGCCCCAGAAGCCGACACCGCTCTTTTTGGCGGCGGGCGGCACTTCTATGGCAGGGGGTTTGTTCCGAAGAACGGCTTCCGGCTCCCCCTCGTCCTGGACGATCCGCAGAGCGGGAAACAGCCCACGGTCCAGATGAGAGGCCAGATACTGGGCGGCGCTGTCCGTCAGGTCCCGCCGCAGCAGCAATCCGGCGGCGGGGACCTCTTGCAGCAGGGCTGTCGCCTGCTCATGGGGCATGCCGCAGTAGCGGACCAGCTGACTCACAGATGGCGTGCTGTAGTAGAACTGACTGAGTGAGATGACTGCGTACCGGGGTCCCCGGGGCGGCGCGGCGGGCAGGGGAAAGCCGCAGACGGGGCAGATGGAGCCCTCCACCGGCCGTCCGCAGACGGGGCAGATCTCCGGCTCACAGCCGTCCTCGGTGTCCGCCGGCTCCCTGCCCAGCACCAGAAAATCGGCGGAGACATTCAGCGCCCCGCACAGCCGGGCCACGGTGGCCGCGTCGGGGGAGACCTGTCCGCTCTCCCACTTGCTGACCGCCTGCCGGGTGACGCCCACCCGGGCCCCCAGCTGCTCCTGGGTCAGCCCCGCCGCCTTGCGGAGAAAGGACAGGCGTTCGTGAAATTCCATCGTGTTTCCCCCTCTCTCTTGGCCCTATCTTATCAGATTTGAGGGGACCACGCAAGCAACCAGCCGGGAGATTTGTCAACGCCCCGTTGCGAAAGGGCCGCCTCAGAGGAACGAGAGGATCAGCAGGGCCACGATGACGGCCAGCACCACGCCCCAGAAGCCGATGCCCTCCTGCGGCTTGGCAGGCGGCGGCGTCTCAAAGGCCCTGGGCTTGTACAGCAGCTCCTCATCCGCTTCTCCGCAGTCCTCCACGATCAGCGGGTCGAAGAAGTCCTGGTCCAGATGGGAGGCGATATACTGGGCCGCGCCGTCGTCCAGCCCCCGCCGCAGCAGGATGCAGGACTGGTCATCCACATAGTGGGCGATGGCGATGTCAGCTTCGTCCTGGGTGAAGCCGCAGTATTTCACCAGCTGCTCCGACCGCTCCGCACTCTGCACAAAGCCGGGCCGGGTGGCCGTGACGGCATACCGGGCGCCCCGCGGCGGATAGTTGGGCACGTGGTAGCCGCACCCCGGACAGATGCTGCCGGAGACCTTCCGCCCGCAGCAGGGGCAGGTGTCCGGCATCTCGTAGGCGGGCCCGGCGCTCTGGCTCTCCTCCGGCTCCCGCCCCAGCAGCACATAGTCCGCCGACACGTGGAGCTGTTCGCACAGGGCCGCCAAGGTGGCGGCGTCCGGCGCGGTCTGTCCGCTCTCCCACTTGCTGACGGCCTGCCGGGTGACCCCCAGCAGCGCGCCCAGCTGCTCCTGGGTCAGGCCCGCCGCCCTGCGGACGGCGGCGATCCGGTCCTTCAGTTCCATAGGTCATTCCCCTTTCTCTGCGTCTATCATACAAAAAAATCCCTCCCCTGACAAGCGACAGGGGAGGGATTTTTGTCAACAGAGGGTTGACAGGGGCCTTCCGGTCTTACGCCTCCGGCTCCTGGGGCTCCTGGGGCGCGCACTTGCGGACCGTGGCGCTGACGATGCGGAACCCGTCCACCTGATCCACGTGGACGTGGAGCCCGCAGGCCTCCACATCCGGCACCGGGCCGTCCTGGGGGATGGTGTGGAGCTGGCTGAACACCAGGCCGCCCAGGGTGTCGAATTCCAGATCCTCCGGCAGGTCCACGTCCAGGGCCTCCGCCACCTCCTCGATGTCGGCGCCGCCGCTGACCCGCCACACGCCGGGGCTGACCTCCTCGATCTCCTCCGGCTCGGAGGGGTCGAACTCGTCGTAGATGTTGCCCACGATCTCCTCCAGCAGGTCCTCCATGGTGACGATGCCGGCGGTGTCGCCGTACTCGTCGATGACCACGGCGATGTGGACCTTCCGGCTCTGCATATCCCGCAGCAGCGTGGCGGCGTTCAGGGTGTCCGGGACGAAGTAGGCGCTCTGGAGCAGCTCCCGCAGGGGGCGGGGGTGGTCCCCGGCCCGGTCCAGCAGGAACACCCGGGCGTTGAGGATGCCCAGCACATGGTTCAGGTCCCCGTCGTACACCGGGTACCGGGACAGGCCCGTCTTCCGGATGGCCTGGAGGATCTCCTGGTCCTCCGCGTCCGCCGGGAAGGCGGTGACGTCGCCGGCGTGGGTCATCAGGTCCCGGGCCATGGACTCGCCGAAGTCGAACACGTTGTCGATCCACTCGCCCTCTTCCCGCTCAATGGTGCCCCGGGCCTCGCCCAGGTCCACCATCATGCGGATCTCCTCCTCGGTGACGGTCTCCTCCTCCGCCTTGGTGCTCAGGCGCATGAGCCTGAGCAGGCCGTTGGTGGACACGGACAGCAGCCACACCGCCGGCCGCAGGATGGCGGCGATGCCCCGCACCACGCCGCAGGAGATCTTCGCCACCTGCATGGGCTTCTGCATGGCGATGCGCTTGGGCACCAGCTCGCCGAACACCAGGGTGAAGTAGGACAGGATGATGGTCACCGCCACCAGGGACACCGTGTTGAGCACCGAGGCGGGGAGGCCGACGCCCAGGCCCAGCAGCCAGTCGGTGAGCACCTCCGCGAAGGCGTCTCCGGCGAAGGCGGCGCCCAGGAAGCCCGACAGGGTAATGGCGATCTGGATGGTGGAGAGGAAGCCGGAGGGCTCCTCCACCATCTTCAGGAGCTTGGGGGCGGAGCGGTCGCCCTCCTCCGCCATCATGCGGAGCTTGCCGGCGTTGAGGGAGATGACGGCGATCTCCGTCATGGCGAAGAAGGCGTTGACCAGGATCAGAATGACCTGTAAAAGCAGCTGTTGGGGAATACTGTCCAAGAGTGTTCTCTCCTTTTGATGTTGTGATATGATTTGATATGGACGGCAGGGGCCGGAGCGGCATGTACCGGAGGGGGCGCTACCGCCGCGGGTGGCCCCAGACGCGCAAAAAGACACAGCCTCCCGCCCCCAGGGGCAACAGGCCATGCCTTGTCAGTGCCGTGTGTCCGGATGGATTGTGACTGCCGGGATCGTCCATAAAACGGTCGGGGGTTCCTTTCCTCCAAGTCTACCGTATACTATACGGGAGAACGGCGGATCTGTCAAGACGGCGGGGCGTTCAGCCCCCGTTCAGATTTTGCCCCAAAACTTCCGTCTTGACACCGGCGAAAAACCCTGATAATATACTGCTGTACGCAAATCGAATAGCGCGATGATCGGGAAGAGTAACGGCACTTCCAAAGAACAGAGAGGGCGCGTCACCGGCTGCAAGCGCGCCTGCGGCGGAGGCTGTGAACGTGCGCCCGGGAGCGCGGGGGATGTGGAAGCCCCCCGTCTGGCCTGCGTCAATGGCCTCCTTGAGTGATAAAAGAGAGTGGAACCGCGATTCGTCGCCTCTCGTACTTCGGTGCGGGAGGCGTTTTTCGTTGCCCTCCCGCCGCACAAGGAGAAGTTGTTCTATGGTAAAACGCATCACCCGTCTGGGCGGTCTGCTGGCCGCCTATCAGCGCCGGGACCCCGCTGCCCGCAGCAAGCTGGAGGTCTTTCTGCTCTATCCCGGCGTCCACGCCATCCTCTACCACCGGGTGGCCCACTGGCTGTACCGGCACCACCGGTTCTTCCTGGCCCGGTGCGTGTCCCAGTGGAGCCGGTTCTGGACCGGCATCGAGATCCACCCCGGCGCCCGGATCGGCCGCCGGCTGGTGATCGACCACGGCTCCGGCATCGTCATCGGCGAGACCACGGAGATCGGGGACGACTGCCTGCTCTACCAGGGGGTCACCCTGGGGGGCACCGGCAAGGACAAGGGAAAGCGCCACCCCACCCTGGGGAACAACGTCCTGGTGGGCTCCGGGGCCAAGGTGCTGGGCCCCTTCACCGTGGGGGACAACGCCCGCATCGCCGCGGGCGCCGTGGTCCTCAGCGAGGTGCCCCCCAGCTGCACCGCCGTGGGCGTCCCCGCCCGGATCGCCCGGGTGGCGGGCCAGCCGGTGTACTACGCCGACGATGTGGACCAGATCCACATGGCGGACCCCCTGTTGGAGGAGATCAACACCCTGACAGCAAGGCTGGAAGCCCTGGAAAAGCAGCTCAGCGCGACAAAAGACAGGAAAGAAAGGACTGCCTGAAATGTATCTGTACAATTCGGCCACTCACAAAAAAGAGGAATTCAAGACCCACACCCCCGGCCGCGTGGAGATGTACACCTGCGGCCCCACGGTGTACCACTTTGCCCACATCGGCAACCTGCGCAGCTATATCATGGAGGACGTGCTGGAGAAGTTCCTCCGCTGGTCCGGCTATGACGTCCACCGGGTCATGAACATCACCGACGTGGGCCACCTGACCTCCGACGCGGACGAGGGCGAGGACAAGATGGTCAAGGGCGCCAAGCGGGAGCACAAGACGGTCCTGGAGATTGCCAAGTTCTATACCGACGCCTTCTTTGACGACTGCCGCAAGCTGAACATCAAGACGCCGGACGTGGTCCAGCCCGCCACGGGGTGCATCGACGAGTATATCAAGATCGTCTCGAAGCTGATGGACACCGGCTACGCCTACTTCGCCGGCGGCAACGTGTACTTCGACACCAGCAAGCTGGCGCGGTACTACGTGTTCAACGACCACGACGAGGAGGACCTGGCCGTGGGCGTCCGGGAGGGCGTGGAGGAGGACACCAACAAGCGCAACAA
>CALWOF010000081.1 GCA_944382995.1 uncultured Oscillospiraceae bacterium | reverse complement strand
CCCCGTCATATTGCCATCATCATGGACGGCAACGGCCGCTGGGCCACCAGGCGGGGCCTGCCCCGCACCGCCGGCCACAAGGCGGGGGCGGAGACCTTCCGCCGCATCGCCACCTACTGCAAGAATATCGGCGTGAAGTACCTGACGGTCTACGCCTTCTCCACGGAGAACTGGAAGCGGTCGGAGACTGAGGTCTCCGCCATCATGGCCCTGCTGAAGCGGTATCTGCTGGAGGCGGTGGACACCATGGAAAAGGACCACATTCGCCTCCACTTCTTCGGGGACATGACGCCCATCTCTCCGGAGCTGCGGGCGCTGGCCCATGAGACCGACGAGATCACGGAGCACCTGTCCCGTGACGACTTCCAGGCAAATGTCTGCCTGAACTACGGCGGCCGGGACGAGATCCTCCGGGCGGCCCGGCGGTTCGCCGCCGACTGCGCCGCCGGGGGGAAAAAGCCGGAGGACCTGGATGACGCGCTCTTTTCCTCCTACCTAGACTCCGCCGGCATTCCGGACCCGGAGCTCATCATCCGCCCCAGCGGGGAGCTGCGCCTGTCCAACTTCCTCCTGTGGCAGTGCGCCTACAGCGAGTTCTACTTCACCGACGTGTTGTGGCCGGACTTTGACGAGGCGGAGCTGGACAGGGCCATCGCGGCCTACCACCACCGGGACCGGCGGTTCGGCGGTGTGAAGAAATGAGCCTTTACAGACATTGAGAAAGGGCTGATGGTATGTTCAAGCGCGTGATGGTGGCCGTGGTGGGCCTGCCGCTGCTGATCGCGATCCTGGGCTGGGCTCCGGACTGGGCCACCATGGTGCTGCTGGCGGCCATGTGTTCCATCGGCGCCTGGGAGCTGATGCACGCCGCGGCGGGGGAGAAGGGCAGGCCCCTGATCCCTCTGACAGCGGCAGCCGGGGCTCTGGTGCCGGTGTGCGTGTATGGGGAGCTGTCCATTGAAAACGCGGCACTGACCGCCCTGCCGGCGCTGCCCTTCACCGCCCTGCTGGGCGCGGTGTTCGTGTTCGCCGTGTTCGCCCTGGCTATCCACCGGTACGACGGGGAGCGGGGCATCCCCTTTGCCGCCGTCACCTGCGCCGTCTTCGCCGGGCTGGTGTTCCCGCTCATGCTCTCCTGCCTCCTGCGACTGCGGATGGACGGCTATACCGGAGTCGGCAGACTGCTGGTATTCGTGCCCCTGGCCATCTCCTTCGGGTCTGACACCTTCGCCCTCTTTGCCGGGATGCTCTTCGGCAAACACAAGCTGGCCCCTCTGGTCAGCCCCAAGAAGACGATAGAGGGCGCCGTGGGCGGCCTGATCGGCGGCGTCATCGGCATGGCGCTGATGATGTTCGTGGGCAGCTGGGTGCTCCATGATGCGTTCATGGGCCCCCGGGAGGTGCTGCTGTTCGGCATTCTGGGCAGCGTGGTCAGCCAGATCGGCGACCTGAGCTTTTCCGTCATCAAGCGGGAGTTCGGGGTCAAGGACTATGGAAAGCTCCTGCCGGGCCACGGCGGCATCCTGGACCGGTTCGATTCCGTCACCTTCGTGGCGCCCTTTGTGGGGCTGCTGCTGGATCTGTTCTGGACGGGCGTTCTCCGCTGACTTTTCGGATTGTTTTCAGCTTCGAGGAATAGACTATGAGCAAGACGATTTCCATTTTAGGCGCCACCGGCTCCATCGGCCGTCAGACCCTGGACGTGGCGGAGCAGCTGGGCCTCACCGTGACCGCCCTCACCGCAAACTCCAACGCGGAGCGGCTGGAGGACCAGGTCCGGAGGTTCCGGCCCCGGCTGGCGGTCCTCACCGACGAGGCGGCGGCGAAGGACCTGGCGGTCCGCCTGGCGGACACGGGAACGAAGGTCCTGGGCGGGCCGGAGGCGTTGACCGAGGCCGCCGTCTGTCCCGAGGCGGACACGGTGGTCACCGCCGTGGTGGGCATGGTGGGTCTGAAGCCCACCCTGGCCGCCATCCGGGAGAGAAAGCGCATCGCCCTGGCCAACAAGGAGACGCTGGTCTGCGCCGGGCAGCTGGTGATGGACACGGCGGAGCAGTACAGTGCAGAGATCGTGCCGGTGGACTCGGAGCACTCCGCCATCTTCCAGTGCGTCCAGGGCTGCCGGGACCGTGGAGAGATCCGGCGTCTGATCCTGACCTGCTCCGGCGGGCCCTTCTACGGCCAGACGGCGGAGGAAGTGGCCGGAAGGACAAAGGCCGACGCCCTCCGCCACCCCAACTGGACCATGGGGCCCAAGATCACCGTGGACTGTGCCACGCTGATGAACAAGGGCCTGGAGGTCATCGAGGCCATGCGCCTCTACCGACTGCCGCTGGAGCAGGTGTCGGTGGTGATCCACCGGCAGAGCATCGTCCACTCCCTGGTGGAGTACCGGGACGGGGCGATCCTGGCCCAGCTGGGCACGCCGGATATGCGGCTTCCCATCCGCTACGCCATGACCTGGCCAGACCGGGCGGAGAGCCCTCTGGAGCCTCTGGACCTGCTGTCCTGTCCACCCCTGACCTTTGCCCGGCCGGACCGGGAGACGTTTCCCTGCCTGCGTCTCGCGGAGGAGGCGGCACAGGAGGGCGGCACCGCCTGCGCCATCCTCAACGGCGCCAACGAGGAGGCCGTGGGCCTGTTCCTGGCGGAGAAGATCGGCTTTTCCGATATCCCCCGACTGGTGGCCGAGGCCCGGGCGGCGGTGACTGTGGTGCGGGATCCGTCCCTGGAGGACATCCTGGCGGCGGACCGTGCGGCCCGGCGGGCGGTGCTGGACCTGGTGTGACGGTATTTCTTTTGACAGGAGCTTTTCCATGACCATTGTGTATATCCTGGCGGCCATCCTGATCTTCGGCGTGCTGATCGCCGTCCACGAGTTCGGCCACTTCGCCGCGGCAAAGCTCTGCGGCGTGCGGGTCAACGAGTTCTCCATCGGCATGGGCCCCCTGATCTGGCACAGGGACACGGGGGAGACCCAGTACTCCCTGCGCCTGCTGCCCATCGGCGGCTTCTGCGCCATGGAGGGGGAGGACGAGGCCTCCGCGGACGAGCGGTCCCTGGGCCGCCAGGGCTTTTTCAAGAAGCTGGTGATCTTCGCAGCCGGATCCCTTATGAACTTTCTGGCTGGGTTTCTCATTATCCTGGCGGTGTACAGCGGCGCGGCGGGGTTTTTGATCCCGGCGGCCGCCGGCGCGGCACCGGAGTTCGAGGCCCGGAACGGCCAGACCATCCAGACCGGGGACATCTTCTATGAGATCAACGGCGAGCGGGTGTATCTCTACAGCGATGTGTCGCTGCTGATCGGCCTCCACCGGGGGCAGCCTCTGGATCTGGTGGTCCTTCGGGACGGGGAGAAAGTGGAGCTGAACGACATCCCCTGGGGCACCTACACCGGTACGGAGGGGGAGTCCTATGAGGGCTACGGCTTCTATATCGCCGGCGATCAGATCGAGGAAGGGACGCTCCTGACCAAGCTGAAGGTCAGCTGGCTGAACACCATCGACTTTGTCCGCATCGTGCGGCTGAGTCTGCAGATGCTGGTCACCGGCCAGGCGGGGATGGATGACCTCAGCGGGCCGGTGGGCATCGTCTCCACCATCACCCAGGTGGGCACCGCCTCTGAGACCGTGGCAGACGCGGTGGAGAACATCCTCTATTTCGGGTCCATGCTGGCGGTGAATCTGGCGGTGATGAATATGCTGCCCATCCCGGCTTTGGACGGCGGAAAGATCTTCTTCCTGGTCATTGACGGGATCGCCGTAAAGGTGTTCCGGCGGAAGATCCCGGAGAGATATGAGACGGCGGTGAATACCGCGGGCTTTGTGGTGCTGATGGGCTTCATGCTGTTGGTGACCTTCAACGACGTGTTCAAGCTGTTCGGCTGAAGAGCGGGACCGCGGCGGGCTTGCCCCGCGGCCCCCGCAGGGTGCCGTAGAAGGTGAGCTTCACGCCGGAGGGCATCCTGCGGCGGAGCGTGTGCAAAAACGACGGGATGCAGGACGTCTGTATCTGCGCCCTGCTGAGGGAGGAAGAACCATGACAAAGCGTCTGATGGTGGGGGATGTGGCCGTGGGCGGCGGCGCCCCGGTGTCTATCCAGTCCATGTGCAATACGAAGACTGACGATGTGGCGGCCACCGTGGCTCAGATCCACGCATTGACGGCAGCGGGCTGCGAGATCGTCCGCATCGCCATTCCGGACCAGGCGGCGGCGGAGGCGGTGGACAAGATCCGGGAGCAGATCTCCATCCCCCTGATCGCGGACATCCACTTCAACTACAAATACGCTCTGGAGTGCGCGGAGCGGGGCATTGATGCCATCCGCATCAACCCTGGCAACATCGGCGGGGAGGAGAAGGTCAAGGCCGTGGCGGACATCTGCCGCCAAAAGTCCATCCCCATCCGCATCGGCGTCAACGGCGGCTCGTTGGAAAAGGAGCTTCGGGCCAAATACGGCGGCGTCACCGCCGAGGCCCTGGTGGAGAGCGCCATGGGCCACGTGCGTCTTTTGAACAAGTTCGACTTTGACGACATCTGCATCTCCGTCAAGTGCTCCGACGTGCCGCTGACCATGGCCGCCTACCGGCTGCTCAGCGAGCGGACGGACTACCCCCTGCACCTGGGGGTGACGGAGGCGGGCACGCCCTCCATGGGCATGGTCAAGTCCGCCATGGGCATTGGGGGACTGCTCTGCCTCGGCATCGGCGACACCATCCGGGTGACGCTGACCGCCGATCCGGTGGAGGAGATCTACGCGGCGAAAAAGATCCTGAAGGCAGCCGGACTGCGGAAGGAGGGGGTCAACCTCATCGCCTGTCCCACCTGCGGCCGCACCCGCATCGACCTGATCCCCATGGCGGAGGAGGTGGAGCGGCGGCTCATGGACTGCGCGAAGAACATCACCGTGGCGGTGATGGGCTGCGCCGTCAACGGCCCCGGCGAGGCCGCCGCCGCGGACATCGGCATCGCCGGCGGCAAGGGAGAGGGCCTGCTCTTCCGGAAGGGGGAGATCCTTTACAAGGTCCCCCAGGACCAGCTGGTGGACAAGCTGATGGAGGAGATCGAAAAACTTTGAGTGCGAAGGAGGGGGAGATCCAATTGAAGAGAAAGTATGTCTTGGCTTTTGTTGGCCTCCTGCTCCTGATCGTGGTACTGCGGATCGCCGTCGGCATTGCCGGCGGGGAGGATGTGTCGGGAGAGCTCCGCAGTCTCCTGCGCGTTCTTTTCCGCCGTCTGCTGAGCTGAAAGACTGGCGCGGCGCCTCTCGCAGATCGGATCGTTTTATGTTCCAAGTGGGGGAAAAGCATGTCCAGAGATATTCCATTTTTTGAGATGTTCACCGAGCTGCAGCTCTCCGGAGAGCTGCGGCTCCGTCTTGCGGGCGCGGTGGTCAACGGCGCCTGCATCGATCAGGCCACCATGTCCCTGCTCCTGCGGCTCACCACCAAGGCCGACCTGGGGGAGGCGGAGCTGGAGGAGCTCAAGCGATTGCTGATGGGGGTCTACGGCTTCCGGCAGGTGGCGGTGGAGCTGACGGTGAAGGCCCCGGTGCCCGCCGGCGCCCCTGTCGGCAGCCGGCCGGCCTCCGCTCCGGCGTCCGGCGGAAAGGGCGGGGACAAGCCCGCCCCCGGCAAGGTCCTGATGGGAAAGCCCATCCGCACGGACCCGGTGCCCATGAGGACGCTGGACCTGAAGATGGGCAACGCCACTGTGGAGGGGAAGGTGTTCGCCTTCGAGTGCCGGGAGACCCGGCGCCCCGGCATGTGGCGGCTGAGCTTCGACATGACGGACTACACCAACTCCGTCACCGTCCAGAAGAACCTGACGGAGAAGGAGGCCCAGGCCCTGGAGAGCGCCGTGAAGCCCGGCATGTGGCTGCGGGTCCAGGGGAAGATGGAGCCCACCTGGGACGGCAAGGACATCCAGCTCAACCCCTACCACATCCAGCTGGCGGAGCACGAGGCCCGGCAGGACACCGCGGCGGAGAAGCGCGTGGAGCTCCACCTCCACACGAGGATGAGCAACATGGACGCCCTGACGGACACCGCCGAGGCGGTCAAGACCGCCATCCGCTGGGGCCACCCGGCCATCGCCATCACGGACCACGGCGTGGCCCAGTCCTTCCCGGACGCCTGGCACGCCGCCGGGGA
>CALWOF010000080.1 GCA_944382995.1 uncultured Oscillospiraceae bacterium | reverse complement strand
TGGGGCGTCGCCAAGTGGTAAGGCAAGGGACTTTGACTCCCTCATCCGCTGGTTCGAGTCCAGCCGTCCCAGCCAGGTCCCGATCCGCCCCGAAGGGCGGCTGCAATAGAAGATTGACGTGATCCGTTAGCTCAGTCGGCAGAGCAACTGCCTTTTAAGCAGTGGGTCCGGGGTTCGAATCCCCGACGGGTCACCAAAAAGAAGGACAGCCGCAAGGCTGTCCTTCTTTTTGGGTTCCGGCGGCCAGAGGCCGCCTCCACCCTGTTGATTCAAATGCTCGGCGGAAGTGAATTTCGCCTGCGCCAAGGTTTTCGCCTGCGGCGAAAACACTTGTACGGCGCAAAAGCGCCGCCCCACCGTGTAGGGCTCCATGTCTTACTGTCATCTATACTGTTTCGATGTTCCAAAACGAAAGGACATCCTCTTGGATGTCCTTTCGTTTTGGGCTCCGTCACCCAGAGGGCACCTCCACCCTTAACTTCAAATGCTCGGCGGAAATGGATTCCGCCTGCGCAATTCTCTGCCGCCTCTGGCGGTTCCGAATTTACGCCGCGTTCGCGGCGTCGGCCAGAAGGCCGGTTTTGTCCTCCTGCGGCACCGCAGCTTTTTACCAACACAGCATACATCGGAGCAAAGTCCGCTTTGCTCCGACGCTTTTTTGCGGACTTTGCGGATCGGCGGGCGGCGGCACTTCAACGCTTGGGGCGGCGAGAAGTCGTTCCCCCTCTGCGCGCAGAGAGGTCCCACAGATCTTGTGAGCAAGATTGTGTACATTATATCGACTAAAAAAGACGTTATATAATCCTTTTCTGCCGAGATCCACAAACTGCCGCAGCTGTGGGCGTCGAAAAAAGCGAGGCTTTGGCGCTGCGGCGGATGTCTCAAAAGGCACGGGACATCCTTCTGCGGCCACAATGCCGATGCCGATCCGGCAGGCCGTCCGGGCGCTGTTTCGAAGCGGCGGAGCCCCGGTCCACAGGGGAGAAAGACCGCCGCCGTCTGCCGCTTCGGAGCAGATTGGGAGCAGGTACGGTGATATCTACGAAAATGGGCGGAGCCGTTTGGCTAAAACGGAAAAAATACAACAGGGACAGGAAAAGAAGTTGATTTTCAACGCCTGAAATGATAGTTTATAAGAGAGCGTCCGAAGAGGCGTAGTTCTGTTGTGTGGCTGTCTGTGAACGGACACAGAACGGAGAGAAGTTTTCAAAACGCACGGGCCGAGTCAAGGGGGCCCGGTGGAGAATCCATCTATCAAAACAAGGGGGAACTCACAATGTTTGATCAGAATCACGTGTTCCTGGGCATCGCACCCATCGGCTGGTGCAACGACGACATGCCGGAGCTGGGCGGCGAGAACACCTTCCAGCAGACCGTCAGCGAGATGGCCCTGGCGGGCTTCACCGGCTGTGAGATCGGCAACAAGTATCCCAAGGACCCCGCCGAGCTGAAAAAGGCGCTGGATCTGCGGGGCATGCGCATCGCCAGCCGCTGGTACTCCTCCTTCATCCTGACCCGTCCCTTCGAGGAGGAGGAGAAGGACTTCATCGCCAATCTGGACTTCCTGGCTGCCGTGGGCGCCAACCGCATCAACGTCAGCGAGCAGAGCTACTCCATCCAGGGCAAGGTGGACGTGCCCATCCTCACCGGCGGCCACAAGCACGTGATGGACGACGCCGAGTGGGACCGCTTCTGCGACGGTCTGAACAAGCTGGGCAAGATCGCCGCGGACCGGGGCTTCAAGCTGTGCTTCCACCACCACATGGGCACCGTGGTCCAGACCAGTGAGGAGACGGACCGCATGATGAGCAACACCGATCCCCGGTATGTGTTCCTGTGCTATGACACCGGTCACTTCACCTTCGCCGGCGAGGATCCCCTGGCCATGCTGAAGAAGTATGTGGGCCGGGTGGGCCACGTCCATCTGAAGGATATGCGTCTGCCGGTGGTGGAAGAGGCCCGGAAGAACAACTGGTCCTTCCTGCAGGCCGTCCGCAACGGCGCCTTCACCGTCCCCGGCGACGGCGGCGTGGACTTCGACCCCGTGTTCAAGGTGCTCTCGGACGCCGGCTACCAGGGCTGGCTGCTGGTGGAGGCCGAGCAGGACCCCGCCAAGGCCAATCCCCTGGAGTACGCCATGAAGGCCCGGAAGTACATCCGGGAGCACACCGGGCTCTAATTCGAAGGGGGACTGCGTCCCCCCTCGACCTCCCCCCTCCCCAGTGACGTCGGTCACTGGGGACGCCGCCCACGGCGGCTGGGTCAAAGTATTTTCGGCAGGTACGCGCCCTGCCGAAAATGATTGAAAATTCTTCGTTCGCCGGCGGCGAACGAACTGGGGAAACCCTGATGGGTTTCCCCTAGCCCCCTTCCTTTGGCGGAAAAACCTCTGGTTTTTCCCCAGCCCCTTTTTCCGTGATTTAAGCTGTAATCTTTTATTATAGGAGATGACTCCAATGACCTATATGAACAAGAACGGGTCGCTGAAGAACGGCTATAACGCCTATATCGATTCCTCCGTGGACGATATGGGGACCCAGATGGACATCGGCCTTCTGCTGATGGAAGATGGCGACACCTATACCATCGAGGAGCCGGAGAAGGAGACCGCCGTGCTGCTCTTTGCCGGCAAGGTCACCTACCAGTGGGGCGGAGAGACCGTGGAGGCTGACCGGCCCGACTGCTTCCACCACGACGCTTACTGCCTGCTGGCGCCCCGGAGGACCCGGATCGTTCTGACGGCCCACGGCCACAGCGAGCTGTATATCCAGAAGACCGTCAACGACAAGGACTACGAGGCCGTCATGTACAGCCCCGACAAGGTCCAGGTGGAGCACAAGGGCTTCGGCGGCGAGCTGATGGGCTGCATGTCCCGGGAGATCAAGACCTTCTTCGACCTGGACAACGCCCCCTTCTCCAACATGGTCCTGGGCGAGGTGCTGAACCTGCCCGGCAAGTGGAGCTCCTATCCGCCCCATCACCATCCCCAGCCGGAGGTCTACTTCTACCGCTTCGACTATCCCGACGGCTTTGGCGCGGGCTTTGCCAACGGTGAGATCTTCAAGACGGAGCACAACGGCTGCGCCGTCATCAACCACGGCTTCCACTCCCAGACCGCCGCGCCCGGCTACGCCATGTGCTACGCCTGGGGCATCCGGCATCTGGACGGGGATCCCTGGGACAAGACCCGCATCGACGATCCGGAGCACGCGTGGCTGTGGAAGGCCGATGCCAACGACCACATCTATCCCAATCACTGACAGGAGGTAATCAGCCCCATGAAAACCGTTCGTTTGACCATGGCCCAGGCCCTGGTCCGTTTCCTGGAGAACCAGTATATCGAGGTGGACGGCGTTCAGAACCGCTTCGTCCGCGGCGTGTTCATCATCCCCGGCCACGGCAACGTGGTGGGTCTCGGCCAGGCTCTGAGCCAGGAGGCCAAGCACCTGGAGATCTTCCACGGCCAGAATGAGCAGGGCATGGCCCAGGCCGCCGTGGCCTTTGCCAAGCAGATGAAGCGCAAGCAGATCTGCGTGGCCACCTCCTCCGTGGGCCCCGGCGCCGCCAACATGGTCACCGCCTGCGGCACCGCCACCGCCAACAACATCCCCCTGCTGGTGCTGCCCGGCGACGTGTACGCCTGCCGCCAGCCGGACCCCGTGCTGCAGCAGGTGGAGCAGACCAACAACCTCTCCATCTCCACCAACGACGCATTCAAGGCCGTCTGCCGCTACTGGGACCGCATCGTCCGGCCCGAGCAGCTGATGTCCGCCTGCATCTCCGCCTTCCGGGTGCTGACCGATCCCGCCAACACCGGCGCCGTCTGCATCGCCATGCCCCAGGACGTGGAGGGCGAGGCCTACGACTATCCCGAGAGCTTCTTCAAGAAGCGCGTCTGGCGTCTGGAGCGCCGTCCCGCCACCGAGGCCGCCCTGGCTGACGCGGCGGAGGTCATCAAGAAGGCCAAGCGGCCCATCCTGGTCTGCGGCGGCGGCGTCCGCTATTCCGAGGCCCACGAGGAGTTCCGGGCCTTCGCGGAGGCCACCGGCATCCCCTTCGGCGAGACCCAGGCCGGCAAGAGCGCCATCGAGTGGACCCACCCCCTGAACCTGGGCGGCCTGGGCGTCACCGGCTGCTCCGCCGCCAACGACATCGCCAAGAAGGCGGACGTGGTCATCGGCGTGGGCACCCGCTACACCGACTTCACCACCTCCTCCAAGTGGCTGTTCAAGGACACCTGCAAGTTCGTCAACATCAACGTCTCCGAGTTCCAGGCCCTGAAGATGGACGCCGTGCCCGTAGTGGCTGACGCCAAGGACGCCCTGCCCCGTCTGCTGGCGAAGCTGGACGGCTATAAGGCACCCTACACCACCGAGGTGACCGCCGCCCGGGAGAAGTGGGCCAAGGAGCTGGAGCGCCTGGATCACATCACCTTCGAGGACAAAAAGAGCTGGAAGCCCATCATCAACGACGCCAACGCCGACTCCGCCAAGCGGTTCGCCAAGGACCTGGGCGCCGGCCTGTGCCAGACCACCGTTCTGGGCGCCATCAACGCCATGATGAGCGAGGGCGACGTGGCCATCGGCGCCGCCGGCTCCCTGCCCGGCGACATGCAGCGGATGTGGCGGCCCACCGGCATCGACTGCTACAACATGGAGTACGGCTACTCCACCATGGGCTATGAGATCGCCGGCGCCCTGGGCGTGAAGCTGGCCATCGGCGACAAGCGGGAGGTCTACGCCATGTGCGGCGACGGCAGCTTCAACATGCTCCACGGCGAGCTGGTCACCGCCGTCATGGAGCACAAGAAGATCAACATCTGCCTGTTCGACAACGCCTCCTTCGGCTGCATCAACAACCTGCAGGTGGGCCACGGCAACGTGACGCTGTGCACCGAGCTGCGCTACCGCAACCGCGACGGCCTGTTCGGCGACTTCCTGAACATCGACTACGCCAAGGTGGCGGAGGGCTACGGCTGCAAGAGCTACTCCATCCACACCATGGAGGAGCTGGTGGCCGCCTTTGAGGACGCCAAAAAGGTCAAGAACCGCCCTGTGCTGTTCGACATCAAGGTCCTGCCCAAGACCATGACCGACGGCTACGGCTCCTGGTGGCGCGTGGGCGACACCGAGGTGTCCGAGCGGCCCGAGAACCTGGCGGCCTATCAGGACCACCTGGCCCACGTGAAGGACGCCCGGAAGTATTGATCCTCTGCCCTGCCCCATCAGACAGGGGATTCCACTGACAGTTCCGCGCGGGAGAGGTTGAATGGAGGCAACTTATGGTCTGTCCATACTGCGGAGAAGAGATGGAGAGCGGCGCCCTGCAGAGCCACTATGGGATCTATTGGCTGCCGAAGCCCCGGAAAGCCGGACCTCCGGACTTGTCCAGAGATGCGGAGGGCTTGAGCAGACAGGATACCCCGCTGATCACGCCGCCCTATATCCCCGCCTCCCGCTGCACCAAGTGCCGGAAGATTATTCTCGACTACTGATGGTACAAGTCTCCGCGATTGCCAGGGCAGCGGCAGCGGAAAGAGACGCAGTTCCATGCGATGTCCCCCCATGCCGTTGGCTCTATCCGCCACGGGACGGCAGTATCGACCTGGCAGAAGATTATAGCGTGCCCGAAGGCAGGGCCGAATCGGCGCTTGCACCGGTACGCCGACTCCCGTCAGCGCGGAGGGCCACTGCACCGGAGCGCGTTCAAACATTTTTTCTTTTCCACCGGGCGCGGCGCATTTTCTTTTTGATGCCTCAAAAAGAAAATGGGGGGCGCATCTGCCAGCCATCACCATGGCTGCCTTTCCCCGCTCAAATGGGCGGCCTTACAACTGCATTTCCCCATTTTCAAAAAAAGGAAGGTACACAATCATGGACAAGGTTCTGAAAATCGGCATCATCGGCTGCGGCGCCATCGGCAAGGATCACTGCCGCCGCATTATCGAGACTGTCCCCGGCGCCACCGTGGTGGCCGTCAGCGACTATGTGGCCGCTGCCGCCGACGAGACTGCCGCCAAGTACGGCATCAAGTCCTACGGCAACGACTGCGACGGCATGATCAAGGACCCCGACGTGGAGGCCGTGGTCATCACCTCCATCGACCCCACCCACCACGACTACGTCATGAAGACCCTGGCGGAGGAGAAGTGGTGCTTCTG
>CALWOF010000079.1 GCA_944382995.1 uncultured Oscillospiraceae bacterium | reverse complement strand
CCTGCTCCTGTACCTGCTCCTGCTCCTGCCGCCGGCGGAGGTGCCGGCGGGGAGAGAGGAGACGATCCTCCCGTCCCGCTCCGCGGAAGACGCGCCCGCGGCCGGAGAGGCGGAAGCCGGGGACCGGCCGCGATCCCCGGCTTTTCCGCGAGGCGGACAAAAAACAGTTGACTTGAACAGTTCGGAAGTTTATGCTATAGTTGTTTTTGTATATCCACCCGAACATACACCGCCGGCGGAGAGGAGGCGCGCCCCATGGAGACCATCACCGGCAGGACCAACCCCCTGTGTACCCACCTGCGCAAGCTCGCGTCCTCCGCGGCCTACCGGCGGGAGACGGGGGAGTTCCTGTGCGACAGCCCCAAGCTGCTCACTGAGGCGCTGCTCTGGGGCGGGGCGCTGCGCACCGTGGTGTGTACGGACCCGGCGGCCCTGCCGGACCTGCCGGCGGGCGTCCGGACGGTCCGGGTGCCGGAGGACCTGATGGAGGCCCTCTCCCCGGCCAGGACCCCCCAGGGGGTGCTGAGCGTGTGCGCTGTGCCGGACCGGCCATTGCCGGACAGGCTGACCGGCCGCCGGTACGCGGTGCTGGACGGCGTCCAGGACCCGGGCAATGTGGGCACCATCCTCCGCACGGCGGACGCCTTCGGCGCCGACGGGCTGTTCCTCCTGAACGGCTGCGCGGACCTGTACGGCCCCAAGACGGTCCGGGCCTCCATGGGGGCGGTGTTCCGCTGCCCGGCGTGGGCCTGCACCCTGGCGGATCTGACGGCCCTGCTGAAGGCGAGCGGCCTGCCCCTGTACGGCGCGGCCCTCCGGGCGGACACCGTGGACGCCCGGGCGGCGGACTACGCCCGCTGCGCCGTGGCCATCGGCAGCGAGGGGCGGGGTCTCTCGGGGGAGACCCTGGCTGCCTGTGACCTGACGGTGAGGATCCCCATGAGCGAGCACTGCGAGTCCCTGAACGCCGCCGCCGCGGCAGCCGTGCTGCTGTGGGAGGCGGCCCGGAATGATTAGAAGGAGGGCGATGCCATGTCCGCGCTGAAATTCTGGCTGTGGCTGACGGAGCTGCCGGGGCTGACCAACCAGACCCGTCTGGCGCTGCTGCGCCACTTCCCCACGCCGGAGGACGTGTACTACGCCGACCCGGCGGAGGTGCTGCTCACCGAGGGCATCACCCGGGAGCAGGCGGAGCTGCTGGAGGACAAGGACTGCGCCGCCGCCGAGAAGGTCCTGGCGGACTGCGGGGAGCTGGGGCTCCACATCGTCACCATCTCCGACGCCGCCTACCCCAACCGGCTGCGGAACATCTTCGACCCGCCCTGCCTGCTGTACGTCCGGGGCCGCCTGCCGGCCTTTGACGACGAGGCGGCGGTGGCCGTGGTGGGCACCCGGGACTGCACGCCCTACGGCGTCTCCTGCGCCGAGAAGCTGGGCTTCGGCCTGGCCGCCGGCGGGGCCCTGGTGGTCAGCGGGCTGGCGAGAGGCATCGACTCCGCGGCGCTGCGGGGCGCCCTCCGGGGCGGCGGCACCGTGACGGCGGTGCTGGGCAACGGCCTGGACGTGGTCTACCCCAGGGAGAACCGGTATCTCTACGAGGACATCGCGGCCTCCGGGGCCCTGCTCTCGGAGTATCCGCCGGGCACGCCGCCGGAGGGGCGGCACTTCCCGGTGCGCAACCGGATCATGTCCGGACTGTCCCTGGCCACCCTGGTGGTGGAGGCCCCGGAGAGGAGCGGCGCCCTCATCACCGCCGGCACGGCGCTGGAGCAGGGGCGGGACGTGTTCGCGGTGCCCGGCCCCATCGACGCGCCCGCCAGCGTGGGCTGCAACCGGCTGATCCGGGACGGGGCCGGCCTCGTCACCGACGCCTGGGACATCCTGGCGGCCTATGCGCCCCGCTTCCCGGAAAAGCTCCATCGGGAGGGCGCGCGGGAGGAGCCCGCCGTCCTGGGCTATCAGGCCCGGCAGAGGACGGAGCCCAAAGAGGTCCCGCCGTCCCTGAGCCTGTCGAACAACGACCTGTCCCTCACAGACGACCAGATCCGCCTGCTGCGGACCCTCACGGAGGAGCCCATGCTGGTGGACGACCTGATCGAGGAGACGGAGATCCCCACCCGGCGGGTGCTCTCGGCCCTGACGGTGCTGGAGATCGAACATCTGGTGACCCAGCACCCCGGCAAGCGGTACACCCGGACGGTCACTCTGACGGAATAAACGCGCGCCCGCCGCGGGCGCCTGGAGGTAGCTATGGCAAAGCACAGCCTGGTCATCGTGGAGTCTCCCGCGAAGGCCAAAACCATCGGAAAATACCTGGGGAAGGACTTCACCGTGAAGGCCTGTATGGGCCACCTGCGGGACCTGCCCAAGAGCACCCTGGGCGTGGACCTGGAGCATGACTTCGAGCCGGTCTACAAGCCCATCAAGGGGAAGGAGGACATCATCTCCGACCTGAAGAAGGAGGCCAAGGCCGCCGACATGGTGTATCTGGCCACCGACCCGGACCGGGAGGGAGAGGCCATCTCCTGGCACCTGAAGCAGCTTTTGAACCTGCCGGACGAGAAGACCCGGCGGGTCACCTTCAACGAGATCACCAAGAACGTGGTGCAGGAGAGCATCCGGGAGCCCCGGGACATCGACCAGAAGCTGGTGGACGCCCAGCAGGCCCGCCGCATCCTGGACCGGATCGTGGGCTACGAGCTCTCGCCCCTGCTGTGGAAGAAGATCCGCCGGGGGCTCTCCGCCGGGCGGGTCCAGTCCGTGGCCACCCGGATGGTGGACGACCGGGACCGGGAGATCGAGGCCTTCCAGCCGGAGGAGTACTGGACCCTGGACGCCAACCTCCTGGGCGGCGACGTGCGGAAGCTCCCCTTTGCCGCCCGCTACCACGGGAGGGACGGGAAGAAGGCGGAGCTGAAGTCCGCCGCGGAGGTGGACGCCGTGGTGCGGGAGACGGAGAACGCCGTCTTCACCGTGGGGAGCGTCAAGCGCACCGACAAGCAGCGGTCCCCCTCGCCGCCCTTCACCACCTCCACCATGCAGCAGGAGGCGTCGCGGAAGCTCTCCATGACGCCCCGGCGGACCATGGCCATCGCCCAGCAGCTCTATGAGGGCGTGGACATCGAGGGCGAGGGCACCGTGGGCCTCATCACCTATATGCGTACCGACTCCCTGCGGATCAGCGAGGAGGCCCTGGCGGCGGCCAGGACCTTCATCACGGGCCGGTACGGGGACGAGTACGCCAGGACCCACCGCTACAAGGCCAAGGCGGGCGCCCAGGACGCCCACGAGGCCATCCGGCCCAGCAACGTGAACTGGACGCCGGAGGACCTGAAAAAGGACCTGACCGGCGAGCAGTACCGGCTCTACCGCCTGGTGTGGAGCCGCTTCGTGGCCAGCCAGATGGCCAACGCCGTGTACGACAGCGTCTCCGTGGAGGTGGAGGCGGCGGGCCACAGCTTCCGGGCCAGCTCCTCCAGCCTGAAGTTCTCCGGCTATACCGCCGTGTATGAGGAGGGCAAGGACGACGAGAAGGAGGAGAAGGAGTCCCCGCTGCCCGCCCTGCGGGAGGGGGAGGCGCTCACGCTGAAGGACTTTGGCCGGGAGCAGCACTTCACCCAGCCCCCGGCCCACTACACCGACGCCACGCTGATCCGGGCCATGGAGGAGCAGGGCATCGGCCGGCCCTCCACCTACGCCCCCACGGTCTCCACCATCCTGGACCGGGAGTACGTGGTGAAGGAGGGCAAGTACCTCCACATCACCAACCTGGGCCGGGTGGTGACGGCGCTGATGAAGGAGCGGTTCTCCGACATCGCGGACCTGAAGTTCACCGCCCACATGGAGCAGCGTCTGGACTCCGTGGAGGAGGGGCAGACCGCCTGGAAGGACGTGCTGCGGGAGTTCTACGGCGATTTCGCCCAGGACCTGGAGCGCGCGGAGAAGGCCCTGGACGGCACCCGCATCAAGGTGCCCGACGAGATCAGCGAGGAGATCTGCCCCGAGTGCGGAAGGAACCTGGTGGTCAAGTCCGGCCGGTTCGGCCGCTTCCTGGCCTGCCCGGGGTATCCGGAGTGCTCCTTCACCATGCCCCTGGTGGTGGAGATGCCGGGCCGCTGCCCCAAGTGCGGCGGCCGGCTGATGAAGCGCACCGGCAGGAGCAAAAAGACCGGCAAGCAGTACACCTACTACTGCTGCGAGCACGTCAACGCCCGGGACGAGGCGGACAAGTGCGACTTCATGACCTGGGACGTGCCGGTGAAGGACGACTGCCCCGTCTGCGGCCACACCATGTTCAAGAAGGCGGGCCGGGGCTTCAAGCGCCCCTTCTGCATCAACCCGGACTGCGCCAACTTCCTGCCGGAGGAGAAGCGGGGCTATCCCCGGAGGAAGACGGAGGACAGCGCCCAGACAGAGGCTGCCTCCCAGACAGAGGAAAGCGCCCCGGCGGAGACTGCCGGGACGGCGAAGAGGCCCGCCAAAAAGGCGGCCTCCAAGGCCCCGGCGGCGAAAAAGACGGCCGCTTCCAAGACGGCCGCCGCCAAGAAGACGGCCGCGTCCAGGACCGCGGCGAAGAAGACCACGGCCAAGACAGCTGCCGCCAGGACGACAGCCGGGAAGGCCACAGGCAAAAAGACCGCCGCAAAAAAGGTGACCGCCTCCAAGGCGAAGAAGGCCGAGGGGGAGGGCTGAGCGGCGCCCCTGGGAGGAAACGCGGCCTGATGGCCGCTCCATCGGGCGGGGGGATCTGGCTCCCGCCAGAGGTGCTCCTTCGGAGAGGTGTAGGGGCGGCAATCTGCCGCCCGGGGGATTCGGCTATGATGATAGCCGGTCCATTCCACCCCCCATTCTCTTTTTGTTCTTGACAAAAAGAGAACGGGCCGTGGACGGTCCAAGAGAAAAAATCGCTTTTGTACGCGCTCCGGTGCAGTGGCCCTCCGCGCGGACGGGGGGCTCCCGAATCGGTGCCGGCAAAGACTGCCGGCCTTCTGCCGGCCCGCGCCGGACTGCTCATTTTCCCCGGCCTTGCGCCGCGTGACAGGTGCGGCGGTCATCGGGGTGGAAAATCGCATGGCCCCTGCTCCTGAGCCCGCTGCCGCTCACGGTCCCGCAAAGGACCCGGCAGCGCCTAGCGAAGCGGAAGGCGCGGAGATAGAAGAACGTCAAATGCGATTTTGCACCCCCGGCCTCTGTCGGTACCCCGCCGCGGAGACCGGCGAACAAGTCTGAATAGACCCCGCCGCGCCCGTGGGCAAGTCGTCGCAAACACGGAGGTACCATCTCACGTCCAGCCCCCGTATGATAAGCGACCTTTGGGCCTCCGCGCCCAAAGTCGCGCCGAAACATTTTTTCTCTTCCACCGGGCGCGGCGCATTCTCTTTTTGATGTCTCAAACCGGGGTCCCCACCGCGCCCCGCGCGGTGGGGAGAGGAGGCGCAGCGGAGGGAGCGAGACCTGGCCCTGTGGGCCGGGGCAAACGATCCGAAGCTTGTGCCGACGACAATGGGGGGCGCATCGGGGCAAGCCGCCGACGCGGCTGGATTCCCCGTCCAATGGGACGCACCAGGCACATCCCCCGTGGAAACGGCCCCGGCGGGAGCCGGCCGCCGTTTTGCAGAAACAAAAGAAGGAACTTTGCTATGAACGTTACAGTCATCGGCGCCGGCCTGGCCGGCAGCGAGTGCGCCTGGCAGCTGGCGCAGCGGGGCATTGCTGTCACCCTCCGGGAGATGAAGCCGGAGAAAAAGACCCCCGCCCACGAGACGGAGAACTTCGCGGAGCTGTGCTGCTCCAACTCCCTCCGGTCCGACCAGCTGGAGAACGCCGTGGGCCTTTTGAAGGAGGAGCTGCGGCGGCTGGGGTCCCTGATCCTCGCCTGTGCCGACGCCACACGGGTGGAGGCCGGCGGCGCCCTGGCGGTGGACCGCCACGGCTTCGCCCGGATGGTGACGGAGAAGCTCCGGAGCCACCCCAACATCACCGTGGTGCCCGGCGAGGTCACCGACATCCCGGAGGGGGAGGTGGTGGTCGCCTCCGGCCCCCTGACCTCCGACGCGCTGGCGGAGCGGCTCCAGGCCCTGCTGGGGGCGGACACCGCCCTCCACTTCTACGACGCGGCGGCCCCCCTGGTGAGCGCCGAGAGCGTGGACATGGACCGCGCCTGGTTCGGCTCCCGGTACGACCGGGGCACGGCGGATTATGTCAACTGTCCCATGACGGAGGCGGAGTACGACGATTTCTGGCGGGAGCTGACCCAGGCGGAGGAGGCCCCGGTCCACGGCTTTGAGGACAAGATGGTCTTCGAGGGCTGCATGCCCGTGGAGGTCATGGCCCGCCGGGGCCACGACACGCTGTGCTACGGCCCCCTGAAGCCCCG
>CALWOF010000078.1 GCA_944382995.1 uncultured Oscillospiraceae bacterium | reverse complement strand
TTCAGGATGATGCCGGAGATGACGATGGCCGCCACGCCGATGAAGTAGGCGGAGACACCCACCAGGGCCGACTCGTTGAACAGGGCGCCGGCGATCATGCCGATGATGGGCAGCTTGGCGCCGCAGGGGATGAAGCAGGTGGTCATGACGGTCATACGCCGGTCCCGCTCGTTCTCAATGGTGCGGGAGGCCATGACGCCGGGGACGCCGCAGCCGGTGCCCACCAGCATGGGGATGAAGCTCTTGCCGGAGAGGCCGAACTTCCGGAAGATCCGGTCCATGATGAAGGCGATCCGGGCCATGTAGCCGATGTCCTCCAGAACGGCCAGCATGAGGAACAGCACCAGCATCTGGGGCACGAAGCCCAGCACCGCACCCACGCCGGCCAGGGCGCCGTCGCAGATCAGGCCGACGAGCACCTCATTGACGCCCCAGCCCTCCAGGGCGGCCTTGGGGATGTCCACCAGCCAGGCGGTGCCCAGCACGTCGTTGGTCCAGTCGGTGAGGAAGGTGCCGAAGGGACCCATGGCGATCCAGTACACCACGAACATCACCGCGGCGAAGATGGGCAGAGCCAGGATGCGGTTGGTGACGATCTGGTCGACCTTGTCGGATGTGGAGAGGCGGTGCTTTGCGCCGGCCTTCTTCACGGCTTTGGAGACCAGGGAGCTGATGTAGGCGTAGCGCTGGTTGGTGATGATGCTCTCGGCGTCGTCGTCCAGCTCCTTCTCGCAGTCGGCGATGTGCCGCTCCAGGTGGGCCCGGAGGCCCTCGTCCAGCTCCAGGTCCGCCAGGACCTTCTCATCCCGCTCAAAGACCTTCACCGCGTACCAGCGGAGATACCGCTCGTCCACCATGCCCTGGATGGACTCCTCGATGTGGGCGATGGCGTGCTCCACGCTGCCGGTGAACACATGGGGCAGCTCGCCGGCGTGCTTCTGCTGGCCCAGCCGGGCGGCCTTCTCCGCCGCGGCCGCGCCGCCCTCGCCCTTCAGGGCGCTGATCTCCACCACGTCGCAGCCCAGGGCCTCCCCCAGCTTCTCCGCGTCGATCCGGTCGCCGTTTTTGCGGACCAGATCCATCATGTTCACCGCCACCACCACGGGCAGGCCCAGCTCGATGAGCTGGGTGGTCAGGTACAGGTTCCGCTCGATGTTGGTGCCGTCCACGATGTTCAAAATGGCGTCCGGCTTCTCGTTCACCAGGTAATTCCGGGCCACCACCTCCTCCAGAGTGTAGGGAGACAGGGAGTAGATGCCCGGCAGGTCCTGGATGACGATGTCCTTGTGCCCCTTCAGGCGGCCCTCCTTCTTCTCCACTGTGACGCCGGGCCAGTTGCCCACATACTGGTTGGAGCCGGTCAGATCGTTGAACAGCGTGGTCTTGCCGCTGTTGGGATTGCCGGCCAGTGCGATCTTGATGTCCATGGGTCCTCTCCTTCCAAAATGTTAGTTTTAACTAACTTTCCTTCTGAAAAACAGCGGCTCCCGCCGCCTGTGATCTGTCTTTCCGGCAAATGCCGGCAAGGGGGACGCAGTCCCCTCTTTGCGGTTTTCAGGAGACCTCGATCATCTCCGCGTCCGCCTTCCGCACGCTGAGCTCATAGCCCCGCACGTTCAGCTCCATGGGGTCCCCCAGCGGGGCGACCTTCCGCACATGGACCTCCACGCCCTTCGTCAGGCCCATGTCCATAATCCGGCGCTTGGTGGCGCCCTCTCCGTGGAGCCGCACCACCGTGGCGGTCTGCCCCACCTGTACGTCCTTCAATGTCTTCATCGTCTCTCCTCCTTGTCAAAACATGATCCGGTTCGCCATGGTCCTGTCCAGGGCCACCCGGCTGTCCCTCACCTGTAAAATGAGGTTGCCGGCTATCCGGCTCACCACTGTGACCTGGGTATCCACAACAAAGCCCAGCTCCGCCAGGTGCTGACGCACCTCATCCTTCCCTGTGATCTTACGGATCGTGACCGTCTCACCGGGCTGTGCCATCGCCAGAGGCATCACGGGACCTCCCTCCTTTGCAAGCTTCGCTGCCCATTGGCTCTTTCAAGCAGTTAGTTCTTTCTAACTCCTCTTCGGTTCTGTAGTTTACCATGACTAACCATCTGTGTCAAGCCCCTCCCGAAAATTTTTGCACATGGAAAAAGGAGTCGGCCGACCCGCGGCAGGCACTCCGCGGGTCGGCCATGTTGAGGGGAAAAAAGGAGATAAGTATCAAAGAAGTCACCTGTGACAGCGGCGATCTTTGATGAGCAGAATTTACCAGGCCGCCAGACTGCGGCCCAGGTCCCGGCAGGCCTCGCGGGCCTCCTCATTGGGGGACTCGTTGGCAATCAGGCCCTCCTCGTCGTACAGGTCAGCGCCGGCGGCCTTCGCTCTGGCGCACCAGTCCCGCATCCACTGTCCGTCGCCCCAGCCGTAGGAGCCGAACAGGGCGATCTTCTTGCTTCCCAGAGAGCCTTCCAGCCCGGAGAACATGGGTTCCACCTCGTCCTCCTCCAGCTGTTCGGCACCCATGGCGGGACAGCCGAAGGCGACCACCTGGTATTCCGTGAGCCCCGCAGCCGAGAATGCGGCGGGTCCCATCAGGGCGACCTCCGCCCCGGCCTCCCGCGCACCTTCCGCGATGCAGTTGGCCATGGTTTCCGTGTTTCCGGTACCGCTCCAGTAGACGATGGCTAATTTGTTCATGTGTGTGCTTCCTTTCCAGCATAGGTTGGTCTGCCTCACGCCGCGATCAGCCGCGTGATCTGTACGCCCCGGCGGAACCGCTCACAGCAGATGGCGGTGCACCGGCGGTATCGATCAAAGCGCCTCCGCGCCGCCTCCGGGTCGCCGTAGGCCTTCCAGCAGCCGCAGCAGGTGTAGTTCCTGCCGCGGTTTGCGATAAAGCCCACCACGTCCTCCAGAGGATAGCCCAGAAACACGCCGATCTCATGGGGGAAGTCCCGCTCCAGGCACAGCCGTGCCGACAGCTGCCGGAGCAGCCCCTGGCAGTCCTGATCCGCCTCGTACCCTGTCCGCTCCAGAAAGGCGCGGACGGATGGCTCCGTGAGGATCGACCGGAGCCACCCGGCCCGGTACAGGTAGATCAGACAAGCACCCGTCTGCGGACAGCATTTCAGGACCCGGACGGTGATGCCGTAAGGGGCCAGTTCTCTGGCCCAGCGGGCCGCGGCCTCCCGTGACTGACGCCTGTCGGCGCCCTGCCAGCGAAACAGGCTGGCGGGCTTGATCCCTGCCAGTGTGGGCGCGCATTGCTCCACCAGCACTGTCTCAAAGCTCCGCTCCACGTCAGTCCCTCCGTTCCTGCCTCTATAGTTAGTTATTACTAACTATAGGAGTGAAAGAATGGGCCGCTCCCGGCCCGCGCCAGAGGTTAGTATTGACTAACCATGTGTAGAATATACCATGTCTCCCCGCGGTTGTCAACCCCCTTCTTCAAATTTTTCAGCGGATAAAAGGATTTGCATCCTGCGCCGCCCTCCGCTATACTGGGGGAAAGGTCTTTGAAAGGAGCTCTCTATGGATATTCTGGTGCTCTCCGACTCCCACGGTGCCATCGCCCCCATGGAGCGTGCGGTGGAACTGACGGAGCCGGATCTGATCCTCCATCTGGGGGACTGCTGGCGGGATGCGGAGCGGCTCCGCGACCGCTTTCCGGATATTCCCCTGGAACAGGTCCCCGGCAACTGCGACTTCCGCCCCATCGAGCCCGCCGAACGGCTGCTGGAGATCCGGGGCAAGCGCATCCTCCTGTGCCACGGCCACACCTACGGGGTAAAGCAGTCTCTCCTGACCGCCGGCTACGCGGCGGAGGAGCGGCAGCTGGACCTGTTTCTCTTCGGCCACACCCACAGGCCCCTGGTGGACCGCCGGGGGCGGACGCTGTTCCTGAATCCCGGCAGCATCGGTGCCTCCTCCCGCCCCTCCTATGGGGTCGTGACCGTCCAAGGCGGACAGCTGGACGGGCGGACGGCGTGGCTCACCTGAACCCCCTCTTGCCAAGAGACCGTTTCTCCTGTATAATCATACCAGGAAAACCGTCACAGGAGGGCATCGGTATGGACATTTTCAACATCGCTCTCCGCTTTCTTCTGGCAGCCGCGGCGGGATTCGCGGTCATGAGCTTTTTCGGCATCCGCGCCCTGGTGGCCGTCTGTTCCTCTGTCCCTCTGGCCAGACGCAGACAGAAGGAGTTTCCCGCCTTTGACCTCGTTCTGGCCTTCCGCCGCATTCTGCGGCAGACCGTACTGGGCGTTCTGGGGGTGTCTGTGATCACGGTGCTGGTCATCTGGCGCACCTCCGCGCCCAACACCATCGGGTACCTGCTGGGGATGATTGCCTCCTTCCTGCGGAACCTGGACCGGATGACGCCCAACAGCCGCCGGAACCAGCGCCGGTTCGAGCGGACCTTCGCCGACTGCTACGAGCCGGAGGATGACGAGGACACCGTGGATCTTCTGGATCTCTGGAAATGAACTGAAAAAGTCCAGCGCCCCGGCCTTCAGGCCGGGGCGCTGGTTTCTTCCTCGCAGGTCATGTCTCCGGGGCTGCCGCGGCGGCCGGAGCCTCCGGCAGAGGCGGCAGCAGCTCTTCCAGCGCGTCCATCCGCCGGAGGTATTCCTCCAGGCACTCCCCGGTGCGGTGCATGGCCGCGGCGGCGGCCTTGCCCACATAGCGGTAGTGCCAGGGCTCGTAGCCGATGCCGGTGATATCGCTCTTCTCCGTGGGATAGCGGAGGATGAAGCCGTACCTCCAGCTGTTCTCCATCAGCCACTGCTGCTCGGCGGTGTCCTCCTGCCTCTCGTCCAGGATCTGATAGCTGGCCGCCACGATGTCCACCGCCAGACCGGTCTGGTGCTCGCTGGTGCCCGGCGGCGCCACCCACCTGGCGGCCTCCGCCTCCACCTGATCCTCCGGCACGCCGGACGCCCGGACCCGGGCCACCTTGTTGCTGTACAGCCGGGTCTGGGTCTCCTCCGTCCGGTAGGCGGAGCAGACGATGGGCGAGAGCCCCGCCTCCCGGCAGTCAGAGAGCATCTCCTCCAGCGCATCATGGATCCGCGTGTCCACCTGGAGGCCGTTGGACAGGGATGCCAGTTCTATCTCATAGTCCTCCGGCACCGTGTGCCAGGGGTTCACCAGCAGCAGGGCCCAGTCGTCCCTCTGGGCGGTCTTCGCCTCCCAGAGGACGCGGAGCAGCTGGGGGATGCGCACGGCCTCCCCGCTGTCCGCCGCTGCGGCCGCCGGGGCCATCACCAGCATCGCCGACAGCGCCGCCCCGCAGCGCAGAAACAGATGTACCTTCCGTGTTTTCATATCCATCCCTTCTTCCCGGCCATTCCGGCCGCTCGGTATTTCCCTCCTCTGTCTCTATGGTACAACCCCTCCCACCGCGAAAACAAGGGAGATTTTGTGAACGTTTGGAAACAAAAAGAAACAAGACTTCCAACAGAGCGAAGCGTGGAGAGTAAAGAGTGGAGATACAAGAAGCGCAGCTTCCATCCGACCAGAGGCTCTCTCAACTCTTCACTCTTACCGGATCTTTCCTCCACAAAAAGGCCGCCCTTCCGGGCGGCCTTTTGGGCGCTTTCTGTGGGAGACGCTTACTTGTACATCTCCGGCTTTTCCATGGTCTCCACCTTCAGGAACTGAGAGGTGCCGCGGGAGGCGTTCAGGGCGTCGCCAGCCACGCAGGCCACGTAGCCGTCCCAGCTGGAGGGGCCGGTGAGCTTGCCGGCGTGGACGGACTCCACCCACTTGCAGAACTCGATGTCGTAGGCCTCGATGAAGCGCTCCTTCCAGTCGGTCATGATGGGCATGGACTCGGCGGGCTTCACGCTGTCCCAGCCGGCGGGACGGGAGCGGCACACCACGGCGTAGGGATCGGGCAGCTTGACGGTGCCGTTCTCGCAGACCACCTCGCACTGGATGTCATAGCCGTAGCCGTCGGCCACCTGGACCTCCACGTCGATGAAGCAGCCCTTCTTGGTGCGCATCAGCATCACCTGGGGGTTGTCATAGCCCTTGTCGGAGTTGGCGCTCTGGCGGACCTTCACGCACTGGACGTCCTCATACTCGTCGTCCAGCAGCCAGCGGCAGATGTCCAGCTCGTGGATGGCCACGTTGGTGACGCCGTTCTCGGTCTTGAAGCCCGGGCCCTGGGAGACGTTGCGGTGGCAGGCCTTGATCAGCAGGGGGGCGCCCAGCTCGCCGGAGGAGATGATCCGCTTCATCTCGGCATAGCCCCGGTCATAGTGGCGCATGAAGCCCACCTGCACCAGCCGCTTGCCGATCTCCTGCTCACGCCGGATGATCTCCTCGCAGTCCTTGGCGTTCTGGCTCAGGGGCTTCTCGCAGAAGCACCACTTCTCCTCCGCCAGGGTCTTCATGACGTAGTCGTGGTGGGTGGGGTCGATGGAGGTGATGACCAC